>CAZSTZ010000162.1:0-4413 GCA_964609515.1 uncultured bacterium | reverse complement strand
GGTATCTCAGAAACCCGGTTTTTTAGAAAAACCGGGTTTCTTGGCGGGCTCTAAAAATCCTGGTAATTGCCAAAATTCGGGTTCAAATTCTACTAGAGAATTAAGTACCAGATCCGCTTTGGCAAATAATCTTTTATCCATGTCGGGATCTGGAACGGCGATCGCTGACATTCCTGCCGCTTTTGCTGCTTCTACTCCTGCTTGGGAGTCTTCAAATACTAAACATTGTTCGGGTTTTGCTCCCAGATGGCGGGCGACTATTAAGAAGATGTCGGGGGCGGGTTTGCCTTTTTTAATCGCCGGATCGTCTCCTACTACGATGCGATCGAAGATGCTAAACCATTCCTGGTGGTTGCTGGTTTTTAATTGAAATGCTTGGGTTGAGGAGCTGGTGGCTACTGCTTGGGGGATTTTCTGTTGGTGTAGGTGTTGGCTGAGACGCATCGCACCTGCCATCGCTAGGGCGTGGGGAAATAATTTGTAGGTTTCGGCGTTTCGCTGTTTTAGGTATTCTTCCCCGCTTATCGGTAGTTCTAATAGTTCGACGATCGCTCTTGCCGAATCTATGGATTTTCTCCCGGTTATCTTACATTTAATTTCTTTGCTAAATATTTTGCCGTATCTCGCCGTTAATTCTGTGTTGACTTTGGCATGGATTGACTCTGTGTCTAACAATAACCCGTCTAGGTCGTAGATAACGTGGGAGATTTTTTTCCTGCCTATTTTTCCTTCCATTTTTGACTTTACCGACCTTATTTTTTGGACCTTGATTTTTTAATCAAGCGTAGGGGCGAACTCCCCCTTATAGCTTAAGACTAACAAAAAAAAATTCCCCTGTCAAGGGGTTAGCTAAAAAAAATTTTTTTCTCTCGCAACGACGAAAATACCTTATTTTTGGGGCCTTGATTAAAAAATCAAGCGTATAGGCGAGTTCCCCCTGATAACTTAAGAGTAACAAAAAAATTTTCCTTTGTCAAGGGGTTAGCAAAAAAAATTTTTGGCCGAAAAAATGGCCACTTGAGGGACAATTTCAGGGACAATTTTAGTGGTTTTCAGGAGTTAGGAAATGGGGCGATGGGGCGTGTTAAGATAATGGTTTTGTAAGACTGAGAAGGAACTAAAAAAATGATAGTCCACATAGTTTTATTTAAGTGGAAAGAAGAGACTGCCCCAGAGGCGATCGCCCTAGTAATGGAAAACCTGAGAGGATTAAAAGACAAAATTCCGGAAATATTAGAAATATCCTGCGGGGAAAATTTCTCGGAAAGAGCGCAAGGTTTCCAACACGGTTTGCTAGTTAAATTTAGCGATCGCTCTTCTTTGGATGTCTATCAACCTCACCCCGCCCATCAAGAAGTAGTTCAAAACTTAATCAAACCCATTGCAGCAGAAGTTCTAGCTTTAGATTACGAAGTTTAATTAGTTCGTAGTAACGACTTTAGTCGTAGTTCGTAGTAATCGCTTTAGCGATAGAGATGTAAGAAACCAGGTTTTTTGAAAAAACCTGGTTTCTGGCGGGAGAGTTATTAGAAAAACCCGGTTTCTGGGAGGCAAATTACGAGTTCAAACTATCGGCATAAATTTGTCGAAGTTCGGCAACAGAAGTAATATTGGCAAGTTGAGAAGCGATCGCCCTCAAAACATCCAAATCGTTAATCGTCGAAACTTCCGAAAAAACCTCCTCGCTTTCTTCTGGAAACTTCAGTTTTAATCCCATTTCAATTGCCATCAAAGACATCTGTTTTAATTGAGCGTCTTGTTCCGAAATCTTGGCATCTTTTTGAGAAATTTCAGCATTTTTTTGTACTGCTAATTCGTCTCCAGTAGGAACCACAGTTCCATCGGCATAACACCAGCGCAACCAGGTATAATTAGAGTTTTCAAACGAACCTTTCCACAAAGTTAATCCTAAATTAATAGAAGGAAACCAAGCATCGTTTTTGGCAACGTAATTACCTGCTTCAAGCTGAAATACTCGCAAGACTTTTTCTCCTAATTTATGCAAGGGGTCGAAGACAACATAATAAGGAACTCCCAGTTTCGCGTAGTCTGTTAACTTACTACCTAATTCGTTTCCAGGAGTAGGAGAAACTACTTCAATTACCACATCTGGGGCCTTGCCAAATTCCCAGAATAAATAAGAACGGACGTTTCGTTCTAACCATTGTTCGCCGGCTTCAATATTCAAACTCAAAAAAGCATCTGGTACGATGCCCTTATGTCGGACATGGGGAAATAAACCGACATTAGCTGCGGCGACAAAAGGAACTTTGATGCCCGTATCTGCACCGCTATAAAAAACAGTTGCCAGCAGGCGTTGTTGCTTTTCATTAATAAAACTATCCACAGGAGCATCGTCCTCTAAAATCATTTGGCTGGTATCTGGATATTCGTGGGAAGCAAGAGTTATAGTTTCGGTCATAATTACCTCCACTGTGGTTTTTTCTAATTATAGCAATTGGGAGATTTAAGAAACCCGAGATTTAAGAAACCGGGTTTCTGGCGGGGGAGTTAAATAGTTCGTAGTAATCGCGGAGCGCGATAGAGATGTAAGAAACCAGGTTTTTTGAAAAAACCTGGTTTCTGGCGGGGGAGTTATTAGAAAAACCCGGTTTCTGGCAGACAAATTACGAGTTCAAACCATCAGCATAAATTTGTCGAAGTTCGGCAACAGAAGTAATATTGGCAAGTTGAGAAGCGATCGCCCTCAAAACATCCAAATCGTTAATCGTCGAAACTTCCGAAAAAACCTCCTCGCTTTCTTCTGGAAACTTCAGTTTTAATCCCATTTCAATTGCCATCAAAGACATCTGTTTTAATTGAGCGTCTTGTTCCGAAATCTTGGCATCTTTTTGAGAAATTTCAGCATTTTTTTGTACTGCTAATTCGTCTCCAGTAGGAACCACAGTTCCATCGGCATAACACCAGCGCAACCAGGTATAATTAGAGTTTTCAAACGAACCTTTCCACAAAGTTAATCCTAAATTAATAGAAGGAAACCAAGCATCGTTTTTGGCAACGTAATTACCTGCTTCAAGCTGAAATACTCGCAAGACTTTTTCTCCTAATTTATGCAAGGGGTCGAAGACAACATAATAAGGAACTCCCAGTTTCGCGTAGTCTGTTAACTTACTACCTAATTCGTTTCCAGGAGTAGGAGAAACTACTTCAATTACCACATCTGGGGCCTTGCCAAATTCCCAGAATAAATAAGAACGGACGTTTCGTTCTAACCATTGTTCGCCGGCTTCAATATTCAAACTCAAAAAAGCATCTGGTACGATGCCCTTATGTCGGACATGGGGAAATAAACCGACATTAGCTGCGGCGACAAAAGGAACTTTGATGCCCGTATCTGCACCGCTATAAAAAACAGTTGCCAGCAGGCGTTGTTGTTTTTCATTAATAAAACTATCCACAGGAGCGTCGTCCTCTAATATCATTTGGCTGGTATCTGGATATTCGTGGGAAGCAAGAGTTATAGTTTCGTTCATAATTACCTCCACTGTGGTTTTTTCTAATTTCTAATTATAACAATTGGAAGATTTAAGAAACCCGGTTTTTTGAAAAAACCGGGTTTCTAGTGGGGGAGTTAAATTTACTTAAGCAAGCGAACAAATCCAGCTTGCTCGAAATGACGGTCTGTTGTCAGTGCTTCCTGTAAATTTAGTTGCTGCATAATTACAAAAGAAGTGGCATCCACTAAAGACCAGCTTTTATCCGATCGCCTTTTCAAAAGATTCCATGCTTGCGTCTCAATCGCGGCATCTATGTACGTTAGTGTAAGATAATTTGCAGCTCTAATTGAGTCCACATATTGAAATAGTTGGGAACGAGAGACGCGCAGGGGACTATTTAACAAAGCTACTAATTCGGCAACAACATAATTAGTTGTTACCATTTCTATTTGTTGCTGGCGGGCTCGATAAAACCATTCTCTTGCCTGAGAATGATAAGGTTGAGTAGAAACAAATAAATTAGCCCATCCGGCAGTATCTACAAAAACTTTATTCTCCACTTTCAATTTCCTTTAATAAAGCTTCGCCTATATATTTATCGTGGTTTTCTGCCACGTCGTTTACCTCTGTTTTTAAAGTACCCAATAAAGGCAATATTGGGTCAAAGTCTTCGGCTTTATTTCTTGCTGGCGGCGAGCTAGCTAATTCTGTTAAAGACTGCAAAACTAGAGTTTCTAAAGACACATTTAAAGTGTTGGCTTTAGCTAATAATTGCTGCTGCAATTTTTCTGGTATTTCAATTACTAGAGTTTGGTTCATCTTGTTAATTTTTTATTGCTTGTTTACATTTAAGAAACCCGGTTTTGCCGAAATTACCGGGTTTCTGGCGGGGGAGTTAAAAAGTTCGTAGTAACGACTTTAGTCGTAGTTCGTAGTAACGACTTTAGTCGTAGTT
>CAZSTZ010000161.1:3917-15726 GCA_964609515.1 uncultured bacterium | reverse complement strand
GACGACGGCGAAACCGACGACGACGGCGAAACCGACGACGACGGCGAAACCGACGGCGGCGAAGATGGTGAAGATGGCGAAGACGACGGCGGCGAAGATGGTGAAGATGGGGAAGACGACGACGAAGATGGTGAAGATGGGGAAGACGACGAAATCGGCGATAACGTTATCGTAACCGGTAACGCTGGAGTTGTTACTGACAGCGAGGGTCGCGATACCATCACGATCGATTCCATTGAAGAGACGCAAACTACCATTCGTGACTTCAACGTTGAAGTTGACAAATTAGAGTTAAACTCCTCTTTCTTTAGCAACGTCAACGTCCAGAACTTCCGCAGCGAGACTGTTACCGAATCAACTACCACCATTCGGAATAATAGCAGTCTGTTAGTATTCGAGCAGGAGTTCGCTTCCCTAGAAGCATTCATCGAGCGACTGTCACAATTCAGTCTGGGCTCCCGGGGCGTGTTTGCCTCCTTCGTCAGTTCGGAAGGTCAAACCGTTCTGGTATTCTCTCGCAACAGCGAAACCCGGGTTGTGAGCAACTTCTCGTCGGAAGTAAATCTGAACGTGGAGAACTTCCGCTTTAGCAATACTATTAGCACCGAAGGCGGTGGGGAAGTAACTTGCACTAACGGCGTTGATAAAATTGCCTTTAATGGTTTCGCCGAAACCAGCACCATTATCGATTTTAACGTCCGTCAAGACATCCTCCAGTTCAACTCGGCGGCCTTTGCCAACATCAGCAACGGACAATTCACCCAGCAAGTTGTCAACCGTTCAACTCGCAACGTCGGCAATGCCAGTCTGTTAGCGTTCCGGCAGCAACAATTTGCTTCGGTGGAAGAGTTCCAAGCGCGACTGGAAGAGATAAATACTCGGCGGAATGCCTTCTTTGCCAGCTATACCAACACCGAAGGCAATACCGTGTTGGCATTCGTGCAAAATAACGCAGTCAATATCGTAGCGAACTTCTCCTCCCAGGTCAATCTCCGCGCTCAAAACTTTACCTTTGTCAACTCGGTAGCGGCGGGCAGTGGTAACGATATCATCTCCGGCACTCCCGCCAACGACATTCTCAACGGTTTAGAGGGCAACGATACCATCTTGGGTCGCGATGGCGCCGATATCTTGCGTGGCGGTCGGGGCAACGACTCCATTAACGGCGAAGCTGGTAACGATCGCATCGCCGGTAACGACGGCAACGATACCCTCATCGGCGGTTCTGGCAACGACTTAATGTTTGGTGTCACCGGCAACGATGTCATGTTCGGCCAGGGCGGTAACGACCACTTGCTAGGAGGTGACGGCAACGATACCTTAGAAGGTGGGACCGGTCGCGATCGCCTCAACGGTAACGCGGGCAACGACGTTCTCACCGGCGGCGCGGGTTTAGACCGGTTTATTTTCAACACCAACGAAACCTTTACCACCCAAAGCGTGGGCGTGGATGAAATAACCGACTTCTCCGTAGAGCAGGGAGATTTAATTCTCTTGGATACCCGCACCTTCACCGCTATTACCAGCGAAAACGGTATCGGTTTCAGCGTGGATGCGGAGTTTGAAGTCGTTACCAACAACGGGGCGGCCCGAACCTCGGATGCCTTCATCGTTTACAACAGCAGCAACGGCAGCTTGTACTATAACGAAAACGGCAGCGCGCCCGGTTTTGGCGACGGCGGTCAATTCGCCACCCTCACTGGCAACCCCGAGCTAACCGCTGAGAGCTTCCAAATCAGGGATCCTCAATTGTAGGAAGTTCGTAGCGATCGCGAAGAACGATTTCCCCTAAAAAAAAATCCCTCTCTAGTTCTGTAGAGAGGGATTTTTGGCGAAGGCTTAAAGAAACCCGGTTTTTTGGCAAAACCGGGTTTCCGATCTCGGTATTACTTCTCCTTTATATCTTCCGCAGAAAAAGTTAAGAAATTACCAAAAGCGCCAAGGGTTTGATATCTACGTCCGAATAATTCTGTCGTATAAAGACTAAAGATTAGGGCGTTTCGACGTTTAGTAGAATTATCCAGATAACCTTTCATGGCACCTCTAGAAGCACCGATCGCCGTTTCGCAAAAGTCAACCAGATCCCCAGACAAGTCTCGCAAAAATTCTGGCACTTTCGACTCTTTACACTGGCTTTTTTTCAGTTCTTCCGATAAATGGTCCGAGGCATAGTGAATGTATTCGCTTCTGGGAGGGTTTGTCATTCCCATCACCCCTGCCAAAATTGCAAGAGCGATCGCCCCACCCCCCAAAAAACCATTTATGTTTCCGTTAGATTTACTGTCTTTTATCATAAGTCTCAATTAGATAGTTGTTTTAATAGGTAATAGGTAATGGGTAATGGGTAATCGGTAATAGATAATCAAACAATTAGCAACTACCCACGCTCCATTGCCAATAATTTATTTCTTCAGTCCCCAAAAGACCTATTCCGACTTCTTGCGATTAATTTCTCGCTGCAACTCTTCTATCTGGCGTCGCAAAGCCTCCACCTCCGCTGCCTTTGAGGGGGAGCCTGCCTCTACGTCAACAGCGCCCTCCGCCACGGCCTGTTTGTAATTGCCCGCCCGAATTTGGCGATATTCCTCGGAATTGGCCCAATCTCGTAAATAACGCAAGCGTTCCACCGGGAAAGGATGGCTCAACATCGCCCCCAGGCCACCATTATAAAGGAAAAACTTATAAACCTGATTTAAACCGTCCCGGTCCAAATCTTGATAATTGTCCGACTGGCGGATAAACTCTTGCAAGCTGCATTCGTTGAGATACTTACCGCTAACTCCTGCCAACTTCATCATCGTTTGCATGACCAAATTGAGGTCGTCGGTGGCTAATAAAGCTGCCCGATCCGCCGACAGTTCGGCCTTTCGCCGCCACTCGTAGAAGGCATAAATCAAACCGCTGCTGACCAAATTACCCAGGCCAAAAGTCATTTCGCCGATGGCCGAAGCGACTCCCATGGCCCAAATAGCCATCATATTTAAAACTGGATGGCCGCATTTAATATGTCCCAATTCGTGAGCCAACACAGTCCGCAACTCTGCTTCGTTAGCTAGGTCTAATAAACCGGTATTTATAACAATAATTGGTTGCTCTTTCCCCAGAGAAAAGCTGTTAACTTGAGGGTTTTGGGAAACAAACAAATTAGGTTCGCAGGTTACGTCTAAATCTCGGACTGCAGTTCTAAATAATTGATAAATGCTAGCATATTGACGAGGCCCCACTTGGATGCTATTGCCCATTAAATAGACAAATTGGGGGCGTTCGTAGATAAATTCGACAAATTTACTAGCTACTATGTCAAATCCCGGCACGCTGCGCAAGGCATCTTCAGCTTGTCGGTCTAAGGGGTGGCGAAAAGCTTCGCTAGAAATTCCTGGATAACTAGGCATGGTAATAATTAATAATTAACAATTGACAATTAAGAATTAACAAAATGATTGATAAAGGCAGAGGAGCGATCGCCTCTTTACTAACTACTACTATTTTAACTGCTTGCGTCGCGCCCCCCGTCTCGACGATGCCCCAACAAGTCGAAGAAGTGGCATCTTATCTGGTGGGGGTGATGGATACTTCGGCTCAAGCAAAGGCCGTCCCCGACGCACCGGATGTTAGGATGACTACTTGCAAGGTTAGACTGGCAGACTCTCAGGATGCCCAGACCATCTATCTTTATCAAGAACAGGCCATGTCTGCCAATCTCGGGGCCCCCTATCGGCAAAGATTTCTGAGGTTGGCCCTTTCTGAGGACGGTCAACAGGTAGAGTCTGCCAGTTTTAAGCCTTTGGACTCTCAAGCTTGGGTTGGCTTTTGCCAGAAACCGGAGGCCGAACGGAGGAGCCAATTGAGCCTTATGGAACCAAAGCATTGTAGCGTTTTTCTCGAACCGATGGAAAATGGTAATGGTTATCTGGGAAATACTCAATCTGGAGGCTGCCCCACTAATTTTAGAGGTGCCGTTACTATTACTAATACTATTAAGTTAAATGCGGCAGGCATGGATACTTTAGACAGGGGTTTTGATGCCGAAGGAAATTTAGTTTGGGGCGCTCAAGAACGACCTTATAAGTTTAGAAAATTAGGGAATGGGGAATAGGGAATGGGGAATAGGGATTTTTTTAACTAGAAAATAGGAGGCTTTAAATGGCTGTTTTGCAATTGGAAAATGGGACTACTTACACGGATTTAAAGGATATTAGTCGGGAGCTTTCGGCTTTAAAAATAGAGCTAAATCGTTGGCCGGTGGGAGAAGATTCTGAAGTCCGGCAGCTATTAGCAAAAGATGTTCTCAGCGATGAGGAAAAAGAGAAAATATTACAGGCTTTAGATGGCTATTTTGAAGAACTAAAAGCAAAGGCAGGCTATCAAACCCGAGATTTAATTGCCATTCATCCAGCTATTCCTAACCTGGATGCCATGCTTTCTAAGTTCGATAAATGCCACACCCACGCCGATGATGAAGTTCGTTATATCGTGGCGGGGGATGGCATTTTTGGTTTCGTTCGTCCCGACGGTTCTCAGGTAGAATTAACTGTGGAAGCTGAGGAATATATTAACGTTCCAGCTAATACGGAACATTGGTTTTATTTGACAGCTCAAAAACGGGTTAAAGCCGTCCGTTATTTTACTTCCACAGAAGGTTGGACTCCCCAATATACGGATACGAAAATTCGCTTGGGCAAGCTAGCAATTAACAATTAACAATTAACAATTAACAATTCCCCATTCCCTATTCCCTATTCCCTATTCCCTATTCCCTAATTAATGTAGGGTTCTACCGCCATTGCCCGGACGCTATTGGCGACAAATTCATCGCGGTGGGAGCGATCGCTAAATAAATAAAGCGCGTAACCGCCGTTACCCCCACCGCAATATTTTTTAGCAATACTGGTTTCTACATCTGGCAGTTTTATCATGGCTTCGTTTAACTGCAATTGATAGCTCAGATCTACGGCTTTAGCTATTAAGTTTAAATCGTTAGTTAAGACCCCATCTCTTGCTGTTTTTCCCGCCGTTGAAATTGCTAGATAATCTCGTTTTTTATCTGAATAAGAAGCAGTACTATGAGACTCTCCAGTCCAGAATACCGCCATATTTCCTTTTAAGGTTTCTGGGTCTCTTTTTATTTCTAAATGGGGCGTTTTGCCGCTTTTCCAAACGCATAAACCTGTTTCGAGTATGATTGCCGGATCTTGCCAACCAACCCCCATTTCTATTTCCGAATAGACCTCTGGTTTTCCTTTTAAAATAGCCCGGGCTGCCGAACCTCCCAAACCGCTGCCCATTTCATAAGTCCAATTTGCCAAACTAACTTTAGGAGTTATCGCGCAATTAACAATAAAACCATCTTGCCTCGCGTATCGAGGAACGTCTAACCAACCTCCTGCAAAATCAACTCTTAAAGGAAGTTCCGTGGGGCATTTCATTCTGCTAACTATTTTACTGGTAGAAAGAAATTCGGGGTTGGGAGTTTTGGGCAAAATAACGTATTGACAGCCGATTTCGGCGCACAGTTTTCGCTTCTCCTGCTCGTATTTATCGTCTTGAGTTACTGCTAGAATATCCGGTTTTTCTGCTAGAAAACATTCGTAAAAGTCTAATCCTTCTCTTTCTACATTTTTCCCCATTACGACTTTATCTACCACCCGCAGAGATGCTAAAATTTTTCGTTTGTGCGCTTCTGGTAGGGAGGATTTTCGATTTTTGTATTTTATTAAAACTTTGTCGCTGGCAAAGCAGACTATTAAATAATCTCCCAGGGCTTTTGCCTGCTCGAAAAAGTCGATATGACCGGCATGAAGAATATCATAACAGCCGGAAACAAATACTTTAATCATCTTAGTTTCTCCATTAGGTGCTAATAGTTAATTGTCAATGGTCAATTGTTAATTTATGAGATGCACCGTATCCGTTCAAACAGGATTCTACCACAGAACGGCTTTTAACTCGGAGGCTGCCTCTTTTAATGCCTGTTGCCCCAAAGTCAGCATCCCTGCCAAGTTAATAAAACCGTGGATGGTGTCCGGGTAGCGGGAAACCTTCACTGCCGCCCCGGCCTTTTGGAGGCGATCGCCATAAGCTTCCCCCTCGTCTCGCAAGGGGTCGTATTCTGCGGTAATTATTAATCCTGGGGGTAGGTTTGTTACATCTTCTGCTAATAAAGGAGAAATATAAGCATTTTTACCGTCTTCCCCTGCGGGTAAATATTGTTGGGCAAACCAGGCGATAGTATCTGTTGTTAAAAAATAGTTTTCTCCATAGAGTCGGCGAGATTCGGTAGATAGCGAGCTATGGTGGGCGATAGGATAGATTAATAGTTGATAAACTAAAGGAGGTTGGAGGCGATCGCGTGCCATTAAAGCTACCACCGCCGCCAAATTCCCCCCCGCACTTTCTCCACCTACAGCGATGCGACTCACATCCCCATTAATAACCGCCGCATTTTCCGCCACCCACAAAGTTGCCGCGTAACCGTCCTCTATCGCTGCCGGGAATTTATGTTCCGGTGCCAGCCGATATTCTACGGATACTACGACGCATTCCGCACCGTTAGTTAAGGTTTGGCATATACTATCTACCATTTCTAAGTTACCGATGACGTAACCCCCACCGTGGAAATATACTAAAACCGGAAACGGTCCCGCTCCTTCTGGGGTGTAAACGCGCACCGGCAGTTCCCCCCCAGGTCCGGGAATAGTCCGGTTTTCGACCTTAGCGACAGTTTCCTTTGGGTGAGAGAGGTTAATAAATACCTTATTCAGTCCCCGCGCCTGTTGGGGAGTTTGGGAACTAAGAGGCGGTTTTTTGGAGCTAGCGGCTTTTTCTAAAAAGTCTCGCGTTTCTTGGTTCATAACAATTAACAATTAACAATTGACAATTAACAATTAACCAAAACATGATAAACTAATTAACCATCAAAAGCTAGCTTATGTCAAGGGGCAGTTCCCATTCCCCATTCCCCATTCCCCATTCCCCATTCCCCATTCCCTAAAAAACCATGAACCAAAAATTAGAAACAGGACAAATTGTTAAGGTTAGAACCAGACAATATCTAGTCGAAGAAGTCGCGCCGTCAAAACATCAAAACCTAGATACTTTAGTCACTCTTTCTTGTTTGGAAGATGACGCTCTCGGAGAAAAATTAGAGGTACTCTGGGAGCGCGAAATCGATGCCGAAGCTATCGGCAAAAATAATTGGGAAACCATCGCTTATAAAGGTTTCGACCAAGGCAAGTTATTTTCTGCTTATTTTCATGCCTTGCAGTGGAATTGCGTTACTTCTACAGAATCTAAAATATTCCAAGCACCTTATCGGGCGGGAATTGAGGTTAAAACTTATCAACTGGAACCTCTAAGAAAAGCTCTCCAAATGCCCCGAGTTTCTTTGTTTATTGCCGACGATGTGGGTTTGGGAAAAACTATCGAGGCGGGGTTGATTTTGCGGGAAATGTTGATGCGGCAAAAGGTCAAACGGGTTGTTATTTCCGCCCCTCCTTCGGTGGTGCAACAATGGCAGGAAGAAATGGAAAATAGGTTTGGTTTGACTTTCATTATTTTAGATAGAAAATTCTTTGCCGAAATGCGCTTGCAACGAGGCTATGGCATTAATCCCTGGACGACTCATACACGCTTTATTATTTCTCATGCTTTGCTCCGCGATGAATCTTACGCGGCTCCTTTGCGAGATTGGTTAGGGGAATTTAGCGCCGGTTCGATGTTTATTTTGGACGAGGCACACCACGGAGCGCCGGCTACTTCCTCTCAATATGCTACCGATTCTCAACTTACGCGCACTTTACGCGATATCGCTCCTAAGTTTGAACATAAGTTATTTTTATCGGCTACTCCTCACAACGGACATTCTAATAGTTTCGCGGCCCTGCTGGAAATACTCGACCCCCAGCGGTTCTGTCGGGGGGTGCCGGTGCGCGATCGCTCTTTGCTGGATGCGGTCATGGTTCGCCGACTCAAGCGAGACTTGCGCGGTATCGGTATTAGCGACTTTCCCCGACGGGAACTGGTGCCGGTGGAAATTGACAACCTCCCCGCCGACGCCCCAGAACTTCAACTGTCGGAACTGTTGCAGGAATATCGGGAACTTCGGGAGAAACGGCTTAAGGGCGAATCGCGATCGCGTCAGAAAATGGCGCTGCTGGTAGTTATCAATCTCCAAAAACGCCTCCTCTCTTCTATCGAGGCTTTCGCTCGTACTTTAAAAGTGCATCGGATGGCTGTCGAAAAAGAGGCGGAAAAACAGAAAGAGCATTCGCCCTCTAACCTCAACCTACTCGGAGAGTCTCCCGGTGGCGACGACGATCGCGCCGAACTCCCAGAAGCAGACGTCGAGGCGGAGACGGACGCGGTGATGGCGGCGGCGACTCGCCAAACCGGTATCGGCGTAACTCGGCGGGAGTTGGAACTGCTGGAAACTATGACCGATATCGCTAACGCGGCCCGCTATCTACCGGATCCTCGCTGTCAATATTTAACGGAGTGGTTGCGAGAGCATCTCTGCCCCAACTTGGGAGAACCGGGGGCGCAATGGTTGGACCGTCGGGTTTTGATATTTACTGAATATACCGACACTAAACGCTATTTGGTGGAACGGTTATCGGAGGCGATCGCTCATTCCGACCGGGCAAACGAACGCATCGGCACCTTTCACGGGGGCATGGGAGAGGAGAAGCGCCAAGAAATCAAAAACGCTTTTAACGCAGACCCCCAAAAACACCCCCTCCGGATCCTCATCGCTACCGACGCCGCCAGAGAGGGCGTTAACCTCCAGAACTATTGTTCCCATCTGTTCCATTTCGATATTCCCTGGAACCCGAGTCGGATGGAACAGCGCAACGGACGCATCGACCGGAAGTTGCAACGGGAACGAGTAGTTTACTGTTATTATTTCCTCCTGCCCCAGAGGACGGAAGACCAGGTTTTAGATGTATTGCTGAAAAAAACCGCAACCATTCATCGGGAGCTCGGCAGTCTGACACCAGTAATAGAAAAGAAGGTCGGCAGTCTTCTGGCGGGAGGCATTGTTAAGGGAAATTTAGCCAAACTGAAAACCTCGGCGGAGTCCCTGGATGGAGAGGAAGCGGAGGCGGACGACAAACAACGGGTTATTCGCGAAGAGTTGGAACTGCCAGAAGGGAGTAAAGCTTTGGCAAAACAAATAAAGGAGCTCCAAGAAATGCTTGCAGCTTCTCAAGCATGGTTGAACTTGAACCAGGACCATTTCCGAGATGCCCTGAGTGCGTCTCTGGAACTGTTGGGGGGCGAGGCGCTGCAAGCGGAGGATCCCAATGGGGCAGTTGAGGACTCGGCAGGGGCCCGATGGTTGCTGCCGGGTTTGGACGGACGGGCGGCGGCGGATCCTAGTTGGGCGGTGACTTTGGATAGTTTGCGGACGCCACGGCAACGGGGACAAAAACCCTGGGAGTGGCGGCGGGAGGCTGCCATCCGTCCGGTGGTGTTTAGCGAACCGGGTTCGTTGGATGGGGAGGTGGTGCATTTGCATTTGGAACATCGACTGGTACAGCGACTTTTGGGGCGGTTTTTGGCTCAGGGTTTTTTGCACGACGAGATGAGTCGCGCTTGTGTCTGTTTGACGGATAACCCAGTAAAGCAGGTTATCGCTTTGGGTCGGTTGTCGCTTTATGGGGAGGGCGCTTCTCGCCTTCACGATGAAATAGTGGCGGTGGCGGCGGAGTGGGAGTCGCCCCTAACTCGGGGTCGGAAAAAGTTAAAGCCTTTGGGGGAAGGAAAGAAGGATGAGGTTTTGCGGTTGTTGGAGGTTTCTTTGGGAGAGTCGCGGTTGCGGGAGGTTCCAGAGAGGGTTAAGGCGGAGTTGTTAACAGGCAAGATGCCTGTTCTACGAGATGTCGCCGAGTTGGTGCCCCACTTGGAGAAGCGGGCGGAGGTTTTGGCGGAAAGGGCAGAGAAGAAGTTGACTGCCCGAGGTCGGAAGGAGGGGGAAGAGATGAAACGGGTGTTGGAACAGCAGCGGCGGGATATTTTGGAACAACACGAGGAGACTGGGGCGGTGCAACTGAAGCTTGACTTATTTAATAAGGAGGAACGGGAGCAGATAGATAGCGATCGCCGCTACTGGATAAAACGTTTGCAACTTTTGGAGGGAGAAATAGAAACGGAACCGGTCCGCATTGAGGCAAGTTACCAGGTGAAAACTCGCCGAGTGGAACCGGTGGGGTTGGTTTATCTTTGGCCGACGAGTAGTTAATTGGTTAGCAGCGGATGTTGAAGCGGATGTAGCGGATGGGTTGTTGGTGGGTCCAGAAACCAGGTTTTTTGAAAAAACCTGGTTTCTCAAACCTATTGTTAGCGGCTCCAGAAACCAGGTTTCGCATTAGTTACCGGGTTTCTTAAATCTCAGTAGTAGCATCGCGCATCTTACAATTTCTGCCCTCGTCTGTCTGGAAATGAAATGTTGTTAGTTTAAGCCGGTTGCTGTATAATAGCTAGGGTCGTTTTTAATTATTTCTAAAAAACTGCTGTGTTTCAAGAACAAAAGTTTCATTTAAACAAGGAGCAAGCTCAATTTCTCGATCGCTATCGAGAATACGGCTTTCAGGATAAAAACCAACTGGTTATGGCAGCTTTGCAACGTCTCCAGTTAGAGTTAGAAAGCCAAAAATTGCCAAAGTCAACATTAGAAAAATCGCCAACGGCTGACCTGCGAGAATTATCTGGGATGCTTTACCAAGCAGATAGAAAAACCGTTTCTTTAGAAGAAATGGACCAAGCGATCGCCAAGGGTGCGGGAGAGTCGCTGTGAAAGGACTAGATACTAATGTCATACCACCAGAAACCAGGTTTCTTAGGTCTCCTGTCACCAACCAACAATTCTTAATAACAGAAAGGTTAACGGTGGGAGGGGGTAAAGCATTCGGACATATAATTTAACGGTTTTTCTAAAAACTTATCGCCCGAATGCTTTACCCCTACAGATTTTTGTGTTTAGTCTAACAACTAACAACTAACAACTAACAACTAACAACTAACAAAACTATGAACGAAAAGGAATATAGCAGCCATCAAGAGCAGGTTGCCGAGTGTCAACCATCCCCAGAACGGATTAAAAAACTAGAAGACTCTCTCATAGAAGCTTATGAGAAAGTCATCACTTACCAAGAAGTGCCCTTTATTGTTTTTGGCGACTTGAACGCTGAAGAGTTGGCGGCGGCATTTGTCAAATATCCAATTATTATAAAGCCTACTCTTTGCTGTGTAAATGTAGCCCAACGTGCAGTTAAACGAGATTTGGGGTTTGACCTCAATACATATTCGGAAAAAATTTCCGAGACTCATGCTGCGCTATTGGCGGGGTACATCAAACCTTTACTTCCACCAGCGATCGCCGTTCCTGCTTTGATGGAACTGGATCGGTTTTTTTGGACTGATAAGGAAATGCGGGCGAGAAAAGGAAATTGGGAAAAAACGGTGACTTTATCTATTAATAAAGCATCTTCTCAGAGGTTTAAAAAAAGAAAGTTTGAATGCGACGGAGAGCAATTTGAAATAGATGCGGCTTGTCCTGCTAAAGGCGAAAACATAGACATTGCTATAGACATCAAGAGGATAGAATCTCAGCGCGATATTCATAAAAGAGCAGATGAAATCATCAACAAAGCACAAAAGTTTAAAAAAACTTACCCCCAAAGCCGGTTTATTGCGGTTGTTTATTATCCTTTTCCCAATCAACATCTTAATTTACAAAATAGATTGCAAAGTAAGGATATAGAGGGCGTTTTTTTCGCAGGTGAAACTGAATCATCTATTGCTAATGTTG
>CAZSTZ010000161.1:2457-3817 GCA_964609515.1 uncultured bacterium | reverse complement strand
GATATAGAGGGCGTTTTTTTCGCAGGTGAAACTGAATCATCTATTGCTAATGTTGCCGATATGCTCGTAGGAACTCTTGGATTAAAAAAAAGTAATGACTAAACAATTAACTCTTGATTTAGAACTAGATAACTCTAGTTTATCTCTATGCAGTGCTAAAAGAACTGCTGTTGAAAAAACGGGGCTGCATGGATGGCATCCCTATTATGCCGGTTATTCGGAGGCGTTTGTGGAAAGCGCAATTCGATATTTGGGATGCGATCGCAACTGGCTTTTATTAGACCCTTGGGGGGGCAGCGGGACTACTGGCATAGTAGCAGCAAAAATTGGCATTCCTTCTATTTGTTTGGATATTAACCCAGTTATGGCAATTTTTGCTGCTGCTAAGTCTTTTCAAGTTCTTTCCAAAGAGTCAGAAATCGTCGATTTTTTGGCAACAATAAAAGATTTTATTGTCCCTCTTTCTTCCTTCAATAATGAGGAGCCTTTAAATCAGATATTTGCACCGGAAACGGCTAGATTAATTCGTTCTGTTGTTGAGGTTATACCAGTTAATAAAAGCTGGAAAAAATTGGAAACTATTAACCCAATTCGTGCTTTTTATCTCTCGGTAATTTTTGTTTCTTTGAGAAAATTGTCAGGATTAAAACCAGGCTCTAACCCAACTTGGATTGCTAAAAATGATAACAAAGTAACGCTTTATCCCCAACAATTGTTTGAAGAAATTCGCACCAATGCAGTTAAAATGTTAAGAGATATCAGAGATTTCTATGCTGTGAAAAATGAAATTATCCCTCATTTTTCTTTAGAAGGGGATGCTAGAAATATGCCTTTGCCTCGGGAGTCTGTAGATGCTATAATCGCTTCTCCTCCATATTTAACTCGCATTGATTATGCCATCTCGACTATGCCAGAAATCTATTTATTGGGGGGCGAAGATTTGCTTTCTCGCGTCAGACATCAAACAATGGGGGCGCCGGTGATTACTAAAGGGGAAAAATACCAGAAAGAAAGTTGGGGCCCTACTTGTAATTTTCTGCTCGATTCTATCAAACAACATCCCACTAAAGCAGCTAAATCTTATTATTGGAAAAATATCGTTCAATACTGTATGGATTTAGATAAGGCTTTGGCTGAAATTAAAAGGGTTCTTAAACCAGGAGGTAAAGGATTAATTGTGGTTCAAAATTCCTATTTTAAAGATTTAGAAATACCTCTGGCAAAGATTTATTGTGAATTTGCCGTCGGCAAAGGTTTCGCGGCTGAAATAGTCAGGACGGAAAGGGTTAAAAATCACCTCGCTCGCGTTAATAGCAAGTCTAGCTATTATAAAAAGGAAAAGGTGTATTATGAAAGTGTT
>CAZSTZ010000161.1:1202-2357 GCA_964609515.1 uncultured bacterium | reverse complement strand
AATTGTTAATTGTTAATTATGGACCGAGAACTATTTCAACACAAACAATGGTTGGGACTTCTCCAACCGACCGGACTTGTGGTGTCGCCTCCTGCTTTGACGAAGGCGGGGGTCTGCGTTAACCGCGATGTTATCGAACTGCAACAAGATTTACAAGAACTCGCGGCCCCAACGGAAACGGACGGACCTCCGGCAATAACTGATTTTGTCGAGTTCGCAACGGAGATCCTTAACTGGGAACCGGAGGACTTGATACCGCAAAACGAACTGCCCCCAGAACTGAGCGTCCCTTTGCCGGAATATGGCGAAACTCTCAAACCGACTTATGGGGTTCCTACTCCAGACGGGGATAACTGGATAATGTTAGTGCAAATTTTGCCCCTGGGAGAGGAGATGGATGCTGTCAGTTCCGAAGTGGAGAACTCCCGACGCTGGCAGGCATCGCCTCAAGCTCGCTTTGAGCGGTTGTTGCGGGAGACCGAGATACCTGTGGGTTTGCTCTGTAACGGGTCTCACTTGCGTTTGGTTTATGCTCCCAGAGGCGAGTCTTCCGGTTTTGTGACTTTTCCCGTGGGGGCGATGTGCGAGGTTTCGGGGCGGCTGATACTCGGGGCGATGGAGATGTTGCTCTGCGAGGCGCGGGTTTTGAGCGCTTCTGAGGGGGAGAGTTTGGCGGACTTGTTGCGCGACAGTCGCCAATATCAAAATGAGGTTTCCGTTAAGCTGGCGGACCAGGTTTTGGGGGCGCTTTGGGAACTGTTGCGCGGTTTTCAGGCTGCGGATATTATGGTTGGGGGTAAGGTTTTGGGAGATTTGGCCGCCGAGAACCCCCAACATATTTATGGCGGTCTTATTACTACTCTTTTGCGGTTGGTGTTTTTGCTCTATGCTGAGGATGAGGGTTTGATGCCTGGGGATAGGGTCTATAGCGGTAATTATTCGGTGACGCGGTTGTTTGAGAAGTTGCAACAGGACGCGGGGAATTATCCCGATACTATGGACCAGCGTTACGGGGCCTGGGCTTGGTTGGTAACTTTGTTTCGCTTGGTTTATGAGGGGGGCGGTCACGTCCCGGAATATCTGCCGGCCCGCCACGGGGAGTTGTTCGACCCGGAGACTTATCCGTTTTTGGCGGGGGTCGGAAACCCGGTTTCT
>CAZSTZ010000161.1:0-1102 GCA_964609515.1 uncultured bacterium | reverse complement strand
GGGTAGCCGATGGGGTAATTTATCGGGTGTTGCGCGGTCTTTTAATTGTGGATGGGGAGCGTTTGTCTTATCGGTCTTTGGATGTGGAACATATCGGGTCGGTTTACGAGGCGGTGATGGGCTACGAAGTGAAACGGGCGACGGGAACTTCTATTGGGGTTTGGAGCAAGCCGGCGGGGGCTAAGGTTTCGGTGACGGTGGTTGTTGATATCGATAAGTTACTTACAACTAAGGCTAATGACCGCAATAAGTTGTTAGATACGGAGGCCGGTTGCAAGTTGAGCGGTAATGCTTTGAAAGAACTTAAGGCGGCTAAGACTGCGGAGGATGTGGCGGTAGCTTTGGGACGGCGGGTTTCTCCTCAAACTCCGGTGTTGCTGCCGGTGGGTTCTTTATATTTACAGCCGACGGAAGAACGCCGGCGCAGCGGTTCCCACTATACGCCCCGGTCGATGACGGAACCGATAGTTCGGGATGCTTTAGCGCCGGTGTTGGCACGTTTGGGGGATAGTCCGACGCCGGAACAGATATTAAGTTTAAAAATCTGCGATTTGGCTATGGGTTCCGGGGCGTTTTTGGTTGAGAGTTGCCGCCAGCTTGCGGAGGTTTTGGTTAAGGTCAATTCCCAATTGCCAATTCCCAATTCCCCAGAAGCAGAAGAACCTCTATTACACGCCCGCCGAATTATCGCCCAACGGTGTCTTTATGGGGTTGATAAAAATCCTTTTGCTGTTAGTTTGGCGAAGCTTTCTTTGTGGTTGGTAACGCTGTCGAAAAATCAACCTTTTACCTTTTTAGACCACGCTCTTAAATGCGGCGATTCTTTGGTGGGTTTGACTGGGGATGAGATTAAGTCTTTTACTTGGTATCCGCAGAAAAAAGATGAAGAACTGGGGCCGCTTTTTGTGGCTTCTGTTGATGATAGTTTGGAGGAAGTTCGGGGAAAACGGGAGGATATTTTGAAAAGAAAAGATGAGGATTATGATGGGAAAAAATCGCTTAACGATGCGGCTGATTCTGCTTTGGAAATTCCCCGAGTTTTTGGCAAGTTAATTATTGCTTCTTTCTTCTGCGAGGAAAAGAAAAAAGCGCGACAAGAAAA
>CAZSTZ010000160.1:13562-15761 GCA_964609515.1 uncultured bacterium | reverse complement strand
TTAAAGGGCGAAATGCCTAAAATGGAAGGTCGGGAAATGATTAAGTTTGGGTAATAGGGAATGGGGAATAGGGAATAGGGAATGATGAACGAGAATTTGCTAAGTTTGGAACGTTGGGATGCTCTTACCCCCTTGGAATGCGAGGCAGTGGCGCGGGAAGCGAGCCGACTTATGCCTCCACCCTGGCAATTTACCGAAGTTCGGTTGTGTCGGGGGGGTCAAAACAGCCATTACATCGCTTTTTTTAACTGGAATGGTACTGCTTTTGCCCTCATTCCCGGCGGCGAGGCAACTCTCGGTTACGATAGGGACAACCCTTTCCTGATGGATGAGGCAAAGTATGTAGATTGGCAGAAAACTATGGCTCTATGCTACGGTATTCCTGAATTTGACGAGTATATGGATGAAGTAATGACTCCTTTGCGAACGGTTACTATTGAACCTTTCTTAATAGAAGTAGAGGCAAAGGAGTTAAAACTCATAACCATCGAGCTCGTCAACTCAATTTATCCAAAAATCACTACTGAGATAGAGGCGTACAAAGCCTATCCTGTTTCTCACCGACAGACTCAGCAACTCATCTCCCAGGATTGGTTCCGTTTCCCAACTTCCGATGAATGGGAATATGCCTGCGCCGCAGGTACTCGTACCCTCTGGCATTGGGGAAATGAATATCCCTTGCATTGCTATCCCAATGAGTGCAAGGACTGGAACTTAAATATCAAACCCAATGCCTTCGGACTTTACATAGCTACCTATCCTTATGACTGGGAATTCTGTACAGAATCAGAAATCAGGCGCGGGGGTGACTGTGGTAATGCGAGCGAACCGACCTTAGGCTGGTTTTCTCTAGCTTCTTCCTTTTTCGAGCTAGAGTTAGAAGATAATACACACAGTATTAGCGTGCGGCGCGTTTGCTCTATCCCTCCCGATCCGGATTAATTGCAGAATGATTCTTGAATCGCCCACCAATAACCAATCCGTTAAATCCGTTACAAAATCCGTTGCCAACCAAGCCCCATCGCCCACCCACAACCAATCCGTTAAATCCGTTACAAAATCCGTTGCCAACCAAGCCCCATCGCCCACCCACAACCAATCCGTTAAATCCGTTACAAAATCCGTTGCTAACATTATCAAAATAAGGAGAACGCAAACCATGTCTAAAACAGTAGTCATCGACCCAGTAACAAGAATAGAAGGTCACGCCAAAATCTCGGTAATGCTAGACGACGCCGGCGAAGTCTCCGACTGTCGGTTTCACGTCGTCGAATATCGCGGGTTCGAGAAATTCTGCGAAGGGAGACCATTTACCGAAATGGCGGGCATCACCGCGAGAATTTGCGGCATCTGCCCCGTAAGTCACTTGCTCGCTTCCGCCAAAACCGGCGATAAAATCCTCGCCGTCAAAGTGCCGCCTGCAGGGGAAAAATTGCGGCGGATGATGAACTTGGGGCAGTTGACCCAATCTCACGCCTTAAGTTTCTTCCACCTCAGCAGTCCCGATTTTCTTCTGGGATGGGAAAGCGACCCCGCCAAACGTAACGTTTTCGGTTTAATCGAGGCCAACCCAGATTTGGCAAGGGCCGGCATTCGCCTCCGCCAGTTCGGACAAACCGTTATCGAAGTTCTGGGGGCGCGGAAAATTCACGCGGCCTGGGCGGTTCCCGGGGGCGTTCGCACTCCCCTTTCCGAAGAAGGTCGCCAGTGGATAATTGACCGACTGCCGGAATCTTTTGAAACTACCAAGACTGCCTTGGACTTATTTAAAGGAATGCTGGACGAGGCGTTAAAAACGGAAACCGAGGTTTTCGGCGAGTTTCCTTCCTTATTTATGGGGTTGGTCGGCAAAAATGGCGAGTGGGAACATTACGGCGGTCATCTGCGCTTTACCGATAGCGAAGGTAATATCGTCGCGGACAACCTCAGCGAGGACGACTACGAGGAATTTTTGGGCGAGGCCGTGGAAAAATGGTCTTATCTGAAGTTCCCCTATTACAAACCGATGGGTTATCCCGACGGCATTTATCGGGTGGGACCGTTGGCGCGGTTGAACGTTTGTTCTCAAATTGGTACCGAGGGGGCCGATGCCGAGTTGCGGGAGTTGCGCGATCGCGCAGGCGGCGTTATGACTTCTTCGTTCCTCTACCACTACGCCCGTTTGGTAGAAATTTTAGCTTGTCTGGAAAAAATCCAACA
>CAZSTZ010000160.1:0-13462 GCA_964609515.1 uncultured bacterium | reverse complement strand
ATGTTAAACCGGGTGGAAGCGGGCATTCGCGCTTACGATCCTTGTTTGAGTTGTTCGACTCACGCCGCAGGTCAAATGCCTTTACATATCGAGTTGGTGGGGGCAGATGGCAGCGTGGTTAATGAGGTTTATCGGAATTAATGGGGTAATAGGTAATAGGGAAGAGACCGCTATTACCTATTACCTATTAACTATTACTAACAAGGAGGAGAACTCATGCGCGTTAAGGGCATAAAACGAGGAAAAAATATCGAACTTTTTGAGGACATCGATGTTCCTGATGGTGAAGAAATTACGATCGCTATTGAAACGAAAGGTAGTTTTTGGGAAAGTTTGCAACGCTTTCGCCAAGAACTTGATGCCGAGGGAGTATGGATCGAACCAGAAGTTTTTGAGGGAATTAGAGATTCCTCGCCAGGTCGGGAGGTGGTTTTATAAGTTTGCGTTTTTTAGTGGATACTAACGTTATCTCAGAAGCTACGCGTCAACGTCCGCATCCAAATGTTATAGCAAAGCTACAACAGCATGAAGGAGAAATTGCTATCTCAACTACTGTGTGGCACGAACTTCTTTTTGGTTGCGAACGCCTTCCCAATTCTAAGAGACGCAGCTTTTTAGAAAGGTATTTAAACGAGATAGTTCGTTCTACTATTGCGATTCTACCTTATGATGTTGAGGCGGCGACTTGGCACGCGAGTGAAAGAGCAAGATTGACGAGTATTGGCAAGACACCTTCTTTCCAAGACGGTCAAATTGCCGCAGTTGCTAAGGTTAAAGGTTTGATTTTAGTGACGAATAACCTGTCAGATTATGGGGATTTTTTGGGTCTCCAAGTAGAAAACTGGTTTGTGTAGATTCCGCGAATGACAGAAATTCTAATTATAGGTTATGGCAATACCCTGCGCGGCGACGACGGCGCGGGACAAAGAGTTGCCGAGATGGTGTCGGAGTGGGGACTTGATGAGGTGCGATCGCTCTCCGTTCACCAATTAACTCCCGAACTTGCGGAGCCGATATCGACTGCCAAGTTAGCGATTTTCGTCGATGCCTATCCAGATACGGACTCCCAAGGTTTGCAAGTTCGCCGTTTGGAGGATCCCCCCCCGCCCCCCTTAAAAAGGGGGGAGCCAGAGGGAGCTAGTGGAGGAGCCCCCGCCCCCCTTGAAAAGGGGGGAGCTAGTGGAGGAGCCCCCGCCCCCCTTGAAGAAGGGGGGGCAGGTGGAGGAAATTTTAGTCATAATTGCGACCCGCGATCGCTCCTCCAAATGGCAAAATTGCTCTACGGTAGCGCCCCCCCTGCTTGGTGGTTGTTAGTGCCGGCGGTTAATTTTGATTTTGGAGAGGATTTTTCGGCTGTTACTGCTGAAGGTATTGTGGAGGTTTTGAGTAAAATAAAGGAATTATTAGTAGGTTGGGTGAAGTGAAACGAAACCCAACATCATTTTACTATTACAAACAGAAAATTAAGGAGTTAGTAGTTAGTAGGTTGGGTGAAGTGAAACGGAACCCAACATCATTTTACTATTAAAAATAGAAGATTAAACGTGGGTGAGGGCAAAGCATTCGGACAGAAAATTGAACGCTCTTTATCCTAATTTATCGCCCGAATGCTTTGCCCCTACAAGTCTTTTTTATGTTCTATTTCTTGCTCTTCCAAATATTCTTTCACGGCAGATTTAAGAGCTTCGGAAGGTTCGGGAGGATTTTCAATTAAAGATAAAAATAAATCCCGATCGCGATCGCTCAAAACTAGGGTGTTATTTGACAAAGCTAATTCGTTATTAAAATCGATTTCTGCTTCTGACATAGCAAGTAATGGGTAAATTAAATCTGGGAATTAAGAAACCAGGTTTTTTGAAAAAACCTGGTTTCTGGACTCCCCCAAATATTATAAACCACTAATAAAAAATGACAGCATCCTTAAAAAAACTTATACCCCAAAAACAACGCCTCCGCTTAACCATTCGCGGGGCCGTTCAAGGTGTCGGTTTTCGTCCGTTTATTTACAAACTGGCGACGGAATTAAAATTAACTGGATGGGTCAATAATTCCGCTTCGGGAGTATTTGTCGAAGTGGAGGGGAGTCGAGAAACTTTAGAAAAGTTCCTCCAGCGCATCGAACCGGAAAAACCGCCGATATCCCATATCCACAGTCTCGAACCTTCCTGGTTGGATGCCGTCAATTACCAAAATTTTGAAATTCGCCCCAGCGCGGACGGGGAAAAAACAGCGATCGTCTTGCCAGATATATCCACTTGCCCCGACTGTCTGGCGGAAGTCTTCGATCCGAACAACCGCCGCTACCGCTATCCTTTCACTAACTGTACTAACTGCGGCCCCCGCTACAGCATCATCGAAGCGTTGCCCTACGATCGCTGCCACACCACTATGGAATCTTTCGAGATGTGTCCCCACTGTCGGGCGGAATACGAAAATCCCTTAAACCGCCGTTTCCACGCCCAACCCAACGCCTGCCCCCAATGCGGTCCCCATATAGAACTTTGGGATGCCACGGGATCCCGTAGAACAGGCAAGATGCCTGTTCTCCAAGAAACCGCCGCCGCCATCCGCGAAGGCAAAATCGTTGCCGTCAAAGGACTTGGGGGTTTTCATTTAATGGCAGATGCCGGCAACCGAGAAACAGTGGAACTATTGCGACGGCGGAAGAGGCGATCGCAAAAACCCTTCGCCCTCATGTATCCCAACCTCGAATTAGTCAAACAACATTGCCGAGTTTCCCCCGCCGAAGAAAGATTGTTACTCTCCCCAGAATCTCCTATCGTGTTATTGGAGGCGATATGTGGTTCGAGAAACCCGGTTTTTTTGAAAAACCGGGTTTCTGAGACAGAGAGCAAAAACCGGGTTTCTGAGACAGAGAGCAAAAACCGGGTTTCTGAGATAGGCCGGTCGAGAAACCGGGTTTCTGAGACAGAGAGCAAAAACCGGGTTTCTGAGATGCTAGAAGTTTCCGAGATGCTGGAAACCGTTGCGCCGGGAAATCCTTATTTAGGAGTGATGCTGCCCTATACGCCACTGCATCATTTATTAATGGCAGAGTTAAACTTTCCAGTGGTAGCGACTAGCGGCAACCTTTCCGACGAACCCATCTGCATCGACGAACACGAAGCATTGGAAAGATTGGGAGAAATTGCCGATTTATTTTTAATACATAATCGGGCGATCGCTCGTCCCATAGACGATTCCGTAGTTAGGATAATTTGCGGCAGAGAAATGGTTTTACGTCGCGCCAGAGGTTACGCCCCACTGCCAATTTCGATTGTTAAAAAAGCAAGTAAGAACAGGCAAGATGCCTGTTCTACGGGTTACGGGCAAGATGCTTTTGAAAAGTCGGTTTTAGCGGTGGGAGGTCATTTAAAAAATACCGTCGCGGCATCGGTTAAAAATCAAATATTTATGAGCCAACATATCGGCGATTTAGAAACAACTGCCGCCTTTGAATGTTTTAAAAATATTATTGCCAGCTTCCAAAAACTCTACGAATTTGAACCAGAAATAATTGCCTGCGACGCGCACCCAGATTATCTTTCTTCCAAATTTGCCCGGGATTTAAACTTACTCTTAATTCCCGTTCAACACCATTACGCCCACATCCTTGCTTGCATGGCAGAAAATCAAATCGAAGCGCCAGTTTTAGGAGTAGCTTGGGACGGTACCGGTTACGGTTTGGACGGCACTATTTGGGGCGGAGAATTTTTATTAATTAACGAAACGTCTTTTGAGAGATTCGCTCGTTTTCGTCCTTTTAAATTGCCCGGCGGAGATAAAGCAGTTAAAGAACCGCGTCGGGTTGCTTTGGGATTGCTTTACGAGTTATTCGGAGATGAGGTTTTTTCCTTAAAAAATCTACCTCCTATCGAAGCTTTTGCCGAGAAAGAATTGAGCGTTATTAAAACGATGTTGCAGAAAAATATTAATTGTCCTACTACTTCCAGCGCGGGCAGATTGTTCGATGCGGTTTCTGCTTTAATCGGGATTAAACAAACTGTTTCTTTTGAAGGGCAAGGGGCGATGGAGTTGGAGTTTGCTGTGGAGAAAACCGAGGAAAAATATAATTTTAAAATAGATAAAGACTTAGAAAATAACTCGCTTTCTAACCTTGACTGGGAACCGATGGTTTTAGAAATAATTGAGGATAGAAATAGATTATCGAAGGGGGCGATCGCTGCTAAATTTCACAATACCCTAATCGCCGTTATTGTGGAAATTGCTAAAATAGTTGGCAGAGAAAAAGTTGTTTTGAGTGGGGGTTGTTTTCAAAATAAATATTTAACAGAAAAAACAGTCGAATTTTTGCAGCGAGAAAAATTCCGCCCCTATTGGCATCAACGGGTTCCACCTAACGATGGCGGTATTGCCCTGGGACAAATATTAGCTGTTAGGAGAATTAACAATTAACTTTATCCCACGCCAGAAACCGGGTTTTATCCCACGCCAGAAACCGGGTTTTTTGAAAAAACCCGGTTTCTCAATCCTCGCTTTATCGCGGCAAATCTAAAAAAAATCTAAAATTTTCAACTTTTCCCCGAGAATGCCTTATCATAAATAAGAAGAACGGAAAAATATTCCCCATTCCCAATTCCCCATTCCCAAATTTAAAATTATGTGTTTAGCAGTACCCGGAAAAATAGTTAATATTATTGGAGACCAACCTTTACAAAAAACTGGCAAAGTTAGCTTTGGCGGTGTAGTTAAAGAAGTAAGTCTCGCCTACGTTCCCGAAGCAAAAGTAGGAGATTACGTCATCGTTCATGTAGGCTTTGCCTTAAGTATTATTGACGAAGAAGCAGCTTTACAAACTTTAGCAGATTTAGAAGAAATCAGTCAACTTTCTCCTGTTTGAAGTTAAATTGTTTTAACGCCAGAAAGCTCGTTCGTAGTAATCGCGCTCCGCGATAAAAATCGCCCATCGCGCTCATCGATTACTACGAACGGCAAACGAGGTTGGGTTTTGGAAAGAAACCCAACCTATTTTTTTATGTCCCAGTAAAGAAATATTAAAAAAATGCCTGCATTTTCTTAATTATGGCAACAAAAATTTAAAAAACTTAACTGTGTTAAAAACTTTGTTAAAAAAAAATAAGCAACGAGATTATCAGCCAAATTCTGATAAAATAAATCTAAGAGAGGAAAAAAACTCTCCTGGCAGCATCAATCCCAAAATTATTGGGTAGATGCCATTAATAGTTGGTCCCAAAGGAGGAGAAAAACTACATTAACGTTGTTTTAATTTTGTATGAACCTTAGCAGAGTTGCTTGTCAGTTGTAAGTTGTCAGTTGGAAACTAACAATTAACAGTTAGCAATTAGCAATTAGCAATTAACAATTAACAGTTAGCAATGAGCAATTAGCAACTAACCATTACCCACTAACAACTCAATAAACAGGAAAATATGAGTAATAAAACCTTTGTCACCTTAGACGGTAACGAAGCAGTCGCCCGCGTTGCCCACAAACTAAGCGAAGTCGTTGCCATCTACCCCATCACCCCATCATCGCCGATGGGAGAATGGGCGGATGCTTGGGCATCCCAAGGAGTAAGCAACATTTGGGGAACAGTTCCCAGCGTAGTAGAAATGCAAAGCGAAGGGGGAGCTGCCGGCGCCGTCCACGGTGCCCTGCAAGCGGGTTCCCTGACTACCACCTTCACGGCATCCCAAGGATTGTTATTAATGATCCCCAATATGTATAAAATCGCCGGAGAGCTGACTCCATGCGTCATCCACGTTGCGGCCCGTTCCCTGGCAGCTCAAGGACTGTCAATTTTCGGGGATCACGCCGATGTCATGGCGGCCAGGGCCACCGGTTTTGCCATGCTGTGTTCGGCATCGGTACAAGAGGCCCACGACTTCGCCCTCATTTCTCAAGCAGCAACTTTGGAAGCGCGAGTACCGTTTATGCACTTCTTCGACGGTTTCCGCACATCTCACGAAGTACAAAAAATCGAAATCCTCCCAGAAGAACACCTGCGGGAGATGATAAACGATGAATTGGTATTCGCCCACCGGGCCCGGGCGATGACACCCGATCGCCCCGTTTTGCGAGGGACTGCCCAAAACCCCGATGTCTATTTCCAAGCGAGAGAAAGCGTTAACCCCTTCTACACCGCCTGCACCGAAATCGTCGAAAAAGCGATGGAAAAATTCGGCGAACTCACCGGACGTTATTATAAGTGCTTTGAATACCACGGCGCTCCCGATGCCGATCGCGTCGTCATGCTCATGGGTTCGGGTTGCGAAACTGTTCGCGAAACCGTAGATTATCTCGCTGCCAACGGCGAAAAAGTTGGTGTTGTTTTAGTGCGACTGTATCGACCCTTCGATGCCCAACGGTTAATCGCCGCCCTGCCCGAGACGGTGAAGAAAATCGCAGTCTTAGACCGGACCAAAGAACCGGGGGCCGGTGGCGAACCTTTGTATCTGGACGTGGTGAATGCTATCAACGAAGAGTGGGAAGGAGAGAGATTAAAGATAGTCGGCGGACGTTATGCCCTCTCCTCCAAAGAGTTCAACCCGGCAATGGTTAAAAGCGTATACGATAACCTCAGCGCCGATAAGCCCAAAAATCATTTTACCGTCGGTATTATCGACGACGTTACCAATACCTCCCTGCCTTGGGATGCCAGTTTCTCCATCGAACCCGATAGCGTGGTGCGATCGCTCTTCTACGGTTTGGGCTCCGACGGTACCGTGGGCGCGAACAAAAACTCGATTAAAATCATCGGCGAAGGAACCGATAACTACGCTCAAGGTTACTTCGTTTACGACTCTAAAAAATCCGGCGCGATTACCGTGTCTCACTTGCGTTTCGGACCGGAACCGATTCGCTCTACTTACTTAATCGATAAAGCTAACTTTGTCGGCTGTCACCAGTGGCCGTTCTTAGAAAAAGTTGACGTTCTCAAGGAAGCCGCCGACGGTGCAATTTTCTTGCTCAACAGTCCCTACGGACCCGATGAAGTCTGGGGTAAAATGCCTCTGGAAGTGCAAGAAGATATTATCCGTAAAGGACTAAAATTCTACGTTATCGACGCGACCAAAGTTGCTAACGAAAGCGGCATGAGGGGACGTATCAATACCATCATGCAGACTTGCTTCTTCGCTCTGGCAAACGTTCTGCCCAAGGACGAGGCGATCGCGCAAATCAAAAAATCGATCCAAAAAACCTACGGCAAAAAAGGGCAAGAAATCGTCAACATGAACCTGCAAGCAGTTGACAACACCCTCGCCAACCTCCACGAAGTCAACGTTCCCGAGGCCGCCAACAGCGGAATGCAACGACTCGCAGCAGTGCCCGATGCCGCGCCGGAGTTCGTCCGCGAAGTATTAGGCAAAATGATTTCTCGCGAAGGAGATAGTCTGCCAGTCAGCAAACTCCCTTGCGACGGCACCTATCCCACCGGTACGACGAAATGGGAAAAACGCAATATCGCCATCGAAATTCCGGTCTGGGAGCCAGATGTTTGCGTCCAATGCGGTAAGTGCGTCGCCGTCTGCCCCCACGGCGTCATTCGCGGTAAAGTTTACGACGAGGGCAATTTGGCGAACGCGCCGGAGACCTTTAAATTTACCGACATCAAGGATAAAGCCTTCCAAGGGCAGAAATTTACGATCCAGGTTGCGCCGGAAGACTGTACCGGTTGCGCTATCTGCGTCGACGTCTGCCCGGCGAAAAATAAATCTATGCCGTCGCGCCGCGCTATTAATATGGAACCGCAAATTCCCCTGCGGGAGAAGGAAGCAGAAAACTGGGATTTCTTCTTGAATTTGCCCAACCCCGACAGGCGATCGCTCAATTTGGAACGGTTGCGCCAGCAGCAATTACAAGAACCCCTGTTCGAGTTCTCTGGCGCTTGTGCCGGTTGCGGGGAGACTCCTTACGTTAAGTTGGTAAGTCAGTTATTCGGCGATCGCCTCCTAGTTGCCAACGCTACCGGTTGTTCCTCCATCTACGGCGGCAACCTGCCCACAACCCCCTGGACGACCAATGCCGACGGTCGCGGTCCCACTTGGTCCAACAGTTTGTTTGAAGACAACGCCGAATTTGGTCTCGGTTTCCGCCTCTCCATCGACAAACACGCCCAGTTTGCGGCGGAGTTGGTGCAAAAGTTGGGCGGCACTCTGGGAGATAACCTGGTGCGCGACATCCTCAGCGCCACCCAGAAAACGGAAGCAGACATCTGGGAACAACGGGAACGGGTAGTTCAAGTGAGAAACTCGCTACAAAATATAGATACTCCAGAAGCGAAACAATTGTTAACTTTGGCAGATTATCTGGTGAAGAAATCAGTCTGGATTATGGGCGGCGACGGTTGGGCTTACGATATCGGTTTTGGCGGTTTGGATCACGTCATCGCCAGCGGTCGTAACGTCAATATTTTGGTGTTGGATACGGAGGTTTATTCCAATACCGGCGGTCAATCTTCCAAGGCAACGCCTCGGGCGGCAGTGGCGAAGTTTGCCGCTTCTGGCAAATCGGCACCGAAGAAAGATTTGGGCTTAATTGCGATGACTTACGGTAACGTTTACGTCGCCAGCGTGGCGATGGGGGCGCGGGACGAACATACTCTCAAGGCATTCTTGGAAGCGGAGGCTTACGACGGTCCTTCCTTGATTTTGGCTTACAGTCATTGTATCGCCCACGGTATCAATATGACTACGGCCATGAGCCATCAAAAGGATCTTGTCGAAAGCGGCCGCTGGTTGCTGTATCGGTACAATCCCGACTTGAAGGCTCAAGGCGAGAATCCTTTGATATTAGACAGTCGCCAACCGAAAAAACTGGTGGAAGATTCTATGTATCGGGAGAACCGCTTTAAGATGTTGGCCAAGAGCAAGCCCGCAGATGCTAAGGAATTGCTGAAGCTAGCTCAGGCAGATGTAAGCGATCGCTATGCCATGTACCAGTATTTAGCATCTCGCGAACTGGAGCCACCCAACGGCAACGGTAAATCCTCCGAAACGCCGAAAGCACAGGAGTCTGCCAAGTAGATAATCTGTAGGTTGGGTGGAGGGAACCGGAACCCAACATGGATGGTGTTGGGTTTCGTTCCTCCACCCAACCTACAATTTTATTTAACTACTCGCCACTATTACCCATTACCTAAAAAGAGGAGAACCAAACATGGATATAACTACAAATTATCTGGGATTAAAATTGCGATCGCCCCTCGTGGTAGGTGCCGCCGCCCCCTTAACCGAAGACATCGATAATATCAAGCGCATGGAAGATGCCGGCGCTGCGGCGGTGGTACTTCATTCATTATTTGAAGAACAAATTCGAGAAGAAAGGTTTGAACTTCACCACCACTCAGAATACGGTACTTATAGTTTTGCCGAAGCTCTTACTTATTTTCCCGAACCGGAGGTATTTCACGTCGGCGTTTCCGAGTATTTAAACCATATTGCGGAAGCGAAAAAAAGCATCGGCATTCCCATTATTGCCAGTCTCAACGGTTCTACTATTGGCGGTTGGACCGAGTACGCTAAGGAAATACAACAAGCAGGTGCGGATGCTATTGAATTAAATATCTATAGCATTCCTACAGATATGAATACGACGGGGGCAGAAACCGAGCAGAGCTATATCGAGATTCTGCAAGCGGTTAAAGCCGAGGTTAGCATTCCTGTGGCGATTAAAATTAGCCCGTTTTTTAGCAACATGGCTAATATGGCAAAACAGTTAGTAGAAGCGGGTGCTAATGGGTTGGTTTTGTTCAATCGTTTCTATCAACCAGATATCAATATCGAAGAACTGGAATTGAGCAGTAACGTGTTATTAAGTACCCCCCAAGCGATGCGCTTGCCCATGCGTTGGATTGCCATTTTATACGGTCGTTTGTCCGTTGACTTTGCCGCCACTAGCGGCATCCAGAAGGGGCAAGATGTCATTAAAATGATGATGGCGGGGGCGAACGTGACGGAAATTGTGAGCGCTTTGTTGAGGCACGGAATCCCTCAGTTAAAAGAGATTGAAAATGAGATAGTACATTGGATGGAGGAACGCGAATATCACTCTATCGAACAAATGCGCGGCAGCATGAGTCAGATTAATTGCCCCGATGAAAGTATGTTCGAACGGGTGCAATATATGAAGGCAATTGAGAGTTATAAACCTGCTAAGAGTTTGTTGGTTTTGGATTAGGAAAAGTTAGAACGCAGAAACCCGGTTTTTCAAAAAAACCGGGTTTCACAGGCCGACTCTCTAGAAACCCGGTTTTTCAAAAAAACCGGGTTTCTTAATTCCGAGATTCTCGTTTATTAAAGTACCTTAATGCGCGATTTATTTCCTATTATTGAAGTTCCCGAAGATGCTACCCAGGAAACAGAATATTTGGGAACTAAGTTTAAATTTTGGTTTCGCCAAGACGGACTCGATTGTTTGTACAAACAAGCTAGAATTAATACTGGGGAAGCTTGGTCGGAAAAAATGGCATCGGAATTATGTCAGTTACTAAACCTACCCCACGCCGATTACGAACTGGCAATTTGGAATGACAATTTAGGAACGATTTCTCCTTCTTTTGTGCCGCCACATAAGACTCTCATGCTTGGCAACGATTTTTTAGTAAAAACAAATCCCAACTATCCAAAGTTGCAAACTTTTAGAGTTTCGGAACATACCCTGGATGTTGTTGTTAAAGCTATGGTCAATTCGTCTGTAAATTTACCTTTAAATTGGAGCCCTCCTACAGGCATTCAAACACCAGTAGAAACTTTTGTTGCTTACTTGCTTTTAGATGCTTGGATAGGCAACACTGACAGGCATCACGAAAATTGGGGATTTATTGTCAATAAATTAGTGAATTTAGAGCCTACAAATCTCTTGAATTTAGCGCCGACATTCGACCATGCATCCAGTCTTGGGAGAGAATTACAAGATAATAAAAGACGGGAGAAACTCAAGAATAAAACTGTCAATAATTATGCTGCTAAGTCCCGTTCTGGAATTTATGCTAAAGTGGGAGACAGAAAAGCTATGTTGACTTTAGATGTATTTGAAGAAGCAGCAGCAAGATACCCTCAAGCTGCTTTAATTTGGCTTCAACGTTTGGCAAATATCTCGGAAGAAGATATTTTGTCTTTATTTGCCCGCGTACCTGAAGAGTTTATCTCTGAAATTTCTATCGAATTTGCCAGACAAATTCTGACAATTAACCGACATAGACTTTTACAAATAGGAGAAAAATTGCGATGAAAAAATTATTTTTGGCTTGGCAAGATTCAATTAATCGCGCTTGGTTTCCAGTAGGTCGTTTAACTTATGAAAATAATTGCTATGAATTTGTGTACCTTCAAGGCGCGAAATTAGCTCGGGATAACTGCGGTTTTTCTGGTATTTGGTCTTTGGATGAACTCAATGCAATTTATAGATCGCGCGAATTACTACCCGTATTTTCTCATCGCATTATGCCGCGATCGCGACCCGATTATCCCGATTTTATTCGCTGGCAAAATCTCTCCCAAAACGAAGATAATCCCCTCGTTTTATTATCTCGCAGCGGCGGCAAAAAAGTAACGGATAATTATGAAGTTTTCCCCTATCCAGAACGAGACAAAAATGGTTTTTATCATCTCTACTTTTTTCTCCGGGGCTTGCGGTATATGCCTCCAGAAAATAACGACAGGATTAAAAAATTAGAGGTAGGAGAAAGTTTGTATTTCCTCCACGACTCGCAAAACGATTTTGATTTTAATGCTTTAATGCTACGAACTAAAGATTTTTACCTTTTGGGTTTTTGTCCTCGGTATTTACTGGATGATATTTTTCCCTTATTACAAAATAATTCTAAATTAGTAGAAGTAGAAGTAGAAGTAGAAGTAAAAGTGGAGCGCGTCAACCTGCCGCCGGCACCGTTAAGCATGAGAGTGCTATGTCATTTAATTGTAAAAGATGATAATTATCGACCGTTTTCTAGTCCCATGTACGAACCTTTGGCCGTTCCAGTTGCGGTTGGGAATTAGGATTAAGAAACTTAAGAAACCGGGTTTCTGGGGGGAAACTTAGAAACCAGGTAATTTCGGCAAAACCGGGTTTCTGGGCAGGGACATACCCCCCACAACCTCGATCGCGATCGACCGTGGGCTTTTCCAATCTTATCAATTCCCAGCCACCAGCTTTCTTCAACAAAATTTAATCAAATAACCCTTGACAAAATCATCGTTTTATTGTATCTAATCAAAAGACGAGAAGCTCCCACCTCAAAATTTCTAGCTCAAAATTCACCCAAACCCCTGTCGGCAGTTATTTTTATGCCCATCTCTAGTCGTCAAAGCCGAAATTACTTAATATAATAGATAGGACCGAACTTAAGAAATTTATTATTTATTTAGAGGAAACTAAAAATGGACAACGATTGGCAATATAGCTTTCCCGAGTTAGAAGGCACGGCAACCGTAGAAATGGTAGTCGATGGAGAAATAATCTCTATCGAAGTGAACGGCGACGATGCCCCGGTCACTGCCAGTAATTTCGTAGATTTGGTGGAAAACGGCTTTTATGATGGACTGATGTTTCACCGAGTGGAGGAAGGCTTTGTCGCTCAAGGAGGAGATCCGCAAAGTCGAGACCCCGAAGTGCCCCCAGAAGAACTCGGTGCGGGGGGGTTTATAGATCCGGAAACCGGAGAAGAACGCAATATTCCTCTAGAAATTAAGCCGGCAGGGGCAGAAGAACCCATCTACAGTCAAACTTTCGAGGAAGCCGAAATAACCGTTGCGCCAGAACTGCCCCATACCGAAGGGGCGATCGCTATGGCACGGACTAACGATCCGGATACGGCTTCTTCTCAATTCTACTTTGCTTTGGATGACCTGCCTCAACTGGATGGGAACTATGCCGTTTTCGGTTCTGTAACCGACGGTATGGAGGTGGTGGATGAGATCGAAATCGGCGATCGTATCGACTATGCTGTTATCGTTGACGGAGATATTCCCAGTCGTTCCTCTTCCCTGATCTCAGACTCTCAAAAGCTTAATCAATTACTCAATAACAGCAATAAAGCTAAAGTTTCTTTCGTGGCAGCTCTGTTTGATGACGAGGAGGAAGATTCCCAGGAAACAGAAGATGAACTTCTCCCAGAAGAGGAAAGCGAGGAAACTGTAGAAGATAGCGGCGAGGAACTTCTGGCAGAAGACGACGAAACTGTAGAAGATTCCCTCGAAGAGGTAGAAGAGGAAACTGTAGAAGATAGCGGCGAGGAACTTCTGGCAGAAGACGACGAAACTGTAGAAGATTCCCTTGAAGAGTTAGAAGATGAAACCGACGAAGAGCTTCTGGCAGAAGACCAAAGCGACGAAATTGTAGAAGAAGAATCGACACTACCGATTCCCGAAGAGTCAGAACTTCAGCGGGAGAGTTCCCAGGAGTCTCCCACCGAAAAAGAAGAACCAGAAGACAGCGACACTGCTTCGGCCACCGAAGAAGAAGAACCAGAAGACAGCGA
>CAZSTZ010000159.1:0-15849 GCA_964609515.1 uncultured bacterium | reverse complement strand
ATCCGCTGCTAACCACTCCGTGGAGCCCGACCTACTTTTCTAAATGGCCAATTAACAATTGACAATTACCCATTAGCATTAACAGCAAAAATACTCCACAATAACGAAAGAAAGCTGTAAACCACTAGGAGTTGGCCATGCGAATGCTACATACGATGATTCGAGTCAAAAACCTCGAAGAGTCCCTCAAATTTTACTGCGAAGTCCTGGGCATGAAGCTATTGCGCCAAAAAGACTACCCAGGCGGCGAATTTACCCTGGCCTTTGTCGGCTATGGCGACGAGTCGGACCACACCGCGATCGAACTGACCTACAATTGGGGCGTCGATGACTATGAAATGGGCAATGCTTTTGGCCATATCGCCCTTGGTGTAGCAGACATTTACAAAACCTGCGACGAAATCAAGGCCCGAGGCGGCAAAGTCACCAGGGAACCGGGCCCCATGAAACACGGAACCACTGTTATTGCTTTCGTGGAAGACCCGAACGGTTATAAAGTAGAGTTAATCGAAATGAGCGGCAAGGGCAATAAAACCGAGAAAGAAAAAGAAGCAGCCGCCGCTGCTCGTTAGTTGAATTAAGAAACCCGGTTTTTTGAAAAAACCGGGTTTCTGGAGCTAAACCTAAAATCTAAAATAGCTAAGTCGAATAACCGAAAATCCTACAAATGCAGCCAACAGATCCGAGCAAATTTACCGAACAAGCGTGGGATGGAATAGTCAAATCCCAAGACGTCGCCCGTCGCTATCAAAACCAACAACTAGAAGTAGAACACTTAATCCTCTCTCTTTTAGAACAAGAAGGCACCGCCAATAAAATCCTAGCTCGCGCTGGAGCAGATATAGAAAAGCTAGAACAACAACTAGAAGCCTTCGCCAAACGCCAGCCAAAAGTCGCTAACATCGAACATCTATATCTAGGTCGCGGTCTGGAAGTGATGCTAGATGTAGCCGAATTGCAGCGAGAACAGTGGGAAGACAAATATATCGCAGTGGAACATCTGCTTTTGGCTTTCCTCGAAGACAAACGCATCGGCAGCAAACTCCTCGGCGATGGCGACAAACCGACAACCCCCCAAAGACCGGGGTTCGAGCGTCCCCGATCGCCCGTTATCGAACGAGAACAACTAGAAAGCGCCATCAAAGCAGTACGGGGACGAGCAAAAATTCAAGACCAAAACCCAGAAGCTAACTACGACGCCCTCTCCAAATACGGACGCGACCTCACAGAACAGGCAAAAGCCGGCAAACTAGACCCAGTAATCGGACGAGACGAAGAAATAAGGCGCGTCATAAGCTGTCTGTCTCGCCGGACCAAAAATAATCCAGTCCTCATCGGCGAACCGGGAGTCGGCAAAACTGCCATCGCCGAAGCTCTCGCCCAACGCATCGTTAACGGCGACGTTCCCGAATCCCTCAAAAATCGCCAGCTCATCAGCCTCGACATGGGCAGTCTCATCGCTGGAGCTAAGTTTCGAGGAGAATTTGAAGAACGGTTGCGATCGGTCCTGCGAGAAGTAACCAACTCCGACGGTCAAATCGTTCTCTTCATCGACGAACTCCATACCGTCGTCGGTACCGGTTCCGGTGGCGCGACCGGTTCGGGGATGGATGCGGGGAATTTGCTCAAACCGATGCTCGCCCGAGGGGAACTTCGCTGCATCGGCGCTACCACTCTGGAGGAATATCGCAAAAATATCGAAAAAGATGCCGCCCTGGAACGTCGCTTCCAGCAAGTTTATGTCGGTCAACCTAGCGTTACCGATACGATTTCGATTTTGCGCGGGCTCAAGGACCGCTACGAAGCTCACCACGGCGTTAAGATAACCGATGCCGCTTTGGTCGCTGCTGCCAATCTTTCCCATCGTTATATTAGCGATCGCTTCCTCCCAGATAAGGCGATCGACCTTGTAGATGAGGCCGCCGCCCAATTAAAGATGGAAATTACTTCTAAACCGGTGGAGTTGGAGGCGATCGACCGTCGGATGATGCAGTTAGAAATGGAAAAGCTGTCTCTGGAAGGAGAATTGCAAGGAGGCAGTTATGGCGCTACCGACGAAGAATCTGCTCCCACTGCCAACGTTTCCTCCCCCGCCTTAGAAAGAATTACCAGCGAAATCGAGGCATTAAAACAAAAACAAGAGCAGTTTTCTTCCCAGTGGCAGCGGGAGAAGGAGCTTTTGGATGCGATTAAAAATTTAAAGGCCGAAGAAGAAAAATTGCGGGTGCAAATCGAACAGGCGGAACGGGATTACGATTTGAATAAAGCCGCCCAGTTGAAATACGGACTGTTGGAGAAGTTACATCGGGAGTTGGAAGCTAGGGAAGGAGAATTGTTAAAGGCCCAGGCTCAAGGTTCTTCCCTGTTGCGGGAGCAAGTGACCGATGGGGATATTGCGGCGATCGTCGCTAAGTGGACCGGCATTCCCGTAAATCGGTTATTGGAGTCGGAACGTCAGAAACTCCTCCAGTTGGAAAAACACCTCCACGAACGAGTTATCGGTCAGTCGGAGGCAGTGGAAGCTGTAGCTGCCGCCATCCGTCGGGCCCGGGCGGGAATGAAAGACCCCGCCCGGCCTATCGGTTCTTTTCTGTTTATGGGCCCGACGGGGGTGGGTAAAACTGAGTTAGCCCGCGCTTTGGCTCAGTTTTTGTTCGACAGCGAGGATGCTTTGGTACGCATCGATATGTCGGAATATATGGAAAAGCACGCGGTCTCCCGACTGGTGGGGGCTCCTCCGGGTTACGTCGGTTACGATCGCGGCGGGCAGCTATCGGAGGCTATTCGCCGCCATCCTTATTCGGTTATTTTGTTTGATGAGGTGGAGAAGGCTCACCCGGATGTCTTTAATATCTTGTTGCAGGTTTTGGACGATGGGAGAATTACTGATTCTCAGGGACGAACGGTGGATTTTAGAAATACTGTTATCGTGATGACCAGCAATATTGGCAGCGAGTATATTCTGGATATGGCGGGAGACGATGGGAAGTACGATAAGATGTTTGACCGGGTGATGGTGGCTTTGCGATCGCATTTTCGACCGGAGTTTTTAAATCGGGTTGACGATACTATTGTCTTCCACACTTTGAAGAAAAGCGAGTTGCGGCAAATTGTCGAAATTCAGGTGAAGCGTATCGAGAAGTTACTCTCGGAACAGAAAATTAGTTTGGAACTGTCTCCGGCTAGTTTGGATTATATTGCCAATGTCGGTTACGATCCGGTTTATGGCGCTCGTCCTCTGAAGCGGGCTATTCAAAGGGTGTTAGAGAATCCCCTGGCAACTAAGATTTTGGAAAATCAGTTTGTAGCTGGGGATACTATTTTTATTGATTGTGTTGATGGTAGAATAAAATTTAGCAAGTTAGATAACAAGGATGAGGAGGAACCGATTTTAGCACCTACTGTGTGAGCTTAACTTGTAGAACGCGCATTGCGCGCGTTACATAAAACCTGTTGTGTGAGCTTAACTTGTAGAACGCGCATTGCGCGCGTTACATAAGACCGATTGTGACGGGTTTGGTGCGCTTTTAGCACCCTACAAAAGACCGATTGTGACGGGTTTGGTGCGCGGTGCTACAACTCTAGACACTCTCTGGAAATTTTGCTATATTATGAATGTTAACAACCATAAATAGCTACCTTCTAAGCATATATGGAATCCATAGCGTACCAAGAGCTTGCCCTTACCTGGGAAGCCTCAACAGAACTAGAATCGTTCCGGTTAGTGAAGTGGGAAAAACTGTCCGCCCAAGGCTTCTTATGCTTTTTCTCCCTCTGGGTCGTACTTTCTGTATTAACAGCAGCAGAAGCGGCTCTCGCTCAAGGTTTCAGGGGCTTTCCCCAAGTTCAAGGCCCAACTTCTTTCCAGGGCCAAACAATTGAATTACCCGCCAGAGGCTTTTTTCAACAAGGAGACAGAAGCTTCGCAGTAACGGCAATTCAACAAATTTTACAAAGTCTGGGCTACTTTAACACTACTCCCAGCGGTTTCTACGGCCCCATAACTGAAGGTGCCGTTCGACGCTTTCAAGGCGATCGAGGAATTACAACTAACGGTCTAGTGGGGCAGACTACTTTATCCTATTTATTAGGTTTGGTTCCCCCTCCCCAACCTCCTACAATTCCTTCGCCCCCCTCCAACGCCATACTCTCTTTTGGCGACTCGGGTCCAGAAGTGGGACTGGTTCAACAAAGGTTGAAAAATTTGGGGTATTATTTTGGGCTTATCAATAATTTTTTTGATGCCAATACCCAGCAAGCCGTACTTCAGTTCCAGCAAGCTAATAATATTACTCCCAACGGTCGGGTAGGGCCAACAACTAGGAGTTTTTTGTTTGCCGGGTCAGGACCATCGCCTTTTCCCTCTTCCCCCGGTCCTTTACCAACATTTCAACTGAGACGGGGCGATCGCGGTTTGTCGGTGAGAGTCCTCCAAAATTTTTTGAACGGGTTAGGCTATCAAGCCGGTTCGGTTGACGGCTTCTTTGGCTCGACTACTCAACTAGCCGTACAACGACTCCAGCAAGATTTGGGGATAGTCGCTACTGGGGCCATCGACCAAAGTACGCTTTCAACTTTAAGAAGTTATTTCAACTTTCCTCAACTGGCTCCCACTCCAAATTCTTTAACAGTTTCCCAGTTGGGTCAGAGTTCTCTAGGTGCTTCCCCAGGGGGTTTGACCCAGAATTATGCCAGCACTTCCCAAGTGGGTTATACGGTACCTAACAGCAATTTTGCCAATAATCCGTCTCAAGTGTTACATATCCAAAGGCGACTAAACTTACAGGGACTTTATTATGGACCTTTCGATGGGATTTACAACCCTCAGATGCAGCAAGCGATCGCCAGGGCACAACAGCTTTATGGGGTTAGTCCGGCAGATATTTTGTCTCGACCTTAATCAGTTTCTTGGATCGGTTTCTTCACTGTCGTGCTTTTCCCCAGTAAGGCCGCCCGAGATGTGGGACTCGGTTGCGATCGCTCTAGGACAAGACCAATTGCTCGAAACTAAAGACGGCCACCCCATTCTTAAAGCTTCGTGACAAATAGCGTGAATAGTTAGCTGACAATCTAGTAGATGCAATCCAGATTTTTCGGCTTGTTTGAGACCTATTTTTAAAATCGAATCGTTTTTAAATTCAATGGTTTTATTACATTGAACGCAAACTAGATGATGGTGATGGTGGGGATAGGGTTGATTGATTTCGTAATGTTTGTGTCCTTCTGCTAGTTCCAATTCTCTGAGGATGCCCATCCTTGCCATTAACTTTAAAGTTCGGTAAATTGTCGAGAGGCTAATTTTTTCCCCTCGATTTTGGAGAACTTTAAACAGATCTTCAGCGCTGAGATGGTTGCCATTGGGAAGATTTTGAAAGACCTGTAGGATTGTTTCCCGTTGGGGAGTCATTCGCCAGCCTTTCTCGTTTAGTTCTGCTTTAAATGCATTCGGTGTGTAAAGAGCCACGGTTTTTTTCAAAAATCTACACTTATTGACAATTGTAAACAATTATCCATGGCATTGTCAACAACCGAACTAATTGAGAATTAATTGCTATAACCGGGGAAGGCAAGAGGCAAGAGGCAAGAGGCAAGAGGCAAGAGGGAGGAAGGCTCTACTCGATAGATTCCAAATAATCCCGCACTTGATTGCGGCGCTTGGGTTGGCGTAACTTTTGAAGCGCTTTAGCTTCGACTTGACGAACTCGTTCTCGTGACAGTTTCAGGGCTTTACCCACTTCTGACAAAGAGTAGGGATGGCCATCTTTTAAACCGTATCGCAGAGAAATTACGGCCCGTTCCCGACTGCTCAAATCGGCTAAAATTCCTTCCAATGCTTTGATTAAAGACTCCCGCATCAAAAGTTGTTCGGGAGAATCTTCTTCGGTTTCCAACAAATCGCCCAACTCTGTATCTTTGTCAGTACCGACCTTGGTTTCCAAAGAAATAGACCGAGGCACCTTTAACAAAACCTCCCGCACTTGCTCGTTAGTCATATTTAACTCTTTGGCGACATCGTCCAAAGTGGCAGTGCGGCCTTTTTCTTGAGAGATTTGACGCTGGGCTTTTTTAATTTTGTTGAGTTTTTCGGTGATGTGGACTGGCAGGCGAATCGTCCGACTTTGGGTAGCGATCGCTCGGGTGATCCCCTGACGAATCCACCAGTAAGCATAGGTGCTAAAGCGATAGCCGCGAGTGGGGTCGAACTTCTCAACGGCCCGTTCGAGTCCCAGAGTTCCTTCTTGGATTAAATCCAACAATTCCAAACCCCGATTTTGATATTTTTTCGCCACCGACACTACCAAGCGCAGGTTGGCATTGATCATCAGATTCTTGGCATCTATTCCTTCTGCTTGAATTTTTTCTAACTCTTCAACTGGCAAACCTGCCAGCTCGGCCCAACGTCGTTTTCCAGCAGACATTGTCGGTTTCAAGTCCGACAGGGCCACGCCTCCTGCCTGTGCCCACTTTTCCAGGGAAGGGCGGTGTCCCAACTGGGCTGCCTGGCGGTCCCGTACTTCGACCAACTGGACGTAATGTTTCAGAGGGCCTTCTTCGTTTTCGGCAGCTTGGTTGCGCAATTCTAGCAGTTGTACGTAGCGTTGAACTTTTTGGGCTTCGGCAACTTCCCGATCTCGTCCCAATAAGCTCACCCGACCAATTTCTTGAAGATATAAACGTACTAAATCCGTGGTGTTACGGTTGAAGTTGTTTTGTTGTTTGGCTTTTTCGGTTTCTTCTTCCAAGTCCATAAGTTCATCGACGGCAGGTTCTGGAAAGTCGTCTATAACTTCTGTCTGCAAGCTGGGAGTTTGCAGTTCTCCATCGGAAGAAATTTCAGAATAATAAGAAGTGGCTGGCATAACGGTCGTCTCACTTACTCCGGGTAACAAAAGGTGGCACTTGGTGACAAACAGTGCTTTTTAAGCCAATTTTTTCCGAACTAGGTTTTGATGCTTAGTTCGCTTCCCTATAGCCGGCAGTTGGACCTGATGCTTTTAGCTGCTATTCCGATTTGTTGGCCGAGACCAACATGGATCGGATAGCTTTGCATCTTCGCCACCCGCGATCGGTCTAGCGGGCTTCTTTTTTAGGCTTGTTGTCTAGTATATGGAGAGTTTTTACGCAAAACAGTGACGTTTATCAGAATTTCTCTTAATCTTCATCACCCTTGAGGGGTGTTCCCGATCGCTGTGAAATCTCGCCATCTAGCCGTGCTTTAAATGAAGATTTTCACTTCATTTTTCTTTTTAGTTGCTACATTTGTTTTTACAAAAAACTCTTTTAAATAGGGTCTGTATCAAAATAAAGTGTAGTTTTTTGGGGGGGCGTATCTCCTCCTCTAATTGGATTATTGAGTAGTTAACTCACTCTCTTAATGCGATCGCGATCGCATTAAAAATGCGATCGCCATTGCCAACATTGCCAACAACGGCCTGACCGAACTATTGGGGCCACTATTAGGCCCCGGCACTGTTCATTTTAGGGCCTTGGATAGCGTTCCATTAAACCCCTAACCTGTTCGGCATGATAAGAACTCCGCGTCAAGGGAGAAGCAACCACTTGTAAAAATCCCAAAGACTCGCCATACTCCTTCCATGCCTCAAACCGTTCGGGCCTGACAAAATCCACCAAAGGCAAATGTTTGGGACTCGGTTGCAGGTATTGTCCGATGGTCAAAATATCGCAATTCACTCCTCGCAAGTCCCTCATTACCTCTCGTACTTCCCCATCGGTTTCTCCCAGTCCCACCATAATTCCCGATTTGGCGTAAGCTCCAGGGGCCATTTCTCGTACTTTTCTTAATAATTCCAGACTGCGATCGTAATCTCCCTGGGGCCTGACCCGCCGATACAAGCGCCTAACAGTTTCGGTATTGTGGTTTACTACTTCTGGTTTAGCGTTAAGAATTGTTTCTAAAGCTTGCCAATTGCCACAAAGATCTGGTATTAAAACCTCTATTGTTGTCTGAGGCGAAACTTCTCGAACTGCGGAGATACAAAGGACAAACTGAGAGGCCCCCCCATCGGGCAAATCGTCCCGGTTAACAGAAGTAATCACGACATGATTTAATCCCATGCGCCCCACTGCCTCTGCCAGTCTTTGCGGTTCGGTGGGGTCCAATGCTTGAGGCTTTTTCTCAAAATCTATATCGCAATAGGGACAAGCGCGAGTGCAGGCCGGTCCCATAATTAAAAAGGTTGCAGTACCCGCGTTGAAACACTCGCCGATATTAGGACAGGATGCCTCTTCGCAAACCGTATTAAGGGCCAAGTCCCGCAGGATGCCCTTGACGTTACCGACGCGCTCCCTCTGAGGGGCCTTTACCCGCAACCAGTCTGGTTTTATTACCACTCTTACCTAAACTCTTTTTGTAATCAACTTTAGTAGGATCTTATCATTATTTTTTTTGCTTGAGTTGCAGCTAGAGAGGCGCTCTAGAAACCCGGTTATTCCTGCAAAACCGGGTTTCTGAGTAATTCCGGCTTGCGCCGGGTTTCTGAGATACCAAAGAAGACAAGACCTGCTCTCTAGGGGCCAAAGACACAAAAACTGTGGCCAAAAGCATCAAGTAGTGTATCGGGCAAGACTGAAAAAATCTCAAATCCCCCAAAAATCACTTTTAGCACTTTTGAGAAATCGTCAAAGATATCTTTAAAATAATATTGTATCAATAAACCATTAAAACTGAGAGCGCGCGTCTCGTTCCGACATAATGCTATATAAAATTTATAGAAGCACTTTAAATAAAATTAGTTTAACTTTTTGCAGTCTAAGACTGTTTCTTTGTCTATAGTAGCATTTTTTTTCGCTCTAGTGTAAGATAAGCGAGTTCCGATTTTTCTACTCTTACTCAAATTTGGAGGTTATCCTTATGGAAAGTCTATTTTCGTTGCTGCAAAATCCTGTAGTGGATTGGCTGACTGTTTTCTTTTATATTGGCATCACCGCTTTAATAATGTGGCGAATCTTGAAAACCGATCCAGAATAAGTTCTGGATAGATTTTTTTCTGGCTAATTGCGTTCTTGGTAATGGTGCAATTAACAAGAACGCAATTGACAATTAGCCTGTCTTCAGTTGCCAATTTTTAAACTGTCACTCTCGTTTAAAATTACTCTGAATTGCAATTGTTGGTAGGGTAAACGATTTTGCAGTCAAAATTATAACTCAAAATAAAACCCATGCCACAAGCCGCAATCGATTTGACACCAGAAATAATAGCAGAGCTTTTTAACCCGCCAACAGTTGATTCTGCCCCCACTCCAGTTCGGTTAGACACGGGAGAAGTTGCGACGGTAGCTAAAGTAGCTAACCCACCAATTTCTAATTCTCCAGAAAGGACGGTTATTTCGTCACCTTTAACCGCTCCGGATAATCCTAATTTCTTTTCTCTTACTTCTAATGCTGATGCGGTGGAACTGACTCCAGGAAGTCTGGGCAACTATCCCGGTGGGTTGCTCGCACTAGATAATAACGACTTTATTAATGGTTCTGCGGACTCGGAACGAATGAACGGCAACCGAGGCGCCGATACTTTAGCAGGCGGCGGTAACGATACTCTCGGTGGCGGGAAGGATTTTGATGTTATCGTTGGGGGGTTCGGTAACGACGTTTTGAACGGGGAAAAGGATAACGATCGCCTCTACGGTAACGAGGGTAACGATTTTATTCGAGGCGGTAAAGGCGACGACGAGCTCTTCGGCGGTCTGGGCCGCGATACCCTCGTCGGCGATAAAGGATTAGATAGAATGGAGGGCGGTGGCGGTGCCGACGTTTTCGTTCTCAGAAGCGATACCGCTTTCCTATCTCAGAAACCCGGTTTTTCGGAAAAACCGGGTTTCTTGACCGACGTTCCCGCCGATTTTATTTTGGACTACAATGCTGCCGAGGGTGACGCGATCGCCCTCATAGGAGTCACCCAAAACGATGTGGTTCTCGTCGAAAGATTTTTGACTATAGATAGCGGCGTCTCCGAACCGGAAACCACTAACGTTACTATTATTACCGAAGCAGACAGCGGCAATATTCTCGGTTTGGTTAAAGCAACCCCACCCGCACAAATACAGTTTGCGGAATTGGGAATTGGTTAATCGTCCGTCTGTGTATTTTCAGAAAATTAGTATCTCAGAAACCCGGTTTTTTTAAAAAACCGGGTTTCTTGACTCAACCCCTGCCTCCCGTAGTGGAGGCTTTTCTTTTTTTCGGGAGAGACGGCGTGGCAATTAATCGCTCTTCGCGATTACTACGAACTGACTTATTGTCAAATATTTGCTAGAATAGCAACAACAAAATAATTTTATCTAGCGTTTAAATCGTTGTCAATTGTCGCTAGCAATTGACAGGGCATTTCCGCCCGCAGTTTAAGCACAAATTACCAAAGAGTTTTTATGGCTTTACACGCAGAATTACACCGCCACCTGGGCGGTTCCGTGGTTCCTAGAATTTTGTGGCGTTATTTCCAACGCCACAACGAGGAACTGGCAACCCGTTTTCCCCAATATTCCCAGTTTGAGGAATTTTACACCCGTCCTCGGAACAGTTTGGATGAGTATTTAGAACTACATACTCTGGTAGAACACTGTCAAACTTTGGAAACTTTACCCTATTTTATCTATCGACTGATTCGGGGTGCTTATACTTTTGAAAATTTAGCTTATTTGGAGTTGCGCTATACTCCTTATTTGCGAACTCCAGAAAATTTGCCCCAGTCCCAGCGAATCGAGCTGATGGCAGAGATTGTGGAGGTTGTGGGCAAGTCAAGCCAGCAAAGCGACTGTCCGATTATTAGCAGTCAAATTCTCTGCCTGCACTCGCGACTGCCTTACGAGGTAAATCGGGCGATCGTCGATTTGGCAGCGCAACGGCGAGATTATGTCTGCGCGATAGATATTGCCGGTGGGGATAGTTATGTGGGAGAGCGTTTGGATGAGTTTGTTCGGTTATACGAACTGGCGCGATCGCTCGGTTTGAATACCACGGGTCATCTTTACGAAACTCCTAACGGTTGCTATCCAGAATTGTTACCGTATCTGATGCGCGTCGGTCACGGCATCCAGATTCCGTTAAAGTATCCAGAACTTTTGAAGGAAGTAGCCAACCGAGGACAGTGTTTGGAAATTTGCCCCACTACTTATGTAAAAACTGGTACTTTGGATAATATCGAGGAATTGGGGTTAGTCTTCGATCGCTGTTTTGAAGCCGGAGTCGATATAGCGATTTGTACGGATAACGCAGGCTTGCATAACGTTCGCTTGCCCTTCGAGTACGAGAATTTGCTAACTTTAGATGTCATCGACTTTCGACAGTTAGAAGCTTGTCAGGAAGCGGCCTTCCGTCATGCCTTCGCCTGGCCCCACGGAAAGCGGCCCGAAGAGATGTTAAGCGGGTTGTTGAAACCGGAACCAGAACCGGTATTGGTGGGTTAAGGGACTTGTTAAAAAATAAACTACCAGTAAGAGTGTAGGTAGGGCGCGCGCGAACCGGAGCCCGACACCGGTATCTCCGGAAAATTGCAAGTCCCTAAGTTTTCAATGGAGGAAGTGTGGGGCTGTCGGCTAAACAGCCTTGCCTCCCCCTTGCCTAGAGAAATTAACAACTAACAATTACTTAGCCATTTTCAGACCCAAAACCTGAGTATAAGCACCTCTGGCCTGGGTCACGCCAATAGTACGTTCCGACGCCTCCATCATGGGCTTGCGCAAACTCACAACAATAAATTGGGCTTGCTGGGACTGTCCCTTAATCATTTTCGCCAACCGTTCTACGTTAGCCCCATCTAAAAACATATCCACTTCGTCAAAAGCATAAAAAGGTGAGGGACGATATCTCTGGAGAGCAAAGATAAAACTCAAAGCAGTTAAGGATTTTTCTCCCCCCGACATCGAAGCTAACCTTTGTACCGGTTTGCCTTTGGGATGTGCCACCAACTGCAACCCGCTATTAAAAGGATCGTTGGGGTCGTCGAGTTGGAGGAAACCGTCGCCCTGAGAGAGTTCGGCAAAAATGGTCTGGAAGTTTTCGTTAACTGCGTTAAACGCTTCAAAGAAAGAACGAGTCCTTAAAGTGGTAAAGTTCTCAATTCTTAATAACAGTTCGGTACGTTCCCCTTCCAGAGTCGCTAACTTTTGGCTCAACTCCTCCAAACGGGTCTTGGTATGCTCGTACTCTTCGAGGGCCAACATATTGACCGGTTCTAACGCTTGGAGTTCTTTTTGGAGCGATCGCACCTCTTTTTCCAATTCTGCCAACTTCGTCCCCTCGGGCACTTCTGGCAAGGGGTCGGGCAATTCGGCTTTTTGCGTTTCTAATTGAGCTTGTAACTCGGTCAACTGTTGCCGGCGTTCCTGCTGCCCTTCTTCTAACTTCTGTAACTGCCACTCCAACTGCTGTTTGCCTAAATATAGTTCTCGCAAGTGGGACTCGGCTTCGTCTCGTTTTTGTTTCTCCGCGCCCAACTTCTCCTCAATTTGGCTCAAACTATTCTTAGTTTCTTCGATTTGTGCTTCCAGAGCAGAAATTTTGCCTTGCAAACTTTCCATGCCCTCGCTGCCGGTCCGATCTTCTTCTTGAGATTGAGAAAGTCGCTTTCTGGCAGTTTCGATTTTTTCCTGCAAGCGCTGTTGCTGATTTTCCAAATCCCGCAGGCGTTGGGTTGCTTGTTGCAAAGCTGTTTCTCGTCGTTCGAGTTCTTCTTCTTCAGTGCGAACGAGAGCCCGCATCTGCTGCCACTCGCTGTGAGTTTGGGACTCTTCCATTCCTGCTAGAGTTTGCCTTAGCTTTTCTAACTGACTCTCTTTGGCGGGAATTTCTGCTTCTAAAGAGGTTAACCTGGCTTTAGATTTTGCCACTTCTTCGGTGTTTTTAGCTAAAAGCGATCGCCCCTGGTCTTGTTGTTTGGTCAGTTTGGCTAATTCCGATTCTATTTGTTCTGCTTTAAGTTGAGTTTCGCGCAAAGACTGTTTTGCTTCTATCAGTTCTTGCGATCGCTCTTTCACTTCGGCGCTTCTCTTGGTAATCTCCAGATTGCACCGTTCTAATATCGTTTCAATTTCCTTTAACCGTCGTTCGTGGGCTTCTATTTCTCTCGCTTCGTTACTTTCCTCGCCCTCCCCTGCGGTTTCAAAATGCAAAGTGGAACGTCGCGACGAGCTGCCCCCAGTCATCGCGCCGCTGGTTTCCAAGATTTCCCCTTCCAGAGTCACCATCCGATAGACTCCCAGATGGAGGCGGGCATCTTCCAAACTTTCAAATACTACGGTGTTGCCGAATACATAAGAAAAGATATCTCGATAGCGGCGATCGCACTCGATTAAATTCACCGCATAATCGACAAAACCCTTTGCCACCCGCAAAGTCTGGTCTTGAATTAACCTAGTGGGTCGGATTTTGTTTAGGGGCAGAAAAGTCATCCGCCCGGCCCGCTGTTGTTTCAATAACTGAATGCCCCGGGCTCCAACCTCGTCGTTTTCGACGACCATATTCGCCAAACGACCGCCCGCCGCTATTTCTAGGGCTAATTGATAGCGTTCTTCGACCCGGCCTAGCTGGCAGACTAAACCGCAAAAGCCTTTGATGCCCGAGGACGTGAGGACTTTTGTGGCGTAGGTACCGCTGGCTTCTTGGATGGCCTGTTGTTGGGCTTCGAGTTTGTCTAACTTCCGCTGTCTGTCTCTTTGTTCTTGCAGCAGGCGGGTTTGGGTTGATTGTTGCAGTTCCAGTTCTTCCTCGGCGGCTTTTAAGGCTTTCGCCAGAGTGTCTGCGGTTTCGGTTGCTTTTTCTCTGGATGCCGAGGCGGCTTTCTGACTTTCTTTTTGGGTTTCTATTTCTGCTTCTAAGTCTTGCAGAAATTTCTGTTGTTCGGCGAGTTGGCTTTCCAGTTGTAGCACTTTTTCTGCTATTCTAGCTTGTTCGGTGCGTTCTGGGTTGAGGGTTTTTTGGATGGTTTCGATTTGGCGGTGGAGTTCCGTTTGTTCTTGTACCCACGCTTCGGCGTTGGAGGCGATCGCGTTGGCTTTTTCCCGATTTTCGTTTAGGGCTTCTCGGGCTTTATTCCTAGCAGTTTCTAGGGCCGCAACGTTTTCGGTTTCTGCCCGCTGTTGGCTGGCGATAACTTCTAGGTTTTCTTGGTGTTGTTTGATTTCGGCTTCGGTTTCCGCTATTGTAGCTCTAATTTTTTCGCGACTTGCCAGCAGTTCTGCTTGCCGCTGTTGGAGTTGGCGGCGATCGGCTTCTTGGGTTGCCAGTTTGGACTGGAGGGCGATGAGTTCTTCTTCCCCCAAGGCTTTTACTTGGGCGTTGAGTTCGTCGAGTTGGGTTTTGGCTTGTTGGATTTTAGTTTGGTTGGCGTCGAGTTGTTCGCGGTAATCTCTGTTTGAGCGATCGCCTGCTTCGATGGCTTCTCGGAGCTGCCATTCTTGTTTTTGGAGTTTTTGCCATTTTAAAATGGCGAACCATTCGCTTTTTTGTTCGAGTTGGGTTCTGAGTTCTTGATATTTTTTAGCTTTGAGGGAGTCTTGGGAGAGGCGATCGCATTGTTTGGTGAGTTCTTTTTGGACGATTTGACTTTTTTCTTCTTGTTCTTTGACTTCATCTAATTTTTCTTTAGCCAAGGAGATTTTTCTGTCGAACTGTGCCACTCCTGCGAGTTCGTCGATAATTTCCCGTCGTTCCCGGGGCTTCATGGAGATAATGTTTGTTACGTCTCCTTGGAGAACTACGTTGTAGCCTTCTGGATAGATGCGCCGACGGTTTAGTTCTTCGTGTAGTTTTGTTAGGGTGCAGGTTTCCCCGTTAATGTAGTAAGTGGAAGTGTAAGTTCCTTGTTTGGTAACTCTAAGTTTGCGGGAAACGCTCCACTCGTTAGAGGCACTTACTGTTTGAGATAAGTCTATTGTTGTAGAGTCGTCTTCGGCGGGCTCTCGGTCGTTTTCCTCTTCGACGTCCTTTTCCGGGTAAAACTCTGCCCCTTCTTCGGGGACATGGCCATTGTTAGCAGTAGTTTCTGCTTCTTCTGGTTCTGGGTTGTCTTCTCCCTCCAGGTCAAAGGTAACGGTGACGAGGGTTTCGACAGTTTGGCGGCCTATTAACTTGTTATTTACGAGGTCGGGCAACCGTTCGGCCCTCATGCCCTTGGAGGTCGAAAGGCCCAAACAGAAGAGGAGGGCGTCGAGAATGTTGGACTTACCGGAACCGTTGGGGCCAGAAACCACGGTAAAACCGGGCAGCAACGGTATGGCCGTCGTGCCTCCGAAAGATTTGAAGTTACCGAGTTCTACCCGTTTGACATGAACCATGAGTGCCAGTTAGGCTTGATTTTCCTTGGTTTTGGGGACTTGTTTGGATATTCAGACTATTATAGTCGCGGGCTTGGGGTTATGGCTACTGGGAGGGAGGGGGGAAGTTTGTCGGGTGGCCAACTTTTTCGACGCAGAGATGGCCAGATGTTTCTGGTTTGAGGGTTGTTAAGGACTTTAGGTTAAAATAGAAGCAGTTGAAGGGCCATTGCCTTGAAAAAAGCGGGCCACTGCAAGGGGCTAATTGCGGCGATCGGTAGGTGTAGAAATAAGGAAGGAGAAATTAATGGCTGAGTTGACGCTAGGACAAGGGTTTGAGGGCTGTAGGGCGGCGGAGGCGAGCCTCGCAAGGCGAGGAGCTTCGCTAACGTCGCATTTTCTCTATGCCTTACGGGCCAAGGGTTTGAGAAAAAATTTTTTTTTGACATCTTGCGCATTTTTCGATTTTCAGTTTATAATGAGGGTGGTTGTCGAAATCGAACCTTGAAAACTAAATACGTCAGGGACTTCAAACCCCGGCCATTGCAATTTTCATAAATCCCTATTAGGGATTGAAAC
>CAZSTZ010000158.1:13773-15922 GCA_964609515.1 uncultured bacterium | reverse complement strand
GGAAGGCTTCTCGCTCCCGAAGAACCCTGGGCGGTCCTCTGGGTGATGCCCTTGTCCCCAGAGACGGACTGTCTGAGCGATATCGATATCGTTATTCCTGCGGCGATATCGGGAATCGAGGGAGATTTATTAGCTCTAACTTGGCAAGTTCTACCGATGCTGAGTTGCAACCTATCTCGTCCGGTGGAACGCAGGTCGTCGCGGTCTATATGCGATATTCTGTTAAACCGGAACAACTCTCATCGTTGCCATGTTGCCGAACCAGAAATGCAAGAGTTCTATCGTCGCGAGTCGGAATTTGCCGCCGTGTTGGAAGTACCAGTAGCGGCATACCGTTGTTATGAGAAGGCGATCGCTATTAGCGAGGTATTGTTAGATCTGGCTGTAGAAGTAGAAAGGGAATTGATATTTTGAAGTATGATTAGGTGATGGAGGTTGGTTAGCAGCGGATGTTGAAGCGGATGTAGCGGATGGGTTGGTGGTGGGCGAACAAGGTTAGTTGGCTCCTTGAGATTTAAGAAACCGGGTTTTTGCCTATATTCCCGGTTTCTGGCGAGGGAGTTAGCCTTGAAAAAAAACCGGGTTCTCAGATAACTTGACCGACTTTCTAGTTCAACCAAGCCAGTTGTCCTATCAACAACCCATCCGCTACATCCGTTACAAAATCCGCTGCTAACCAACTTCCCATCACCCACCAACAACCCAAAAGCCCCATAAGGTCATTGCGAGGCGGCGCTCAAACGAGTTAAACTTTTGGGAAATGCAATTAATTAGCCGAAGCAATCTCTAGTGGCTCTTCCTCCCACCAAAAACCCCATAAGGTCATTGCGAGGCGGCCCGAAAACGAGTTACTTCTTCCCCTTTTGCCTCTTGCCTCTTGCCTCTTGCCTTCTTCAAAGATTGCCACGGGGGGCTTAATGATAAAACCAAAAACTTAACTCCTACCCACCCCCCCTCGCAATGACACTTGAAGTCTTAATTGTTAACTACCAAAATGACAGTAAAAGTGCTTTCCATCGAATCGGGAGAGAAAGTCAGCGAAGTTACTGCCAGAGTCGCCGATATCGCCATCCAACAGGAGATAAGCGGCGTATTTGGAGAAGAATTTAGCGTTAAAATCGTTTTGGGGGAGAGTAATATTATCGAATATTTTGAGGTATGATGGTTCGTAAAACAGTCCATTATTGGGAGGCGATCGCGATAGACGAAACAAACAAAAATACCCCCAAACTAGAACCGCCCCCCGACTTATCGGGTGCTGGTGGCAGTTGGCCTATCATCGATGAAATCGCTGACCCTACAGTTGTAAGGCAACAAAACAATTTATCCTGCGCCCCTGCCTGCGGTGAAATGTTGTTGCAAGACTGTGGTATTAACGATATTACTCAGATGGATATTGCCAACGAAACCGGAGTGCCTACAGATGCTCTGGGTCTTGCTCGTGCCCTTAATATCCTCGACCCTGACGATTCTCGGCAGTGGATAGGTGGTTCCTTGACCATACCTGGTGCTACTGAGTCCCAACTCTTTGATACCTTGAACGAGACGGGAACTTGGGGTGCTTTACTAAAAGAATGGCGTCCGGGGATAAAACTATCCCACGTTGTCATTGTTGATGGCATTGACGATAGGGGAAAAGTTTTAATTCGAGACCCGTGGGAGGGCACGAGGTATAAAATGACAAGAGAAGACTTTCTCAACTATTGGACAACTAACGCAATTTTCCAGAGAAAAAGACAATGACAGTAAAAGTGCTTTCCATCGAACCCACTCCCGAAAAGGGAAGACTCCAAGTCATACTATTAATCGGACAGCAACGGCATAAATTCGCCATGACTGTCGAATCCTTTCTGGTGGGCGATCGCGAACTTCAAGTCACCAATGGAGACAGGGATTTCCGGGAAACGTTCAAATTCAACCAAATAGTAGCGATCGATATCTCTAAATTAGTCTCGAAAGTTTACAACGGCGAGGTTGTGAAATTACCGACAGATGTAGGCGAGTTAAACTCGGAGTTTCCTCCAGTTAATCTCCCCCAAGAGATAAAATTGTAGGTTGGGTGAAGCGACAGCGCAACCCAACATAATACGGTGACTCCCCCAAGAGATAAAATTGTAGGTTGGGTGAAGCGACAGCGCAACCCAACATA
>CAZSTZ010000158.1:0-13673 GCA_964609515.1 uncultured bacterium | reverse complement strand
GATAAAATTGTAGGTTGGGTGAAGCGACAGCGCAACCCAACATAATACGGTGACTGTTGGGTTCCGTTTCACTCCACCCAACCTACAAAATAACCAATTCCCCATTCCCCATTCCCCATTCCCCAAATTATGCTAACAACAACCACAAACTACTCCCACCAAAACCTCCAAGGTCGTTCCTTCAAAGGTCAAAACCTCACTGGGGCGAACTTCAGCCATGCGGACATCCGAGGCGCCGACTTCACCGACGCCAACCTCACCGATGCCAACTTCAGCCGCGCCCAAACGGGATTAACCCCCCGCAACAAATGGATAATCTTACTGGTGGCGGCACTTTTGGCAGCGATCGCTGCTGGCTGTATAGTTATTAATATTTACTTGTCTACCAAATATCTTGCAATTACCGGAAAGAATTTTGTTTATATCGCTGTAATTAATATCATATTTAATACAATTTTCTGGTTTGTCATTCTGCGACAAAGCATCCAAAGGGCTTTAATATTTGTTATAGTTACAACTTGTAGCGTTGTCGCTGTAACTGTTTTCTTCTCAGGCATCAGAAGCGATAACTATGCAAACGTACCCGTTTTAAAATATCTAGAATTATTCATGCCTCTCAGCACCTACAGATTTAGAGAAGCGATCGAACAAGGTTTATCAGCCGATAGTGCTGCCAACTTAATTTTGACTTTAGTGGTCTTATTGCTGACAGGAATAATTGCCGTTTTTTGTTATTATTTAGCTAAATCAATTGCCGTTATTGCTAGCAGCCCCAAAATAAGTAAATGGATTTTTTATATAGCTCAAGCTGTTGCGGTACCTGCTGCTGGAGGGACTATGAAAAATCATATTCGCCGTGCGGTTTCCCCAGAAATGCTCCCTCGAATAGCCATCTTTTTATTAGCAGTTTTTGCAGCATATTTGCTCGTCTATTTATGTAACCGCGCAGCCAAAAAAGTCCTAACCCGAGACCCAGAAAGTGCCATAGTTCGCAACCTCGCCGTCGGCATTGCCGCCTTCAAAGGAACCCGTTTTCGCCGCGCCAATTTAACCAACTCTAGTTTCAGTTTTGCCACTCTCAAAAGTAGCGATTTTCGAGATGCAACTATTACCCACGCCCGCTGGTTTAATACGGAAAAACTAGATTGGGCGAGACTCGGCAATACCATATTAATCGCCCCTCCAGTCAGAGATTTACTCGCCAGTCTTAACGGTGTAAATAAATCCTATATTGGAGCCAATTTAAAAGGAGCAAATCTCATCAATGCCGACCTCAGCGACGCCAATCTCCGAGAAGCAGACTTCAGCGAAGCAATTTTAGAAAACGCCAATTTAGAAGGAGCAAATCTCGCTCAACTTCAAGCGATCGGAACCAACTTTACCAACGCCAAACTCACCGACGCTTACGGTTTTGGAACCTGGAATATTGACAGTACCACTAACTTGCAATGGGTCCATTGCCAGCAAGTTTACTTATTAGAAAACTTCAAACCGGGAACCCGAGATAAAGAACGCCGCCCCAGCAGCGGGGAATTTGCCGAAGGAGAATTTACTAAACTGTTTCAAGAAGTATTAAATACCGTAGATTTAATCTTCCAAAAAGGCATCGACTGGAAAGCTTTTACTTATTCTTTTCAACAAGTACAAGTAGAAAATGAAGACACTCCCTTAAACATCCAAGCAATCGAAAACAAAGGCGACGGCGTAGTAGTAGTCCGGGTAGAAGTGCCCCCAGAAGCAAACAAAGCCAAAATTCATAGCGAATTTACTCAAACTTATCAAGATGCCCTGGCAGCATTAGAATCTCAATATCAAGAAAAATTGCAAGAGCATCGGGAGCGAAATGCAAATATGATGGAAGTGGTAAGGCTGTTAGCAAGTCGGGACGTTAATTATGAAATAGCTCCCCCAAAAGCGCGGCAAATATCCGGCAAATTAGTAATCTTAAAAATAGGGAACGGCGACTTTGAAAACGGCTTTAACGTCACCCTCCAAATTGGGGCAGAAGGGGCGCTACCTTCTACGGAAATTCAAAGTAATTTACCCCCCAACCCAGAAGTTTACGAACTTTATCAAGATTGGCAAACCAAATATCGGGAATTAGACTCGGGTTTGCGGATTAAAAAGAAAAAAGGAAGCAAAACTAATATTTCTTTTAAAAAGAACCAAACTGACTGCCAAAAATCCGCAGAACGGTTTACCAAAAGCTTAAATGCTTGGTTAAATTCCGAGCAATTCAGAAAAATAAAAGACACCCTCCAAACCAAAATCGAACCCTCAGAAGAATTTCGGTTTATTATTAAAGCAGACTCGATGTTATTGGGGCGCATTCCCTGGCAACTTTGGGATTATTTCGACAGCTATCGCCAAGTGGAGGTTGCTCTTTCAACTCCCGAATACGACTCCGGGGAAACTCCAACTTCAACTATTCTCAGAACTAAAGTTAGAATCTTAGCAATTCTGGGAAACAGCGAGGGAATTAATGTTAAGCAAGACCGGCAAATGCTGGCAAAGTTACCAAAGGCAGATACTCGGTTTTTAGTAGAACCAAAACGGGAGGAAGTTAACGTGCATTTGTGGGACGAAGCCGGTTGGGATATTCTCTTTTTTGCCGGTCACAGTTCCAGCGAGGGAGAAACTGGCTGTCTATATATTAACGGCAAAGATAAATTAGCGATCGCCGAATTAAAATACGCCCTGCGTCGCGCCGTCGAGAGAGGCTTAAAGTTAGCTATATTCAACTCATGCGACGGTTTGGCCCTAGCGAGAGAGTTAGCAGACTTACACATTCCCCAAATTATCGTCATGCGCGAACCGGTCATGGACGCAGTGGCGGGAGAGTTTCTCCAATACTTTATCCAAGCGTATGCGGGCGGTAAGTCTTTACCCGGGGCAGTGAGAGAAGCGAGGGAAAAGTTACACGGTTTGGAAGAGAAGTTCCCTTGTGCCAGTTGGTTGCCGGTTATCTGCCAGCATCCAGCAGAAGTGCCGCCGACGTGGGAACGTTTGCGGGGCATCGTCGCCGGAGAGGATAACCAGGAGTTATTGGAGTTAGTGGCGAAGTTGGGAGAGGCGGTGGAAGCAGATTTAGATTTGCCGGCGGAGGATAAGGCGGATGTATTGGAACAGATACAGTTGTTAGCGAGGGTGGCGAACAGTCCTTTGGAGGTGTTATCGCAACGGCAGGGGAGGAAAGCTTTAACTTTTGTGAGGGGGGCGATCGCTTCTCTGCCTCCCACTGCGAAGTTAGTATCGGTGGCTCCGGAGTTGTTGGGGGCGATCGGTCGTTTGTTTGGTTTGTAGAAAACTTCAATTAAAAAAATAGAAATGTAGGGGCTCTCGCATTCGGGCGATAACTGCGGTAATAAAGCATTAACTTTTCTCTCCGAATGCTTTGCCCCGGCCTCGGGTTACTATTAAGTTAATGACAACAAAAGGATTTTTTTTCTTAGTTATCATCCTTTCTAAGAAACCGTTAAAGATGCCCCGTTATCTGACGGTTTTAAACTCAATAAAAAACTCGCCGCCTTCCTTCCCCAAGACACCGCAGGCATATACATTTTTGCCTCTTTGCCAAAGCAAATTTCCAACATATCCGTATGAACAATACCGGGATTTACTGGAATCGCTGCCATGCCCGCCGGTAGCTCTTGCGCTAGGGCTTTTGTTAACCCTTCAATTGCCCATTTAGAAGCACAATAAGGGGCAACTTCTGGGGAAGTCGAGCGGCCCCAACCGGAACTAAAATTAACAATAATTCCGCTTTTTTTGGCAATCATCGCCGGCAATAAATGACGGATAACATTAGCAACACCTTTAATATTTACTTCTATTACTTGGCTAAATTCTGCCTCGTTAATTTCCCACAGTTTTGCGGGTTGATTGATGACTCCGGCGTTATTAATTAATAAGTCCGGTGGGGGATATTTTCCTAATACTTCTTCCGCCCAATTTCTTACCGCCAAATCGTCGGCAACATCTACGGCGCTAAAATGATGGTTTTTGCCGTATTGTTCTTGGAGAACTCTCATAGAAGAAGCGGAACGGGCGCAACCGATAACTGTATGACCCAAGGAAATAAATTCTTGCGCCATTCCTAAACCTAAACCGCGACTGACTCCTGTGATTGCGATTGTTTTTTTCATTTTTAATTAGGTAATTGGGAATGGGTAATTGGGAATGGGGAATGGGGAATGGGGAATTGGGAATGGGGAATTGGGAATGGGGAATGGGGAATTGAGCAGATAGCAGGCAGGATGCCTGTTCTACGGGTGACTCATTTTTGCGTTATTAATGCCCAACCTTCAGCAGTGCCTAAAACTTTCATTTCAGCTAATAAAATATTGGGCAAAGTTGACTCTTCTACTAATAGATAAAGCTGCTTTTCTGTCTGCCATTCTCGCTCGACTAAATCGAAACCTACTCGCTTAATTTGGCGATCGCTATAAAAATTCAACGAGGGGCGGTCTTTGTCGTCTAAAGTATAAACTATCTGGCGCGGTGGGGCGTGCTTCCGAACGATTTCGGCAACCGGTTTAACTGGATAATCTTCTTGTAACTCCCAAACCCAAAAATCGGAATTGACGAACAGTAACAGGGAAATATAAGTGCCCCAAAACAAGACCAGCAAAAACTGCCGATCGCGCCTTTGCAACAACACTGAAGCGATCGCCATCGTCAACCCCACCGCCACCAACATCAACTGCGCCCCTGGCAGTTGCCGCGTCATCATCAAATAAAGACAAACCCCCCAAGCGATGACTCCCAACAACGCCAACAACCAAACCACCAAACGATGATACAACCCCGGTTCCCCCATCGGTTCCATCTCTTTTGTCTCAAAATCGTCATCTCCCACTCCATCTGTGGGCAACTCCTCGTCAAATTCCCGACCGAAAGCTGCTAAATTCAGCGGTGGCGTTTGATACCAAATATCGGAAAAATAAGAACCCACTGCCAGAGCAAAAGCGGGATAAAAAGGGAAAATATACCAAGGCAATTTAGTATTCATCAGAGAAATTGCCAGCAAATAAATCCCAGTCCAAACTAAGATTAATTTCCCCCAACTTAAATAGCGATTTTCCCAAATTAAGCGCAAACCCGGCGGCCAAAATAACAGCCAAGGCCAAGTAAATTCTAATATTTCTAATAAATAATACCAAAACGGTCCCTCGTGGCTGCCCACCGGTTGCCAAACTCGCCGTAAAGATTGATGAATCAGGTTAGCATCTAAGAAGGCCATGCCGTAATGAAAAAACTGGGCACCGTACCAGAATAAAACCGGGGCGATACCTAGTAAAATACCAAGCCAAAGATATCCAGAAGTGAAGAGTCTGGGAGTGTCCCAAAGGAGGAAAAAACAGGCGATCGCCCCCAATAACACCCCTAAAACTACACCTTTAGTCAGACAAAGCAGACCGAAAGCAATACCAGCAGCAAGGGCATAACGGAGGTTGCGGCGCGATCGTAACAAACACCAAATAGTTAATAAGAAAAAACAGACCACGGCCCCATCTAACATTGCCAAGCGTCCGTGTCTGACTGCAGGAAATAAGTTTAAATAAACCAAACTTCCAAAAATTGCCCCCGTCCGCTGGCGAAACAGTTCCCGTCCTACCAGATAAACTAAAGGCACGGAAATTGCCGCCAACATGGCAGGAGGCCATCGCGCCGTCCATTCGTTAACCCCGCCAAGAGCGTAGGCTAAAGATATCAGCCAGTGTACCAAAGGTGGTTTATTGAAATAGGGAGTGTCGTTAATGGTGGGATAAAGCCAATTCCCATCTCCCCGCCCAATTTCTCGGGCTACTTGGGCCACTATTCCTTCGTCCCAATCTCGCAGGGGCAATTCTCCGAGATTAATTCCATAGAGTAACAAGGCCGCCAGTAGCAGCCCCAGGGCAGAAAACAGATCTACCCAGCGATCGTTTAAGGGAGTTTTTCGGTTGGGACTGACCCAACCAAAGATGCTAAACATTTTGACAATGACCCGTTACCAGGTAAATTAGGGTTTAATCCCCAATTTCTCATAAAAAGGTTCCCTATTATCCGTCTTGCTGTAAACTCAGCTCCCGATATTCCCAATTCCCAATTCCCGATTCCCAATTCCCAATTCCCCAATAAATAATGAACATACCAGTAATTTTAGACATTATTATCGGCTTGGTTTTTATTTACTTAACCTTAAGCCTTCTTGCTAGCGAAATTCAAGAATTACTCGCCACTATTTTGCAATGGCGGGCTGCTCATTTAAAGAAATCCATAGAAGTTTTAATAGCCGGAAATCCCGATGTCAGAGAAGACCCGCTTCAATTTACTAAGGTTAGAAAATTAGCTAATTATCTCTACGCCCATCCTCTGATTAAAAATTTGAATTATAAAGCTCAAGACCCTCTGGAAAGATGGTTTAGGCAAATAGTTACTAAAGTCGGTAAATTTTTTCGTAAGGTAACAAAAAACGACAATGTTTTTGGTGAAGCATCCAGCGCCCCTTCTTACATTCCCTCGGAAACTTTTGCCAGTAGCTTAATAGAAAGTTTAAAGATTTATCCCTTAATTCAGACTATTAGCGAGGGGAGATTGGAAAAGTTTAAAGAGGACAAATTGGCAGATATCAAATACATTATTGATGGTTTGGAGTGCGACGATGATATTCACAATTCTTTAAATCGTGAATTTCAATTTTTAGCGGATGAGTTTAATCGAATTGTCAAAGATTACAAACAAGAGCGATCGCTTTTAAATAATAGCCTAGACCGGATGTCGGACCAAGTAAATTTCTTTATTGAAAATACCCAAATTTATCTCCCCGCCAACGAAACTTCCGTCAAAGAGTTTCAAAATAAAATGAGGTCGGTTCGGGCGCTTTTTGAGAGTCCATTAGAACGGGAAGTGGTGCTATCGCAAATTATTCCGAGCTTTAGCAATATTTTAAAGGTTGTCAGACAAACAGTGGAAACTGAGGAAACAGTCGCAACAGTTTTGACCGATAAAGAGGGACCGATTTATAGTGAAATAAAAGAAGCTATTGACGCTCTGCCCGATTCTTTAAAAAGTAGTCTTTATATGTTAGCAGAACGAGCGGAAATTAGGGCAAAAGAAACGGGAGAAACTGTAAATCAATTTCAATACGAGGTTGAGGTTTGGTTCGATAATGCCATGCAACGAGCCTCTGGGGTTTACAAGCGCAATGCTAGAGGAATTGCGATTATGTTGGGCATTCTCATTGCCGTGGCTGCTAATGCCGATACCCTGTATATGGTCGAGAATTTGTCTAAAGATTCTTTCCTGCGGGCTACCGTTAACGAGTATGCGGAACAGTTAGTTACTGCGGACACCGCCCCGAGTAGCGATCGCTTCGGGGATATCCAAGAGGAAGTAGATCGCGCCTTAAGTAAAGTTCCCCTCCCTATAGGTTGGGAAGGCCGAAGCATCTTAGAAGCAAACCCCGATCGACCCATCTGGTTAGCAGTTATCAAAAGGGTATTTGGTTGGTTGTTAAGCGGCATCGCAATTTCGATGGGTTCTGCTTTTTGGTTCGATCTCCTCCAGAAACTCATCGGCATTCGCAACTCCGGCGGCAAACCGTCATCCCCCTCCGAACCAACTCAACCCTATCCCCGCCGCCCCAGAGATTGAGTAAATGGAAGACAAGGGAGACAAGGGCAGACTTGCGAGGACAAGGGAGACAAGTAAGGTGCGCATTGCGCACCCTACAATTTACCTAAAAAATAAAAACCAATTCCAACTCCCACTCCTTACCTTCCCTAACAATTTCTACTCTTTCGATAAACTCGCGAAAATAAAATCGACGTTCCGACTCCGATAAATCTAACCAAAACTGAGGATAAGAAACCGCTTTAACGGTTTCGATTAAATTTACTGGAGGAAGTTGGGCGAGTTTCCCCTGTAACTCGGCAATTTCTGTCCGCAACTTATATGCCCGAAGTTCCGCCGTTTGGTTGTCGAGAACTCCTGCCCCTACAAGTTCTGGCAGTTGAGACAGGATACCTTGTTTGGTGGCGATCGCTCCTTGTATCCCTCCCTTCGCCCCTTCCATATTCGGCATCTCCAAACCAGCAACCGCAGGAGGTAACTCCCGACAAATTGCTGCTACAGTCTTTTCTAAAACCTCCCGATAGGACAAAGCCTTACATTTAGGTTCCAGGGGACAACTGGCAGCACGCAAATATAAATATTCTCGCTCTTGCCGAGAAGAGCTAACTTTAGTAACGATAGTTTGAGATTGACATCGGGCGCATCCCACCAAACCTGCCAGCGATCGCGGGGCGCTGGCAGCGCGGGGGGCGAGTCTGCTGTTGCGTCGCAGGAGGCGATCGACTTGGGCGGCCTCTTCTCGGGAAATAATCGGAAGGTGAGTGTTAGAAATCGTTTCTCCGTTCCGATATTCTAAATCTCCCCGATAGGCAGCATTAGTCAACCACCGACGTCCGGTGGTAACGGAGATTTTTTTGCCGTGTTTCTTCTCTATATAGCGAACGGAACCTCGCAAGGAACCGTAGAGCAAAAAATTCTCGAAAAAATCTTTAACCACAGCCGCCGCGCTTCTATCTAAAGCATAACGGTCTTTTCCCCGTCGATATCCGTAGGGCGCTTTGCCCGGTGGGGGTAATGCTTTAAGGCGGTTGCGAGCGTGTCCTTTGCGGATTTGGCGGCTGCGCTGGTTTTCTTGGATTTGTTGGAAGAATTTGAGAATATCGATTCTGGTAATGATTTTGGAGGTTGTAGCCGCCTCTTTCCCTACAATACTTAGTTCCGATTCTAGTGGGATTATCTGAATGCCGAAGGATTCTAGTTGCGTCAGGCGATCGCATACCTCCTCCACCGACTCCCCCAATTCCTCAACCCGCCGAATTAATAAATAATCTGGGGGTTTGTTTTTACACTCTCCCAGAAGTTCTTCCAGTTGCCGGCGTTCTCCCAAATCTTGATAGACGCGATCGACCTCCCATCCCCAAATCGTTTTATCGGGGATAGTATCCAACAGGGGCTCGGTGTAGGAATAAGCAAAGATTTTCATCCGGCGATTTGGCTTAGTTCGATAATATTATCGTCGGGATCTCGCACGAACAAGGCCGGTCTGCCAGAGGCGCTTGCTTGGAACGGACAATTATTCGCCGATAATCGCTGTTTGGCTTCTTCAATATTAGTTACGGAAAATGCTAGATGTCGGTTGCGTCCGTATTTTTCCGAGCTGACTAAATCGGGGATAACTTCTGGGGATTGGATTAGGTGAATTTGGAAATCTCCCACTTGGTACCAAGTACCGGGAAAATTCAAGGGGCGATCGACTTTGGGCAGCCCCAGGATTTGACCGTAGAAATTTTCGGCTTCTTCCAGGTTGGAAACTAGAATAGCGGCATGGAGGGATTTGGTCACTTGCATGGTTATATAGCAGTTTTATTTGAGATGTGTCCAAAAATCTGACGCTTGAGGCAAAAGGCAAAAGGCAAGAGGCAAGAGGGGGGAAGGTAACAGTGACTTTTTGCTATGAATAGAAGTCGTTTTGTCCTTATTATTATAAGCAAAAATAGGCCATCGATTTCCCGTCCGAGCCGATCGAGAAACCCGGTTTTTTCAAAAAACCGGGTTTCTGGGACACCTGACTGGTTTTGTTAAAAGTGGGTCGTTAACCGGATAAACTACCTCTTTTTCCCTTCAAACCAACAAAGTCCGGCAAAGCGACCCCCCATATATAAAAGGAAGAGAGTGACAGTTACTCGACTGTCTCCTTGTCCCGTTCTCCTCTGGGACAATCTTACGAGATGGGACTGATTTTAAGAAACATCGACAGATTAAGGCTTTCGGAGTCTTGCCTTACAAAAAATGGAAATTCGTTCTTAGTGGTGAAGTTAACAGAGTGGCACTTTTCTGTCACTTTTTCCGGATGGGATTTTTTAGAGTAAAGGTGTTGAGTTAATTGTTTGACCCATGAAATCTAATATCTGTCTCGAACCTAAAACCTCCGCTAACGATTTGGACGCCTGCATCGCGATCGCTTGGCTGGACTTGGTAGCTGCTGTCCCAGATGATTCTGATGGAGATGATTGGTTGGCCTTGTGTGGCGATATCGACGAAGGAGAAATTTATAGGGAATGGTTTATCTGGTATGACTCCGAGGTTTCCCAAGAGTGGGAGGGTTACGAACTCGTTAGCAACCAACGAATCGTGGCCTCCGACTTCGCCCAACTTAAGGCCCGCATTGATGAAATTGAAGATGGCAAAAACGGGGAGGCTGTAGCAAGTTGAATGCACAGAACCCAACAGGAACGGGCGATCGCTCCATCGGCAAGTTTGGCCTTTATCGGTTTTTGTGACCGAGATCGCCTCTCCGTAGATACGCCGATCGCCTTCTCCGTATATTTGCGATCGCTTTTTGAACTAACGAAGTTCACATCCGCTTCTGGGGGGAAATCACCACTAAGCCATTTGGCGTAGGGAATAATTAAAGTATAGAGTTAAGTTAAGGAAAAATAATGATGTTTCAAGTTAACCCACAAATCATCTCTGAGATTTTAACTGGCGTTCAGAATAACGGTTTTCTGACTTTAACCGACCACTATCAGTTGATGGACTTTACTTTCGATCGCTCCATTGACGAAGAACAAAGAAACTCTATTAACGGTATCTTAAAATTGGTTCATCGCGGCAAAGTCAAGCTGGTGAATAAATAAGATTTTTCGCTGGTTTAGCTAGTAAAATACTAGCTGTTTTCCCTGTCTCTAATTAATCTTTATTTCTATCTTTTTTTTAACAAATATTTTTAGAATTTACAGCTTTTACCTCCAGGAAAGATAACGGTTTTGAATTAAATTGCGGCTCCGATGGGCTGCTTTTTTTTATGCCAATATTAGCGCAACCAATTGGATAATTTTTTCCAAAAGCGATCGCCGTATTTAGCAGCTAGCAAGCCAAAAATTAATCCTAAAATCCCACTCAAGACAACAAATACTCCCAGACTCTCGAATAGTCCCAAGCTCAAGACAAAAACGACACCTAAGGCAAAACTCGATGCGATCGAATTTCTCTTTGGGAGGAGGATTAGTTTTCATAACTTCTTTATTGTATTTGATTCAAAGCTTTTTTAAGTCTAATCCAGCCAAATTTCCCACCAAGAACCTGTATTAGATACCGACGAGTCAACCTGTTTAATACTATAAATTTGCTCTCCTCGTCTCAAGCTTTTTTCTGCAACTTTTTCCGCCTCATCTTTACTGTTAGCTTCTACGATAATATTCCGTCGGTTTAAAGATACGCGATATTTCATCTTTGGTAATTAAAATTAACAATTTTGACTGATAAATCTGGAGCCTCAGAAACCAGGTAATTTCGGCAAAACCTGGTTTCTCGACCAACACCGGATTTCCGGTGCATCTCAATTTTGATATTGCCAAGAATTAGATGCTTTTTTTTAGTGGTTAGTTGTCAGTTGTTAGTCGAGCAATTAACAACTAACAACTAACAACTAACAACTGACAAAGATAGTTAACTTTTTGGTCTTTTTACAAATATGGGATGCTCCCCCAGGTTTCTTTACCTGCCTTTAATAAGGAAACTGGTATTTAAAATCCCGAGAACCTTGATATCCAGACAGGTCTGCCAGAGTTTCTAATCTTTGGACTCCCGGATACATTTTACCATTAATCTCCCAAGTAGGAACCCCCCTTAAACCAGCAGCTTGACACAAGTCCGGTCGAGCATTTTTGCCCCTGGGATTGCATTCTATATCGTTAATCAGATTCACCGCTTTTTTGCCAAACAATTCTTTTTGTTCGTGACAGTGGGGGCAGGTGTAGGCAGTGTACATTTTAGCGCCAGTTGCGGTTAAATGTTTTCCTAAGGCAATTTCTGCCGGTCCCGAAACATTTGTTATCGGCGGGCCAGATTCTCCTGGGGTAATTTGACCGGAATTATTACCAGAACCGACAATTTGAGAATCGACATTGGCATAGACTCCTAATACTCCGATTAAACTGACAACCCCTACGATTAAGCAGATAAAGAAAACTTGTCCGATATCTTCCCAATCTTTACCTATTAAGGTTAAGACAAATAGACTTAGGGAGGTAATGGCCGAGGCTATGCAATAGGGGCAAAATGCCTCGATTGTCAAAGTCATTATCCACATTAAATAGCCGCTAGACACTGCCATTATGGTTGTGATTACTAGCAGGAACAGCCAGCTATTATCTTCTAATTGGGACTGCCGATATTTGGTTTTTTTTAATAAAATCGGAGTAAAGGCAATTATGGCTACGCTGGTATAAGCTAAAAATCCATAGAAGGTTAAAGGTACTCCGAAAACCATTGCATAAGGGCTTTCTAATACTTCTTTACAACCTTGAGTGGGGCAGACGTCGGCAGCTTTTCCGAAGATTTCAGCAAAGGTTAGAAAGGCAGTTTCTACGATTCCAAATACTGCCAGACCTCCGATTAAAAAGCGAGACCAACGATGCAGCCAGGGTACAGAGCGTCTGTGTTCCACGATATATTTTCTCCTATTTTCTCCTACTTTATCCTATTTTCTCCTATTTTCTCCCATTTTAAAGATTGGGTTTGGCAGAGCTCGCGCAATAGCGATCGCTGACTACTTGAGACCGGATAGCTACTGGCTCCATTTCCGATGATTCTGGGATTAAGCTTTTTTTAGGATGAATTATTACTTGTTTGCAAACCAGTTCTTCCCTGCCTACTCCGGCATAGTCCCAGGTGTAAAATTCGGCATCTTTAACTGTGGCATTTGCTGGCTGGAAAAAGGCACTTAACAATACTAATTCCAAAGTTACCAAGAGAATTATTATGAATTTAAACATCGTTTTTTTTCCTCCTACAATTGTGCGGAAGATGATTTTATTATCATGTTATCATAAAGTTCGCAAATTGTCAAGATATTTGCCAACTGCGATCGCCAAAATGTAGGTTGGGTGAAGTGAAACGAAACCCAACTTGCCCTAATTTAAGATTACCCTTCCGGTATCCAGAAGCGATCGCCTTCCCGCCCACAAACCATAAAATTTGACCCAAAGGCAGATACCGAAAATTGACCGGATGTCTAAAATAAAGCCAATCAATTTCTTTTTGTCAGGGTCCAACTATGAAACTAATTCTACTCAGCTTAATCGCGGCCTTAACTTTCTGTGCCGCCCCAGCCAGGGCCCAAGTTTCCGAGGAGCAAGTCCAGGCATTAGTAGAGGCTTTGCGACAAGCGGCCCCCCAAACGGGAACGGTCGACGACGGATTGTTTAGCGACTGGCAGATTAAACCGGACAATATTACTCGTTGGTCCCAATCCTGCATCGGCGAAACTTTGACCCCGCCACAATTCGAGGCAAATACAGATAAGGCCAGAGAAGTTTTAGGCTGCGTCATGGGGGACGTTCTTCAAGAACAGTACGCGGCCAGCAATAATAACGAACTTTTGGCAATACGACGGGCAGCGGCTTGGTGGATGACGGGAGATCCGAATCAGTACGATAGCGGCCAAACCGCTGAATATACCCAAAAGGTTCTGGACTTTTACCAGCAACAGTAGGTCGCCCGTTTATTCTCAGAAACCCGGTTTTTTTGACAATTTAAGTCGCCAGCATCGAGATTTAAGAAACCGGGTTTTTTTAAAAAACCCGGTTTCTGGCGGGCGAGTTAGCCATTTTCTT
>CAZSTZ010000157.1:9483-15930 GCA_964609515.1 uncultured bacterium | reverse complement strand
GTTCGTTCCCTGTTGAAACGCAAACCCCAATAAATGTAGGGGCAAAGCTAAGGAGGGTTAGCTGTGGGTTGAAATCGTTAACTTTAGAGTCCGAATGCCCCAGTTTAACTGTAGATTGAAAGGTGCGATATTTTCCATCGCCCCACTTCAAACCATCAAGCAATCCCTTGGGGATTTGTAATTAATCCAAAAGCGGCGAGCTTTTTATTGAGTTTAAAACCTTCCGATAACGGGGCATCTTTAACGGTTTCTTAAAATAGGTAGAACAGGCATCCTGCCTGTTCCCTAATTTTCATCTACTGCTTTTACTCCTCTTCGTCAAAGATTGGCGGCAAAAGTTCGGAAATCCATACCCTAAAAACCACCATTTCTCCATAAATAATCTGCAATTTGAGCTAGGCTATTGCGAATAGCTTCGTCGCTGTATTCTCCATCATCAATTACCGTCACGATATAAGTCTGTCCTCCAACTTTCATCGCCAAAGTCGTACCCAAAACCGCAGAATTTTGACCGGTTTTTTCACCCAACCAGCGAGCATTTGTACCTTCCAAAGCCGCATATCCTAAATCGCGATCGTGCTGCAACCCCAGTATTGTTATTAAAAGGTCGTCTCCTGGATGCTCTCGGTTATAAATTTGCACCATCATCGCCGTTAATTCGTCCGCATTTAAACTATTTTTAGTTTCGCCTAAATCCACAGGTACCGTCGTTTCGCCAATAAATTTAGAATTAACCCGAGTGACATTATAGCCCCTTTCTTCTAATACTTGATTGATGTAATCTCTGGTCAAATAATCGATTAATTGATTCGGCGCAGTATTGCTGCTGTTAATAATTGTTTCCGCTAATAACTGCCTCATCGGATAATTTTGTCCCCCTTCCAATGCCGAAAATTCCTCTTCCGTAACATTTCCTTCATCCACATAAATTTCTGTATCTAAATCGATATTTTCAAGGGTTAACTTGTTAACCAAGGCAACAGCGATGGGAACTTTTATCAAACTGGCAGCCCTTGTTGGAGCCACATTTCCTTGCAAATGTCTGCATCGATATTGGAGGTTGCAAATGGTAATTTTAACGCTTTCCGATAGCTCGCTGTTAATAGCTATTTCTTGCAAAAATCCCGATTTAGCTACTTCTGCTGCGTAGTTTTCTGCGGTTTTAAATTCAGGAGGTTTTGGCAATTCTTTCTCAACATTTGATTGGGTAAAGAAAAGCTGCCATAGCCAGAAAATAGATGTAATAGTTCCCACAGCTGCCAGTAAAATAATAAGGATAGTTAAGAGGGGAGCATCTCATATTTGTAAAAATATCGAATATTCGGTTTTTTATTTACTTTTCCCTTCTTGCCTTTTCCCCAACTGTTGCCACACGAGCTCTTGCATGCATGCCTAAAAGCGTTTAATTTATGGGTTTTCTTCTTGCATTGAGATGCTCCCGTTAAGAGCGATCGCGTCTTTGGCTTATTGGTAAAATTTGACATCCCGATAGAATTCCTCAAAACAGAATTGGGCAGGCTGAAAACAACTAACAAAAAGATTTTTTACAATCTTTTTGCTTCTTCGATCCAAGTTTGAACTTGCTCTACACCCGGGCACAGATCCCGACGTTGCATGGTAGCCACCTGAAGTTTCAGAACTTGTTGGTGTAACCTCAATACCGGTATTTGTGCTAACTGAGTCGGCGAGGCAACGCCTGCATGAAGCAACAGCCCGCAATATTGGCAACCCACGCTCGGAACTCGGGCTAAATCCGCCAAAGCTACCCACTTATTAACATATTTTACGTTAAGTTGCAACTTGTTTGCCAGGGCTAATTTTTGCTCGGGAGTTCTCACGTTTCGGAGTAACTTGCCAGTGGTGCTAATGCCGCACTCCACGAGTTGAGCTTGCTGTTGCGAACTTAACCCGGGGAGACTTTCTATAGGCCACGATTTAGATTTTAAAAGGTTTTTAGAAGTCATTTTCTTGGAGAATGGGGAATGAATGGGAGCGCGATCGCTAAAACCCACCAATGCCAAACTATAGGTTGTATTAATCAACAATTGAGTTGGAAGCGGAAAGCAAATCCGCTTTTTCCTCCTAGCGCGATCGCTCTCCCACCCCGGGTTTGGCTAAGGGGTTTTACCCCCCAGGTTATTCGCACCCAACATGGGTATCCTGCAATTTGCAAAAAGCTTAACTGAAATGGTCAAGCAAAAACCGACAACTGTTTGGTTTTCTTCTTGCATTGCAGCTTACCACCCAACATCTTAGTTTAAATATTTGGCCTTCAGCCAGCGATCGCCCAGCTATTATAAGGCCCAAAAACAACTTTTTTTGTTGGCAAAACGCCTTTGTCTTTAATTGGCAAGATATTTAAGACTTGACCGCCCTCATAAGTTAGGCTTCGATCCTTCATTGCTTTCTTTAATACTTTTCCTGCTAGTACCACATAAGCACGCTTTTTTCAACAGCCAAAAATAGTATTTAGGCAAAAAACATAAAAGTTAGTTATTGTTTATGAATTTGAGTTAAAATTAAATTATGGTTAAAAATTAGAAGAGCAAATATGCTACTGTATAAAAGTAATGAAAAAGCTTCCTTCAAAGTCGCCCAAAAATTGACTAATAGCTAAAAAAGCGGATAAGGGCTAAAATAAAAACAGAATTGCCAAGCATCAAACAGCTAAAATAGGTAAAAAAGCAATACTGTCTTTTTTTAGGTTCTGTGTTTTTTAACAGAATGCCCCTTTTTTACAGGGAAAGCAAAGCAGAGAATTTGAACAATTTAGTAAAAAATAAAGGTATTATGGTCCAACAGGTACTACACCCAATGGAGAAATTTCAGCGCCAAGTGAAATCTCTGGTAAAATCCAATATCATACAACCGGGCGATCGCCTCTGGAAGATAGCCTTCCTTTTTGGAGATAAATGGCCTTATTGGAAACAACAACTTCAAGACTTTGATTTTGAAATGCAAGATCCCATTAGCGAACTCTTAGCAGTTGATGTCTGGGAAGAAGATTAGAGGTCGCCAGCTATAAAATACTAGAGAAAAGCGAGAAATCTCGCAGCTTTAGAGATAATTTTTAAACGACCGGAAAGCGATAGCGATGCAAGAAAGCGACATCAACACATCAGATAGACAAAAACAATCAAATTTTTCGATAACAAAATAAGCGCGATCGCGCCCTCAGAAACACCTCGCCAATTTAAGGCAAAAAACAGAATTAGTCGCGTACAGATTAGAGACACTCTGCCAAAGCTACGGCTAATTCCGGGGCAGATTGATAGCGATCGCCCGGTTTAGGTGCCGTCACCTTTTCGATTACCGATCGCAACTCTGGCTCGATAGTGGGAACGCGATCGAGATAAAACCGATAACCCTTGCCTCGATTATCATAAAAGCTCATAGGACTTTGACCGGTTAGTAAAAAAATCAGGCTCGACCCAATAGCATAAAGATCCGATTGAGTCAAGGGTTGACCTCGATCTTGTTCCGGTGCGCTATAACCTTCAGCGCCAATGCGAGTACCCTCATGAGTTCCGATTTCCTTGACAGCCCCAAAATCCAGCACGACAATCCTATTATCCGTGCGACGGACCAACAAATTAGCAGGCTTAATATCTCGATGAATCAGAGGTGGGGTTTGGGAATGAATATAACCCAACACCTCACAAGTCTGAATCATCCATGCGATCGCCTGTGGGGGAGGTACAGGGCCGCGATCGTAAACCAATTTTTCCAAATCCTGACCGTGGATCGTCTCCATAACCAGGTATTTCTTATCCTCCTCCACAAAAAAGTCTAAAAACCTCGGCACTCCCGGATGGTCGAGAGATTTCAGCGCCCGCGCTTCTCTCTCGAACAATTCCTGTGCTTTGCGGATTTGAGCCAAATCTGCATTCATTTCCTTTAATACCACCACAGCCGCCCCCGGGTAAGTAGTGCGATTTTGACGCTCCTGCCACTGGGAGTCCCAGGCTAGATAGGTAGTACCCATACCCCCCTGACCCAAAATCCGCAATACCTGATATTGACGGATAGTGCGTTCGACCCTTATCGGTTTGCCGCAGTAAATACAAAATAGAGTTCCCGGTGGGTTATCGCCACCCCGGGAACAACACTGTCCCGACGTATAAGACTCTGCCGTTTTGACTTGAAATTGCAGAATCGGTCCGCCACGAGCTAATTCGAGCTGGCAATGGTCAGATATAATTGTTTGACTTACCAAAACCCCATTGATAAAAGTACCGTTTGTGCCGTTACTGACCAACCGCCAACTATGGCTAGAAGGAGAATTACCAATTTTATGAAGCTCCAAGTGGTATCTCGATACCAGATTATCTGAGATCGTCACGTCGTTATCGCGAGCTCGGCCTACCCTAATAACTGACTGATTTTCAAACTCCCAGCTTTCCATCGCCTTTTGGCCTTCTGCCTCGAATAGCGTTAGCTTAACCACCATCGACTTGCTAATTACTAATTGTTAATTGTTAATTGCTAATTGTTAATTAGCGGCGACGGGGTTGGACTTTAGCGGCGATCGCGATTACCGTAATATTATCGTGGCCATTTTCTTCATTAGCCAGAGCGATTAATCGCTCTACCCCCTCTTCGAGATTGCCCTGGAGCTCCAGTAACGGAGCAACATGACTTTCCCAGTACCTTTCCAAAACATTATTATCCGTCAGTCCGTCCGATGCCAAAATCAGAAGAGTATCCTCATCCAAATCCAAAAACTGCACCTCCGGCCTCACATAATCCTCATCTCGCGGTCCCAGAGCTTGAGTAAGTTGATAAGCATCCGGACGAGAATAAGCTTTCTGTGGGTCAACCCCCCGCTTAATCTCTCGCTGCCCTACCTCGTGATCTACCGTCACCTGCTCCAATCCCCCACTGCGAGTAAAGCGATAAATGCGACTATCTCCCACATGAGCCATAGCAACCTTAGTATTTCTAAAAGCGGCCATCACCAGAGTCGTACCCATCCGAGCGCTACCAGAGCGAACCTCTTCTTGATTGAGATCGTAAATCGCCTGGTTCGCTTCGAGGATACCCTCCCGAATAACACGCTCCGAAGGCAATTCCCTCTGCCAATTAGCTTGAAAATATTGCTTGAGAAGCTCCACAGCCAACTTACTAGCGATCTCCCCGCCCGCGTGTCCTCCCATGCCATCGCAAATAAGATAAAGCCCCTTAGCGTCCAAGATTTTGCCGTTGGGACTTTCAACCTTATCTATTTGAGTCTGGATGCCGAAAAAGTCTTCGTTGTGTTCTCGCGTTCTGCCCACATGAGTGCGACCCACAGCTTCCAAGGCCACCAATTGCCTAGCCCTAATAAAAGTCGTTCCCTCTCCTATTGCCGTTTCCTCCTCGAAACCTTCCTCAGACTGCAACCTTGTAGTCGGCGAGCTTGGTTCTTCCTCTTGTTTTAATTGCTCTCTGGTCCATTGCAAGCGCGATCGCACCTCTTCAATTTCCTTAAGATTCCCAGAGCGCAAATCGTGTACGAAATCTGCCAAAGGACCAAACAGGGTTCTTTGGGAGCGATGAAACAGTTCCAACCATAGCTTCATCAAGTCTTCCAACTTAACCTCTGCCTCCTCGGAATACAATCTTTGTAGGCAAACAGGCCGATTCTCCCCAACTAAACTAGGGTAAACCCGCAGATTATCTAGCTCCAGCAAACTTTGGCGGCAATGCCACGCCTCCAGAGCTATCCACAGTTCGCTCATCTGGTAAAGCCAATCTACCAGTTGGAGTTGGGGAGTTCGATCGTTTTCCCACAACACCCATAGCAAAGGCCAATCCGAACAGTCTTCTAATAACACTACTTGCTCCCCCAACTGCAGCCAGGCATCGTGAACTGCTGGTAGATGATAGGGAAATTGGCACTTCAGGGTTAAATAACCTTTAGCAATTTCGGGTGTAACCAAAGCTTCTATTTCAGTATTTTCAGATTTCACCAAAGTTTCCGCTCCAGATGGTGTGTTTGTTTTTTGTGTAGGCATCTGCGTTGTATCCAATAAAGCTCCCAGCAGAGATATTTGTAGCGGCTGACAATCCAAAACCCTCACTACTGCGAGCTCCCCTTGTTTTCTGGGAGGTAAAGTTTCTAATAGTTGATAGCGTTTCTGACAATCTATATATTTTCCCGCTCCCAAGGCATAATTTTCCCCTAAAGCCATTGCCGACTCTGCCTCCGGCAACGGTTGCTCCTCTGGGGCCTCGCCCAGTTCGGGAGCAGATGTTTTAGCAAAACTTTCTGGCTCTTTCCTGTTCAAGAAATCCCCCGTGAATTGCTGTTGTTGTTCTTGGCCAGAAGCACTTGAGGACGTTCCTCCCCGAAGATTGATAATAGAACCGGTTTCATCGGCATCTAAATTCTCAAATTCTCTCTCTGCCACTGACTCTGTTGACTCTGTTGACTCTGTTGACTCTGTTGACTCTGTTGACTCTGTT
>CAZSTZ010000157.1:0-9383 GCA_964609515.1 uncultured bacterium | reverse complement strand
ACTCTGTTGACTCTGTTGACTCTGTTGACTCTGTTGACTCTGTTGACTCTGTTGACTCTGTTGAGTCAAATAAAAAGACCTCTTGCGCATCTGCTACCCGGGTAATTTGCTCCGCTTCATCAGGCCCGATGGCATCCCCGGCAGATGCCGCCGAATCTTGCGGTTGAGAAATTGCTCCTCTTAGGCGTTCCTCTTGCATTCCCATAACGGCCAGATCCTTTTCTTGGGCACTTGTGGCCACCACAGCCATCCAGACAATACCTGTCAAGTTTCCACAATTTTGACATTCTTTGTCGCCCCAAGCCACCTCGCTCCCACATTGAGAGCATTTTTTGTGAGTTAGGGAAGCGCCACATTTTTGACAAAATTTGTGGTTATTTGGGTTTTCAAATTTACATTGAGGACAAACGAGCATAATCAATTTCCCGGGTAGGGGATTGGATGACGGCGGTGATTTAGATTGGTTATGAGTAATATGGATTTTTTTTATTTTCCGATTCTAGGAATCGATCGCCCATTTATTTTCGAGCTTGGACCTGTTGTTATTTTAAGACATTTCTTGAAAGCGATCGCCTAAAAAGGAAGCGACTCTCCTCCATCGGCTAAATTGTCCCTAGCTAAATCGGCTAACTCTGTCAAAACAGTCCTAGCGGCCATCGCTTTTATCGTCGCCAAAGGCACTTCATTAAAATACTTACGCCGAAACTGTTCTTCTCGCACTGCAGCCAAAAATTGCTCTACAGTCCTTTCCAAGGGAGTCTGGGGAGTCTGGGGAGTCTGGGGAGTGTTTAAAAATCCATCGAGCGAGGCAAGTCCGCCCTTGTCTCCGCGTCCCCTTGTCCCCGCAAGTCCGCCCTTGTCTCCGCAAGTCTGCCCTTGTCCCCGCAAGTCCGCCTTGTCTCCCTTGTCTTCTTTAGATATCTGAAAAACGCCGCCGCCGTACTTGACATTAAACCCTAATTGCTTTAATACTTGGAATCCTATTTTCAGAGGCAATTCACCGATACCCAATTTCTGCAAAAGTTGATGGCGAGTCACGGGGTGTCCGGTGCGAGCTAAATATTTAGCAATACCGATAAGAGTCTGCAAAATCTCTTTTGCTGGAGTTGATGGGGGAAGACAATAGGCGATCGCTAATTTCTCGTTTCGATAAAAAGCTCGCCGAAACTCCACTCGTAAATTGTCCCAACTGGTAGGACATTCCCTCACCACCATCGGCAATGGCGATTCTTCTTTTACTCCCCGCCGCCAGTCCAAAATCCAATCCAAGCGATCGTCCCCTACCAGGGGCAATGCCTCCGAACTAGGCCGCAATGCTATTAATCTTACCTCATAACGTTTTTTATAAGCATTAAAATCCAGTTCTACCACCGCATCGCATCGCCTGTCTTCTGGCGGAATCTCATCCTTATAATGACCCCACCAAATACCAGGAAACCCCTTATCGCTGGAATCGTCGCCAATTTCAAAATCAGTTTTAATATAACTAATTTTATTACCCCGCAAATCCTTTTGATTTTGATGCCAAGCATTTCTAAACCAACAGTTTTTAATTAGCAACTGAGGAACTGGGTTGCCCATACCGCAAGGTTCGAGAAGTTTCAGTTCTTTAAATAAATCCTGGCCCAACTCTGAAACCGTCACTATGAGGTCAGCTTCTACTACCCGAGTAAAAGAAAGGCCACTAGGCAGTTTGCGGGCCAATTGTTGGTTAATGGCATGGACAAACAAAGGAAGATTCTCCACTGGCAGACTCAACCCCGCCGCATAAGGATGGCCGCCGAAACGATGCAATAAATGTCCTTGACCTTTGACCAATTCGTACAAATCTATACGATCCACAGAACGGGCCGAACCTCGGGCCAAATTGTCGGCATCCATCCCCATTGCATACTCAGCAAAACTCAGCAAAATGGCCGGGCGGCTATATTCTCTGGCAATTTCGGCAGCTACTAAGCCTAAAACTCCCGTAGGCCATTGAGGATCGCTTAAAACAATGACGCCAGTGGTAGAAAGGTCTATTTGGCTCAACTTCTCGGCGGCCTCTTTGGCAACGTTTTTTTGTAGGGACTTGCGGCGGGTGTTGGCCAATTCCGTTTCAAAGGCTAATTGTTCGCAAATTTCGGCATCGGGGTTAGTTAGTAATTCGACGCAAAAACTGGCATCTCCCATAATTCGACTGACGGCATTTATTCTGGGGCCGATACCGAAGGAAATATCTGTGGGGCGATCGCCCGTTTTCTTACACAAAGAAAGCAATTTAGCAACCCCCGGTCGAGTGGGATTTTTCAATTGTTCTCCTAACTTTTTAATTCCTACTTGTGCCAAATAACGACAGTCTCCGCTTAATTCTACTAAATCGGCAATTAAACCAATAGCTACTAAGTCTAATAAATCTTCTAAAGGGCGTTTGGGAATATCTGGCAAAGTTTGATAAAGAGCTTCGATTAATTTATAAGCAACTGCCACTCCAGAGAGATGATACATGGGATGTTCTGAGGGCAAATTGCGAGGATTAATAATAGCTATTACTGGCGGACGTTCTCTCGGTAAGGTGTGATGGTCGGTGACAATTATATCAATTCCTAGACCGCTTGCATATTCAATTTCTGCTATATTTGTGCTGCCAGTATCGCAGGTAATAATTAAGTTGAAATTGTCTTTTGCTAAAGCATCAATGCCCGGTAAATTAAGACCGTGGGATTCTTTGATTCGGTTGGGAATGTAATAAATTAAACGCTCTTTTTGAGGGATAAATTCTCCCAATCCTTCCCAGAGAACCGCAGTAGAAGTAATGCCGTCTGCGTCGAAGTCTCCCCAAATAGCAACTTTTTGGTTGTGGTTAATCGCGGTTCTAATTCTTTCTACGGCTATTTTTATTTCTTCTCCAAATTCAAAGGGACTCGCCGAGGGATATTTTTCCGGGTTTAAAAATCCTGCTAGTTGTTCTTCTTTAATACCGCGCTGCCACAGCAATTGAGAAAGATGTTTGCAGGGAAAATTGCTAGCATTATTTTTAACTGCTTCAAGATAAGATGCCGGCAGTTCTGCGATGGGCTTAATTTGCCATCTTTCTTCCGAGTCGCTCATTACTTTCTCCTAAAGCAATTCCCAATTCCCAATTCCCAATTCCCCAGGGCCTACTATTCTTGATAATAACTTTCTATTTTTACGGGCAATTTAACGGTAAAAACAGACCCTTTACCGACTTCGCTTTCCGCGCTAATATCTCCCCCCATCATCTTGCAGAAATGACGACTAATAGCCAATCCTAAACCCGTACCGCCATACTTTTTTGTAGTAGAAGAATCTGCTTGAGTAAAAGGTTCAAATAAGTTTTCCTTATGTTCCGGGTAAATGCCAATTCCAGTATCAGCCACGCTAATTATGATATATTGGCTATCGCTTAAATCCACATCTGTTTTTAGATTTTCTCTTAGAGGTTTTTCCTCATCAGTAGCTTCTCTCACCGTCAAAGTAATTTGGCCATTTTCTGTAAATTTAGCTGCATTGCTTAGGAGGTTTAAAATCACCTGTCGCGTTTTTGTCAAATCAGCTCTAATAGAGCCTATGTTATCTTCAAATCTAACCTCTAAAACGTTAAAATTCTTTTCTATTGTAGGTTGAATAGTTGAAATTACATTGTCAATCAAACTCTCGATATCGAAGGGTTCCGCATGCAATTCCATCTTGCCCGCTTCGATTTTTGAAAGGTCTAAAATATCGTTAATTATTGCCAGTAAATGCTTGCCCGCAGTTTTAACTTTAGTTAAATCTGGTATAAAAGTATCGTAGCCCAAATCTACAGCATCTTCCAACATAATTTCGCTGTAGCCAATAATAGCATTTAACGGCGTTCTTAGCTCGTGGCTCATATTGGCTAAAAACACGCTTTTTGCCTTATTAGCAGCTTCAGCTTCTTGCTTCTCTTGTCTCAACCGCTTATTTTCCTTTAGCTGTTGAGTATTTTTTATAGTTTTATTTATCGTAATTTCTAAATCGCCAAAATCTATAGGCTTAGTTAAAAAATCAAAAGCCCCACGATTCATTGCCGTTCTAATTTTATCCATATCATCATAGGCAGAAACAATCACCGCTTTGATATCTGGATAGTTATGCATCAGGCGATCGAGCAAAGTCAATCCATCGAGAATCGGCATATTGATGTCGCTGATTACCATATCTACATTTGACTCTTTTTTTAAGACTTCTAATGCTTCTGCTCCATTACCGGCAAATAAAAATTCGAGTTCTTTTTTTCTAATTTTTTTTCTAAAATTACGAAGAATTAGCGATTCAAAATCGGGTTCGTCGTCCACAACAAGTATTCTTGATGACATAGCTTTTTTACAGTAATTAAGTCTAAGCAATTAACAATTAATAATTAACAATTAACAATTGAGTACGGGAGCATCTCAATGCAAGAATAAACCCAAAATTTGAACGCTTTTAGGGAACGGGGAACGGGGAACGGGGAACGGGAAAAGAGGGAACGGGAAAAGAGGGAACGGGAAAAGAGGGAACTCTTAGCAGAAAAAAAGTATTTTTGGAAATATGAGATGCTCCCATTGAGTACCTACGCGCCATTAGCGGTTAATTTACCATTAAGACAGACCAGTGGGGCAGCAAAAATTTTTGTTCAAATTATTTTGCACTACTGTCTATATTTTTGAGACTATAGCAATCCTAAATTGTTTGTAATAAATAAAAAATTCTTTCCCATTCCCTATTCCCTATTCCCCATTTCCCTAAATTGATACTTCTTGGATCGCGTCTAGGCTCAACCAACCCTCAGTAAGCTCTCTATCGTCTGACTCTGCCACTGGCGGACTGCTTTCTAGATCGCGATCGCAGCGAATAGCAAATTGACAGGAATGACACTGGCCAGTAGATGCATCTATTTGGGGAAAGAGTTCGCCATCCTGCTGATACCGTTGCAGCCAGTGGGTCAACTGGCTCAAGATTTGGCTTAAATCCTGACGAGTTTTTTCGTGCCTGTGTTGATTATAAGAAAATTTGAGATTTTCGGGTAGATGTTTCTCTGCAGGTCGAACAAACCAATAAGTCATGGAGACTTGTTCTGGGAGATAATGGCTAGTTTCTACCATAACAAAAGGATAGAGGCGAGTTTGCCAGTTTTTTGCCAAATAACTTTTATCTCGGGGGCGGCGATAAGTTTTCCAATCTAAAATAAGAGCTTGCTGGCGATCGCCTATTAATAAGTCATAAATAACAGTCAAGATATAACCTTGAAAATTGAGACTCCGAGTATGTTCTGCTTGCCGAAAAGTTTCCGGGTTTTTCGACTTAGGAAATATTTCTGTAGCTGTCTCGATAAAAGACTTTAAACATTCCTCCATTTCTGGGTCTTTTTTCACTAAAGGTTCTATGGGCAGTCCCAATTCTCTTTGCTGTATTAACAAGTGAAAGCGACTACCCCAATTCAGGCGTTCTTGTTCTTCATAAGTTGTGGGAGAACTGAGGTTATCTAGGTAGAGGTGTTGAAATTTTCTCGGACAACTTGCGAGGACGTTTAATTGTTGTTGAGATAGTCTAATTAAGGTCATAGATTGTCCTAAAATTTTAAGAGCATCCCAGTTTAGCATAATTCGTTCTCGATGCTGCAATGGAATGCTCTTTATTATTTATTATTGCTTAATTATTAGCAGGTCGCCCTCAAGCTAATTTCAACAATTCTGCGCGAATGCAACCCTTTTCCCAGTTCCATTCATGCCCGGTTTTTTGGGGAACAAACTCAGCAAAAATCGAGCCTTTTCCGCCTTTATAAAAACCAGTAATCTCCCCTTCTACTTCCATACACCAAGGTGCTAAAACTCGAATTTTATCTCCTGGCTTAAATAGTTCGCCATTGGCATTAGTTGCCTCTGGTATTCTTTCAACTAATACTTGTGTTTTCTTGAATTTGTCATAACGAGATGGTTTTTTGGGAAAAGATGGTTTTGAGAACTGTTTCTTTTCATAATTACCAGTAGTTTCTCGTTTGGATTCAAATCTCTTAGGGCGAATTGGTTTATACGATGTTTGTTCCCCTTGAGAAGCAGTTTCTTCTTTCTGTTCGATCCTAGCAGGTCGATTCAGTTTTAAGGAACTTTCCTGCTGAGATTCTATCTGCTCTGGTGGAGTAGCTTCCGCTGGTTTTCCTGGTTTTCTGATGCCTAGAATTTCGTTACTCACTGACTTATTCTGCCCCTACTAACTTTTCTATTCTATTATAACATTCCCAAGCGATCGCCTACGGTTCGGGAAACCTTTCAATTAACTTTTGCCCTCGTAGAACAGGCATCTTGCCTGTTGCCGTTGTCAGTTGTTAATTAACAATTAGCAATTAACAATTAGCTTCTTACTTCCAAAACAGGCTTAACCTGAATTGGCAAATAAATCTGAGGAAAAGACTTATTAATCTTCAACATAGTTTTAATCGCACTCGCCTTATCTCCAATGGCAATAGTAACAGATTGCCGCGTCAAAATTTCCGCCACAACTCGCGCCGCCGCCTCGCTTTTTTCTGCCTCCTTATCCAGAAAAGCCAAAACTCGTCGTTTCGCAACGCCGCCGCGATTTACCCCAGATAAAACCCTAACAAAATACGGCGCTAATTCTGCCAATCTTTGAGGATTATCCGCAGCATAATTCTCTAAAAAGTTCGTGGCAAACATTTGCATATCCGCCCCAGGATGTTCGCTAAATTTTAACAAATAATCCTGCCCGTAACTCTCCTCAAAATAGCGAGTAACTAACTCCCGCCCGAACTGACGAACCTCATCTCGAACGCTATCGCAAATACTCACCATTACTTCTGGAGACCAATCTCCCTCGGTAAAAGTTTCATTAAATAAGTTCCAAGCAAACTGCCGAGAATCATCCCACTTCGATTCTAATATCCTCACCGCCGCTAACATTTCCCGAGTATTGTTGCGAAACCTTTCAATATTTGCCGAGAACATTTGCCACGCCGCCTGGCGCACTGCTAATATTTCATTACTTGCCAACTTGACTATATTAATAGTCTCAAATTCCTCTGCCCACTCCCGATAATTTGCCTGTAAAATTAAACCGCCCAATTCTTTAGCATAATTCGACTTGGCCCGACATAAACGCATTGCCATTTCCCGACTAATACTCTTCATCCATCCAGGAATATCGTCCCGCAACAAACCGAGTAAATAACTGTGTACTCCTTCGGCTTTTTCTGGTACTAATAAAAACTCTAGCAAATCTTGGGCTAATTCCATAGCAAATTCCGAATTTGCTGCTGCCAAACGAGCAATTATTGGTTTAATCGCATTTCTAATATCTTCCTCGGAATTAACAGCCATTGCTAAGATAACAAGTTGCTGCGAACTTATCAAAGTTTCGTCTGGCAATTGACCGAAGATTCTGATACCAATACCCCGCACTTGCGGGTAAGGAGATTCGATTAAAGACTCGATTAATTCTGGGGGCAATTCGGCAGCGGGAGTTTCATGGTTTAATAATATTCTGGCCCCTAATTGCTGCACTTCTGGCATCGGATGTCGCAACAAATCTAAGATAACTCCCATGCCTAATTTTCGCAGTTGATGGCTCAAACTTGTTAGTAGAATATCTGCGATATCATCTACCACTTTTGCTATTCCTTCTGTCTCTGGATTAAATGCTAATATTTGGACGATTATTTGCCCGATTAAAACTTTAGCAGCGTCCTCGTTGAGAATAGACGAACTTAACAATCTCCCGGCAAATTGACGGGTTTCTTCTTGTTTGCTGGTAATTAAACTGGCGAGGAAATTCGTGTCGTTTAAAAATACTTGACGTTGTTCTTCTATCCAGCCATAAGCTTGTTGGCGGGCGGCAGATACCAGACAGTTTGCCAATCCTAATACTAATTCAAAATTGGGGTTATTTGCATCGTAGCGATCGCCCGCTAATTCAAAAGCAAACTCTGCCGTTATTTCATAAGGTCTTTCCAACAGTTTTATTAAAGTCTTAATCTCTATTTCTTCCCAGAATTTACGATTAGCTTTTAATGCTTTTACGGCAAAATGATGAACCGGGCGACAGTTGCTTTCCAAAAGCAGTTTCAACAAAGCTTCTGGATGGGCATCCCACAACTGAGGAAAAGCTTCTTCTCTATCTGTTGGTTCCGGATCCCCGGGTTTATAATTATACCGACAGCGCCACGCTTTAGTATTAGGAAGTAAGAGATAGCGCGGACTATTTTCGTAGAGAAGATGACCGAAATTTATGTAACTCGCGTAAGCATCCCACTTGCGGTTAATATTTCGATATTGCCGGGCATTTCTATCCCAATGAGAAATGTTGGCAGATTGAGAAGAGACGGCATCAAAATCGGCATATTGAAGCAAAATTTCTACCGCCATTTTAATATAGTCCGGGTCATTTTCTGCCCCTAATTGTTTCAAAGTCCGCCAGATTCTTCGTTGCAAATATTGACGGGTTGTCGCGCTGTAAAGTCGCCATTCTACCGGAGGTTCCTTCTCTAAACGATAAACAATAATTGCAAATACTTCGGCATCGTGGCGATATTCTGCCATTTTAAAAATGTGTCTAATTCGCTGAAAATAGTTCCGTTGAAAAGGAGCAGTTTTTAATATTTCTAAAAGTACGTTTCTAGTATTTTCATTGTCTATTTGATAGAGGCTCTCCCCAATCGCAAAATCATTTTGATTGCCACTTTCTAAACGTTTTTGTACTGCTTGAGTTAAGCTTTCTGCGGAACCGTTAATCGCTAAATTACGGATTTCTGCTGGCAGCATTTCGGCAATTTCATTTTGCAATTCTACCCGAGTTTGTTCGTCGGCTAATTTAAGCAATGCCTCCCAAGCAATGCGACGCACAAATTCTGGAGAAGAGCTATTTTTATAAAGGCCGTTTAAAGCAGAAATAGCACCTTCCCCACCGCACCAACCTAACGCCCAAGCAATACAATAATCTCTTAACGGTCTGCCGCTGCCGATAAGTTTAATTAACAATGGAGTTGCTGCGGCAATTTTAAGTTCTCCAGCACGCCAAATAACTCTATCTAAAGGCCAATTACTGTTACTATTTCCCTCTAAATTTTGAAGAATTGCTTGTTGGCGAGGGTCTGTTTTTGTTGTTGTTTGGGTTGATATTTCTTGTGGGGGTGGAGAGGTTTCTTGGGGAGTTGTTTCGCTAATATCGCGATAGCCTTTTTTGACTTTTTCTCTAACTAACTTATCGAAGGTTTGTTGTGCTTTTGGTAGGATTACTGGTGCATCTGTTTTAGTGCCTTCTTTGAGTTTTGCGCCCCGGCGACCGTAACGAAAATTAACAAGATAACGGTCTTCTCCTAGTTTGCACAAATCTACTTCGTAGATTTTATCGGAGCGATCGTCTTGGTA
>CAZSTZ010000156.1:0-15998 GCA_964609515.1 uncultured bacterium | reverse complement strand
GCTTATTTGAGGCGGGCCCGGCCCTTGGGGACAGATGGACATTTTTTTGCCCCAACAAACAAGATGCTGTTGGGTTCCGTTTCACTGGGAATTGTTAATTGCTTATCCTCCATTACCCATTGCCCATCGCCCATTACCCATTCCCCATTCCCCATTCCCCAAAATCACTTTTTCTTCAGCGCCTTTTTCACCAAACTCGGAATTTGAGAAGGACGGTCTGCTATGGGTATTTTAGCTGCTTTAAAAGCGCGTTTGATACTGTCGGCAGTACCAATACCCTCCAACTGCAACACCGCAGCCCTCGAACTCATCAGATTACTAGCATGACTGATAGTCTTTTGTATGGGCGAAAATATACCAGCAATGTAGGCAACAACTGGCTTGTCAATAGTCTCGGCAATATAGGAAGCGGCTGCTTCTTCCCGGCCGCTTCCTGCTTCTCCCACCAAAACGATCGCATCAGTATGGTCATCTTCATCCAAAATTTGCAACCATTGAATAAAAGACGAACCGATAATTTCATCGCTACCGAGACTCACGCAAATCGACTGTCCTAACTTAGCGCGAGTTAATTCGTTAGCGACTTCATAGCTCAGAGTATTGCTGCGACTGATAACGCCCACCGAACCCGGAGTATAAAATTCCGGTGGGTGAGTTCCCAAAAGCAATTTCTTAGGAACGATAATACCAGCACAATTAGGGCCGACAACTAAAGTATCAGTTGCTTCCGCTTTTCTCAGCAACTTCACCATATCCAAAGGCGGCACTCCGTCCGTGATAATCGCTATCTGACGGATACCCGATGCGATCGCTTCGCAGACCGCATCTATAACGGCGTAAGGAGGAACTACAACGACAGAAGTATCGATTTTGCCTGCTTTGGCTTGGGCTTGTTCCACTAAGTCAAACACCGGCACTTCGTGCCATTTACCTCCACCTTCTCCCCCACTCACACCTGCTACTACATTCGTCCCATAAGATTTCATTCTCAAGACTGTATTAGTAGATACCGTTCCTGTAATCCCTTGTACGAGGACTTTGCTATCTGAAGTTAATTTCATAATTTGCTACTTGGCTAAAGATACAGCTTTGCTAACCGCTTCATCTAAGTTTTCTAATACTTCCACCGACAACCCGTCGAGTTGCTTTTTGGCAGTGTCTAAATTGCTTCCCTGCAATCGCAAGACAAACTCTATTTTGGGATTGCAGGAACTCAGTTTTTTGATATATTCCGCCATCGCCCCCCCCAATTCTTCAGCCGGTTGAATCGTGCCGATAATATTAATTAATACTACCGTCACTTTTTTATCTTGAGTTACCAAATCGAGAGAACTAATTAGGCGATCGCTCGGGGTATTAGTCATTTCTCGATTGTCATTTAATCTTAAATTCAAGAAATTGGCTGGCTTACCCTTAGATTGAATCACTAAATCCAGAGTAGCCATCGTTAAACCCTCTCCATTACAAATAATCCCTATATTGCCCTTGAGAGAACCCAATTCTTGTTGCAGGGAAAGAGTATCTCTTTTTCCTACTCCATCTCCATTGCCTGCCACCTCTGGAGCTATCCCCTGGTAAGTCGGCTGTTGCCACAAAGTATCTTGCTGTTTTTCCTCTGGTGAAGATTTATGGTTTACCAATGCTATTAAATCTTGGTGACGTCCTAAAGCGCTGTCATTAACGCTGACTTTTCCATCTAAAGCCATCACCTCACCACCAGAGCTAATTCCGAGAGGATTAATTTCTACTAAATCTAAGTCTTTCTCCACAAACAGTTGGTACATTTTTTCGACAATATTGCTTACCGACTGAATTAACGGTCCCTCCAATCCCATTTTTACCATCAGATGGCGAGCGTAGAAGGGAGAGAATTCTCCTTCTACTACGACTTGCTGCATATTTTGCATGGTTACTTCTATATTATTGCCTCCCTGTTGGGAGCCTAGCAGTACCGGACGAGAGGCGATCGGATCTAAGAAAACTGCTAAATATAATTCTCGATCGGTATCGTATTTGGCTTCTGCTAAGAGGACTTCTGGATATTCTTCTTGAATCGGCAAATTAAAAATTGTTTGAGCTGCAGCCACTGCATCAATGGTATTTTCCACAAACTTGATGCCCCCAGCTCTACCTCTTCCTCCAGCTTTTACTTGAGATTTTAGTACCACTGGATAAGGAATTTTTAATCCTTTTAAATCTTTGGGGTAGTCGATAGTTTGGGATGGCAATACTGGTATTGCCATCTGACGAAATAATGCTTTGGCTTGATATTCTAGTAAATCCATTTTTTGTAATAGGTAATAGGTAATGGCTAATGGGTTTCCCCCACTCTTGTTTTCAATAGGGATGCTGTTACTACTTCTTTACCACTACGCAATTTTTAACTTTTGTGTTTAATAAGAGTAAAATTTGGAATTTTCTCTTGAAAGAGTAAGGTGCGCGTTGCGCACCCTACGGAAAGTCAAAATACCAATACCAGTATTGCAGGTATCGCTAATTTTGTCTGTTTGCCAGACTACAATAAATTAATTTTAAAAGTTGTCAGTGCCCTTATTTTCAAACTTGGATTTGTCCTTCTCCTTGATGAACGGTTTTGACCCATTTTAATCGTTTCGGTCGGATCGAAATCCGTACTGTGGTACTTGCCATCACCAACAGCCAATGATACATATAAGCAGTTCCCAAAACGCTTTGTAAAGCAGTAGCAAACGGGGAAGTTGTCGAAGAAATATCTCCTGCCTGCAAGCTCCTTTCAGATTTGCGGGTCCGCGCCAGGCCGACAAACATTCCCAGTAAAGACAAACTAATACTGAGAAAAGTCAAGGGAGTAGTGACGGGCAAACGGCGCAGGGCGATCGCCATCAAACAATCTGGAACTGCCGCCGTCGGTAAAAGATATTGGGTAACAAAAAACCCAAATAAATCCCAAGTTTTACCCCAACCCATGCGGTTGCGCAAAATCGGTTGCCAATAATCTAAATAGCGCTGATATCCACCCTCCGCCCATCGCGATCGCTGATTCCACAAAGCGACGAAATTAGTTACTCCTTCTTCTTTTACTGGGGGCTCTGTCAGAAAATCGATATCCCAGTCGTGCAAGTGCAGGCGTATGGTTAAATCCAGGTCATCCGTAATCGTTTGCTCGTTCCAACCGCCACAATTTTCCAAAGCAGCGCGGCGGACAAATTGACCGTTACCCCGCAATTCCCCAATACCACCGATGGCAATTCGCTGTTCTTGGAGGAAGCTATCGAAGGCCATTTCTGTTGATTGGCCCTTCGTCCAAAAATTCAAAGAAGCATTAGCGATCGCTTTTCGCACCTGCACCGCTCCCACCTTTGGACGTTTAAATCGAGGCAAAACTTTTTGCAGAAGCTCTGGATTTACCCTAGCATCGGCATCAAAAACCGCTACAATTTCCCCTTTAGTGAGAGGCAAAACTTGATTTAAAGCTCCCGACTTACCGCCCGTGGCATTTGGCCCCCGGGTAAATACTTTAACCTGCTCGTATTCTCTGGCTAATTCTGCCAATACCATCGGCGTCTTATCGGTGCTATTATCGTCTATCGCCCAGAGTTCGTAGCGAGTATTAGGATAATCCAGATTGCAAATATCCTTGACCAAATTGCCTATCACAGCCTCTTCATTTTTGGCAGCCACCAGCAAAGACACATAAGGCCAGTTCTCTCGATTTTCCTCAAACAAAGAGTCTTGCTCTTGTCTGGGGCCAGCGAAGGATATTCGCAGAGCTTGTATAGAGAGCAAACCCGTCAGGGCCAAAATCAACCAGGAACCCCAAGAGACTAGATGAAGGGCGATCGTACCACCCCAAATAATAGTTAAAATCGCGGCTGCCTTGCCCCGGCGACCGTCGTAGATGTATGGTTCTGAGGGAGTTTTGGGTATTAAATTGCTCTTTTGTGAGTTTTCTAAAAAAGTTTCTAGCTCTTCCCCATCTTGGTTTGGCTCTTTTGGAGCCAAAATGTCATTATTTAGTCCGCTATCTAAATCGTTTTTCGGCCAAGAACTCTCCGGCATAGCTAAAAATATTTAATTACCAATACTTTTGTACTTTTGACCGAGTACGCTTTTTTTATTTGCTCTTAAGGGTTTTTGGCACTTTGGCCTAAACTCTAAGAGAAAAATTCCCTTTTGCCTCGGTCAGTACCTTTTATGCTATCAAAGATTGTCCCAAAGTTCCTCGATAATTATTGGCCAACTTTTTGATTTTTGGGAATGGGGAATTGTCCATGGGGAATTACCTTGTAGAACAGGCATCCTGCCTGTTATCCGCGATGATTTTTTTGACAAAACTGACTGGCTCGCGAATCATTTTTCGTCATCCCAGGCAAAAATATTAACTAAATTGATGGGAATTTCTAGGAGAGATCGGGATGTCGCTAAATCAACTCAAACCTGCAGAAAAGGGCGAGATAGCTGTCTATGCCCCATATTATGCCGATAAAAGGCGTAAATATTTGGGCCATGCCATCAGCCTCTACAAGCAAAAACACTTAGAAGGAGCCCGCCATGTAGAAGGAGGTCAAGATATTCCTTTTGTGGCGACTTGGAACGTCTCTATGCTTCCTTCAGACTTAACTCGTTGTCGAATGCAGTTTGATGACAACCCAGAACTAAGTTATGAAGTAATGCTGCCTACTTCTGAGTTTGTTGATTTCTTAATCGACTTATTGCTTAATTACCATCGCACTCATGGCATAGATTTTTCTAAGGGTTTCTATCGCAAGCTTCTTCGCTACGATTAGTCAAAGCAGGTCCAAAAATCCGACTAATAAAGATGGGCCTCAACCATGAGACTGTGGGTTGCCTGCTTTGTGGCCTAACAATTAGCTCGAAAGAACGTCATAACAGGAGTGAGGATGTGCCTAAATCTACCAAATATCTGCTCGTAGGCTCCACAGAGCCTTGTACTGGCAAATCGGGAATCGTCTTGGGCTTGGCCAAAAATTTACAAGAACGGGGAATCCCTCTTGCTTTCGGAAAACCTTTGGGAAACTGTTTGCTAGAAGAACCTAAATATTCTGGCGATGCGGATCTGCGTTTTATTAGCCAAACTCTCAATTTATCCGGCCCTAATCTCAGACCAACCCTAGGGTTACTTGATGAGAATTCTCGAACCTTACGCCTGAAGGGAGAAGACAAAACAGATTATCGTCAGTCTTTAGCTCAATATCTAAATATGGAGAGCCCTGAGTTGGTTCTTTTAGAAGGGCCGAGTACCTTGGATGAGGGTAAAATCTTCGCTCTTTCTCTGCCTCAAATGGCTGAAGTTTTAGATGCTCGGGTGTTGTTGGTAGCTCGTCCCTATTCGAGTCTTTTCCTTGATGGCTTGTTGTCAGCTAAAGAACGTTTGGGCCAGAGATTGCTGGGCCTGGTCATTAACGATACTTCGCCAACAGATTATGAAACCGTCAGCGACAGCTATCAACCTTTTCTGGAGGCCAGCGGCCTGAAGGTTCTGGGAATATTGCCCAGAAGCGCTTTACTCCGTAGCGTCAGCGTCGATGAATTGGTAAAACAATTGCACGCTGAGGTCATCTGTCGCCGCGATCGCTTGGATTTAATGGTGGAAACCTTGACAGTGGGCGCCATGAGCGTTAACGCGGCTCTCAAATATTTCCGCCAAGGTACAAATATGGCAGTGATAACTGGGGGCGATCGCGCGGACCTTCAATTAGCAGCTTTGGAAGCTTCTACCCATTGCTTAATCTTGACCGGACAAATTCGCCCAGAGCCCTTGGTTATTAGCCGGGCCGAAGAATTGGAGGTTCCCATTCTTTCTGTTGCTTCCGATACCTTAACTACTGTGGAGGTTGTTGACCGGACTTTTGGTAAAGTCCGCCTCCACGAACCTATTAAGGTCGAATGTATTAGTCAACTGATGGCAGAACACTTTCATTTTGACTCTTTGCTCGCGCTTATGGGACTAGGTTAAAAACAAGGCCATTTATTTTGTGGGCCAAGAGCCAGCCAGAAAAAATAAATGGCCTTATAATTGGGTAGGGTTCCCAAAGGGCGATCGCTTATCGCCACTAGGAACTACAGACATCAGAAAATGCGCAAAATTGGATTTCTTTGCTAAAATTTTCATCGTCGTTCTATTAAACTAGGCAGGGTCTTTGAGTCAATCCATAGAAATACCTAAAGTAGATGAATTTTTACAAGAACTGGTGGCAATCCAACAAACCAGAGCCAAGAAGATCGCTCTATTGGGCTCTCGTCACATCCCCATTACCCACCAGAACTTAATTGAAATGTTAAGTTATGCCCTGGTTCTCGAATCTAATGAAATTATTACCTCGGGAGCTACTGGCACTAATTCAGCGGTCATCCGAGGGGCGATGCGGGCAGATACCAATCATCTGACGGTAATTTTACCCCAAAGTCTCAAACGCCAACCCAGAGAATCTCGCAAGCAACTCGAACAGGTCATTCACTTAGTAGAAAATCCCAAAAACGATAATTTGTCTTTAGCTGAAGCAAGTTATCTGTGCAATCAAGAGATTATTTCTCGCTGTCAGCAGTTGATTTGTTTTGCTTTTCACGAAAGTCATACTCTTTTGAAAACTTGCCGCGATGCTGAAGAACAACGTAAAGTTGTGACTTTATTTTATTTGGATTAAGGAATTATGACCTTGTTGGATTTATCGGTTTCGACTATTTTAATCCCTTGTATTGCTTATGCAGCAATTCTAGTTTATGCCCCTTTTTTAGTGGTAGCTTATGCTCGGGTAAAAGTGGGTGATTATTTGGCATCGCCATCAATTGCATATGTTCGATAAATTGCCCGATTATGCAAAAAGAGCGACTTGGGCCCACCAAAATTCTTTTGAAACTTTTATGTTGTTTGCGACGGCGGCTTTAACCGCTTATGTAACGGGGCAAAGTTCGGCAGTAGTAGCCTACTTAGCGATCGCTTTTGCTGTGGCGCGAGTTTTTTATTCGATTTTTTATATTGCCAATATTCCTTTGGGGCGATCGCTCATGTTTGCTATTGGTTCTGCTGCTACTTTTACTTTATTCGTTCTTAGCTTTTTAAGTCAAATAGCATAAATTGCTTTTTGGTAATGGGGAATTGCGTTTTTATTCTCTTTTCAATTCTTCCCCTCAATAACTGTTATTTTAAACTCATCATATTTATCGACATTTATGGCTTCTACTTCATCTTTTGATATTGTCAGCGACTTCGATCGCCAGGAATTAGTTAATGCCATCGACCAAGCTCTGCGAGAAATTAAATCTCGTTACGATCTTAAGGACACTAATACTACTTTGGAATTGGGCGATACCGCAATTACGGTTAACACGGATAGCGAATTTACTCTCGATGCTGTTATTAATATTCTCCAAACTAAAGCGGCCAAGCGCAATTTGTCTTTGAAAATATTTGATGCCGGAAAAGTCGAATCTGCTAGCGGCAACCGGGTGAGACAAGAAATCGCACTAAAAAAGGGAATTTCTCAAGAGTTGGGCAAGAAGATTTCTAAATTAATTCGAGATGAATTTAAAAAAGTACAAGCTTCTATTCAAGGAGATTTAGTACGAGTTTCTAGCAAGTCTAAGGATGACCTCCAACAGGTTATTCAGAGGTTAAAACAAGAAGATTTTCCCGCCCCTTTGCAATTTACTAATTATCGCTAAACTGGGTAGAATTAATACCATTTTAATAAAGATGTGAAAGACTTAGAGCCCCCCAACCCCCCGAGCTCTTGGGGGGCTTAAGATTTAAAAACTCTACCATAACTTTATTAAATTGGTATAACAATACCTTCGCCACCCAAGAAAAATGGCGAAAGTATTGATTAAGAAACCAGGTTTTGCCGAAATTACCTGGTTTCTGGGCTATCGAAATAGTTTCCTGGAGCCAGTCAGTTTTGTTTTGTCAAAAAATGACTCGGTAATAAAAACGCAATTCCCCATTCCCTATTCCCAATTACCTAATCAATCTTTTTCAACTTCTGACTTTTCTTAAGAGTAGAAGCCTGTTGGGCTAGACGAATTAGTTTGTAAGGTGAGGTTTTGCTGTTAACAGTCATTCGGGAAAGATGATATTTATTTTTCAATCCATTGACGTTAACCAGATTGTCATCGTATAAAAAACCCGTTAAGTGGTATTTAGGCAAAAGCTTTTCTACAGTTTTGTTAATAGCTCCGTAGGGATAGGCTATATGAGCGGCTACTATTTTATTTCTGTCTAAATCCCGGGTACATTTCCTCAAGGCAAACTTAGCTAAATAGAGTTCTAGTTCTAATTCTTTCGGGTCTAGATTGGCTAGATTTTTATGAGAAAAACCATGAGATTGAATATCGTAAAAGCCTTTTTTATATCCCTCTCTTAAATCGTTACAGCTAACATGGGATAAATCTTTGGCCTTATTATCAATTCCCATGGTCCAAGGATTCACAAATAAAACAAATTTGCCAGTTTCGCCATATTTTTCTTCGAGTTTTTCTAAAATTGGCAGGGCATTTTTATGAACTCCTTTATAGCCGTCGTCAAATGTTAGTAAAATAGGCTTTTGACCGAAACGTTCTGGGGGTATGGGTTGAGATTGTTTGATAAAATAAACAAACAAATCTTGAGAAGAAAGAAACCAATAGTTTTCTCGAACTAAATAATCTAAGAATTTCTCCAAATCTTGTTTGGTGTAGTCAATATTATAAGCCGGTCTTTGAGGCGGAATTTCTGTTTTATCTTGAATATCTATAATGTCATGGAAACCAAAGATGGGTATGGTAAGCGGACTAGATTTTACAGTTCCCCCAGTTAGTCCTAAACTGATGAGAAAGAGGGCTAATAAGTAACACAATTTTCTGAGGCGTTTGAGTTTCATTAAACCTATCTCCAATTTTTAAATTCCGAAGGCTCGCCCGAAGACAGCATGATGGATGATGGTATCACTCTTTTGCTTAATTAACGCAGAAGTGGGGAATGGGGAATGGGGGGAGCAAGTCAGCTTTTTCATGAGGTCTAGTCAGAAATTAGTTATTACTGGCCTTAGTGGCACTTGACAAGATGACCAAAATTTTGTACTTCATTGTAGTATGTTAGATTAAGAAAAGTTAAGCAAGTTGAAACGGGAGGTGGGTCCGATGTTAGAGCAAGAACAGAAGAAAGGAAAGGTAGTCAAACTGGGAGAAGGAGTATTAGCACGCACGAAACTGAAAGATGCTTATATTCCGGCATTGCGGTCGGGATTTGCCGGCTACCCAGTAAACCCCCGTTGGAGTGGGGTAAAAATCTCAGCTTGGAAGACAGGACAGCAGTGGCGGCAAGCGGTATCCCGAGGAGAAATGGTGGTGCGATCTAGCGATTCGATGTTGGTAGCGATGGACGAACTCCCAGAAATGAAGGAGGACGGGAGTTCGCAACAATGGGACCGCCCAGCCACACAGTCAATTTTTGACAGCTACCGCCTGAGGCCACCTCAGTTGACAGTTTAGCAAATTTATCGTAGTTCTGTCCGATTAACAGCGAGTTTATAAATATTTTAGAGTTTTCTCGATCTACTATGCTCTAATATTTGTAAGCTCGCTTTTATCTCTCCATTATCTTAATCGGACCGCAAAATATGTCGAACCAAAACTCAAATAACCTCACTGTTGAAGCAGCAGAAAAAATCCTTAACGAGTTCACTTGTCTCAATATTAAATCTAATGCTTCCCCCATTTCCCAAGAGGAAAAAAGTAGGATTCGCGAAGCATTATTGCTCTTAATCAATGCCTCGGACTACCAAATGCTGGGAGTCTGCGCTAGTTCTGTTTCTGAAGGTTTTTCGGCTTTGGCTCGCTATTTAGAAGCTATCGGCTACAAAACGACTATTTTATCGGATTCGGCCTTTGAGGTCGAAGGTCCGGCTTATCTCAAATTCAATGGCAAAACAGAATCTTATCATGCAGATTCTTATACGGGAGAATTTCGAGGTGTTCTAGTTTCTTGTCAATCTGAGGATGGGGAAGGTGTTAATGGAACCTACGGTCATTTACCCCTGGATTTATTTAGTTAAGCATTTTTAAATTAGTAATTTCGAGACGGCCTGTGAAACCCGGTTTTTTCATGCATACCGGGTTTCTGATATACCAAAAAAAAAGAAAAAGCCAAAAGCCTAAAGACTTTTGACTTAACATAAACAATTTACCCCAAACAAAATTATTTATTTAGCCAGCTCGGGTTGTTTTTCTTCTCGGGCCGGTTCTGCTTCTTCTTCGTACAATCCTGTAAGAGATTGATAGAGTTTGATATACTCCTTAGCAGAATTGTCCCAGGTAAAGCTCTGCCTCATGCCACGTTTTTGTAACTCGACCCATTTATCTTTAAAGCGGAAAGCTTCTGCAGCTCGGACCATAGCAGTCAAACAGTCTAGGGGCTCGTAGCGATCGAAGCAATAACCGGTGCCGAGACCTTGCATCGGATCGTGATATGTTACCGTATCTACTAAACCGCCAGTGCGACGGACGATGGGCACGCTACCGTAGCGCATGGCCAACATTTGGCTGATACCGCAGGGCTCGAACCGACTTGGCATCAAGAAGGCATCGGTGCCTGCATAGATCCGCCGGGACAAGGCATCGTTTTGTAATAATTGGACGCTCATCCGACCTGGATAGCGGGTGGCTATCTGCCACATTTGAGTTTCGTAGTAGCGATCGCCCGTAGCTAACAAAATAAACTGAGAATCGGTATAGGCCATAAACCGATCCAGCACTTGCAAGACAATATCGATCCCTTTCTGCTCTACCAGTCGCGTCACCATTCCGATTAAAAAGGTGTTGCTGTTGACTTCAAAGCCTACCTCTTCTTGTAAAGCGACTTTATTGGCTTTGCGCTTCTCCAGGGTATCCACGGTATATGTCTGGGCGATGTACCTGTCAGTGGCAGGGTTGTAAAACTGAGTATCCATGCCATTGAGGATGCCGGATAACTTACCGCTGATGAAAGAAATCAAACCTTCGAGACGTTCGCCGTAGGCGGGTGTCTGAATTTGACTGGCATAAGTAGGAGATACGGTTGTCACCCAGTCGGCAAACTGAATGGCCGCCGCCATCGTGTTATGGCCTTGCATATACCAAGGACACCAGGTAATCCTTTCTAGATACCAACGCCACGGTCCTTGATAGGCCAAGTTATGAATGGTGAATACGGTTTTAATATCTGGAGTCTCGTGCATCCACACGGGAATCATGCCGGTGTGCCAGTCGTGACAATGAATAACATCAGGTTTCCAGCCATTCCAGGCAAATTCGGCGGCCCCGTTGGCAAAGAGGGTAAACCGCCAGTCTTCGTCCTCTCCATAGTAAATGCGGCGCGGCGAAAATGATGGATGTCCAAATAAGTACAAGGGTACATCGGTTCCTGGCTGAACGGTTTCATATACCGCAAAGCTTTGGTACATCGCATTTCCCGTCCAGATGGGTTCTTCGGGAATCTCCATCTTATCGACGAGGAAACCATAGTAGGGCATGAAAATACGGACATCGTGACCCAATGCTCTTAGGACTTTGGGCAAGGAACCGACGACATCCCCCATGCCGCCGACTTTTGCTAAAGGTGTGACCTCAGTAGCTACAAACAGAATTCGCATGGTTTATTTGCGTTCGTTATCAATTCTTAATACGGTCATCATACCTGTATGAGGGCACTTCTTTTAGACTTCTTGCAGAAGTAGGCAAGAGGCAAGAGGCAAGAGGCAAAAGTCGAGAAATATGGTCAATTGTCAATTGCCAGTTGTCAATTGTCGGATTACCTATTTTATTTAGAAGTTTTCAGAGCAACAATAACTTCTTGTAAAAGACCGATCGCCCGTTCCAGTTTCTCGTAAACTTCCTCTCGATTTTCTCCTTCAATTTCTGGCGTTTCTGGCGAGATTTCTTCTGAAGTTTCCTCGGTAGCAATTTCTTCTGTTTCTCTTTCTTCTTTTTCTATTTCTTCTATCTCGCTGACGGTCTCTATTTCTCCCCCTAATTCTTTAACATAATTCAGCAAATCGTTATCTCGTTTCAACCATCCTTCTAAAAATATTTTCTGATTGGAATTAGCTTCTACTCGCTTATAGCGATAGTCGATACGACTTTGACATATACGTTTGGCAGTTCCTAAATTATTCTGTAATTCCAAAGCTCCAGAAGTCTGCTTGCCCCAAATGCCATCAACAGCTATTCCCCCTAAAGTTTCTTGCAAAAATTCAATGCTGGCTCGCACGCTAAAATTAACCGCAGTGTCGAATTCTACTACTGCTAGGGGTAAATCCATCATATCTGCATGGGAAGCAAGCCAGTACATTTCATAGTAAAGTTTCTCTACTTCTTCATCGCTAATCTTGCTAACTGGCTGAAGAGATAAACCATTTTTGCGGCAATAGCTGTCGTAGGTTGCCTGAGTAATTCCTTTATAAATTACTCCTCCTAAATCTTGGGGGCTGCCGCGACCGCCTTCCCATTTTAGGGTAAATTTTAAGGCTGTTTGGAAGGAGTCGAGAGATTGAGTCATAAAAGTTGGCAACGGATTTTGTAACGGATTTAACGGATGAGTTATGGGGAGGAATTGAGAATTGGGAAATGATAAAAATTAGCTGCCGGGGCGGAATTCAGCTAAGATTTCATTGAGGATTTCTTGGGCGCCTTGTTGTCTTAATTTTTGGGCGAGTTCGATGCCTAATTGTTCGGCGTTTTTGGGAGTTCCAGAAACGATATCTTTAATCAAACGCTTGCCATCCAAACTGGCAACCATGCCGGTTACAGTTAAGCGATCGCCCTCTATTTGGGTATTCACTCCAATAGGAACTTGACAGCCTCCCTCCAGTTCCCGCAAAAAGGCCCGTTCTGCATAACAACGTTGGGCCGTAGTTTCATGTTCCAAGGCCTTTAATAATTTGAGAATGTCCTCGTCCCCCTCGCGACATTCGATGCCCAGGGCCCCTTGGCCTACGGCGTGAAGAGAAATCTCTGGGGGCAATATTTGACTGATGCGATCGCCCATACCCAATCTCTCCAACCCGGCCACGGCCAAAATCAAAGCATCGTAATTCCCTTCATCCAGTTTTGCCAGGCGAGTATTGAGGTTGCCCCGGACGTCTTTAAACTCCAGATGGGGGAAATGGTGGCGCAGTTGGGCCAGGCGTCGCAGAGAAGAAGTACCGATAACTGCCCCTTCTGGCAAAGCATCTATTTTTTTGCCCTTGTGTTTTTCGTGGAGTACCAGGGCATCGGCGGGGTTTTCCCGTTCAGTCACGCAACCCAACACCAAACCTTCTGGCAGTTTCGTCGGCAAATCTTTGAGGGAATGAACGGCCAGGTCGCTTTCGTTATGCAACATTCGGACTTCTAATTCTTTGGTAAATAATCCTTTATCGCCGATTTTGGCTAAAGCGACATCCAGAATTTTATCGCCTTGGGTTGACATGGTATGGACTTCAAAGTTGATATCTGGGAAGTGTTTTTGCAGTTGTTCTTGCACCCAGTGAGTTTGAACTAGGGCTAATTGACTTTTGCGAGAGGCGATCCGAACGGTGCGGGTTGGGGCAGATGTTGATGAAGACATAGAAAATTTTTAGATTAACTGATATGGTCGTTTGACTAGAATAACCCAGAGGGCGATCCATTTTAAAAGTTTATATTTTAGATTTTGCTCTTGGAATTAAGAAACCCGGTTTTTCAAAAAAGCCGGGTTTCTGGGTACAAAACCGGGTTTCTGGGGCGGGATGAATGCCAGCAGTTTGACTGACTGGCATATTCTCGGTATTTTTAATCAGAAGAAGAACCACCATTAATAAAAGGAAAAAAATATGTGGAGTAACATTGCAGAACAGATTAGCAAAGCGACGGGAGAAAAGTTTGAAATTAGCGATCGCCGTTCGGTTAGTGGCGGTTGTATTAACCAAGGTTATCGCCTCACGGATGGCAACCGGGATTATTTTGTAAAACTCAATTCTGCCGCCGAAATTTCTATGTTTGAAGCGGAGGCTATTGGTTTAAAACAAATGTGGGAAACTCAGACTATTCGGGTTCCCAAACCTATTTGTTATGGTACCGAAGGGAGTTCTGCTTATATCGTTCTAGAATGGTTAGATTTTGGGGGGCGAGGTAATAATAATGCTTGGCAAGAAATGGGGCGCAAATTAGCTGCTTTGCATCGCTGGCAACCAGAAGGGGGAAATAAGGGTTTTGGTTGGGATGTTAATAATACTATTGGTTCGACTCCTCAGATTAATAATTGGACGGAAGATTGGGTAGAATTTTGGGCGGAACATCGCATCGGTTATCAGTTGAAATTGGCGAGGCGTCGGGGTGGGAGTTTTAGTGAGGGCGATCGCTTAATTGAGGCTATTCCTAAATTATTAGAAGGTCACAAACCGCAACCTTCTTTAGTACACGGAGATTTATGGGGAGGAAATGCTTCGGTAACTGTGGATGGGGAACCGGTGATTTTTGACCCCGCTACTTATTGGGGCGATCGGGAAGTTGACATTGCCATGACGGAACTTTTTGGCAGTTTTTCTGGGGCTTTTTATAAGGGTTATAACGAAGCTTGGCAGTTAGATAAAGGTTACGAAAAACGAAAGGTTCTTTACAATCTTTACCACGTTTTGAATCATTTTAATTTGTTTGGCGGCGGTTATGCTTCTCAGGCTAATAGCATGATTAATCGGCTTTTAAAATAAGTGGAATTAAGAAACCCGGTTTTTTGGGAAAACTAAGAAACCAGGTTTTTTCAAAAAACCTGGTTTCTAGGGTAGTTTAAAAATTGTAGGTTGGGTGAAGTGAAACGGAACCCAACAGTTTTTAGTTAAGCTGAAACCAGTATGGATATTAACCAACAAAAAGAAAAGTTCAGCGATGCTTATCTACAAGCAGTGGCATCAGTAGCAGGCTATTCACTTTACAAACCAAATGTGGATGATGATAGCGTAGATTGGGGCATTGCCGCTAGCGGTAAAACAGGGCGAATCCGTGCGCCTCGTTTGGAATTACAATTAAAATGTACTTCAACAGATATTCTGGAGGATAGCTACGTTAAATATCCCCTTAAAATTAAGAACTATAACGATTTGAGAATGTCTGATTTGGCAGTTCCTCGAATCCTAGTTGTAGTTTTAGTGCCCGAAAATTTAAGGGAATGGTTACAACATTCTCAACAGGAACTATGCATGATATCTTGCGGATATTGGATGTCTTTGCGGGGGTTGCCTGAAACAGAAAATCTTAGAACTGTAACAGTTTCACTGCCGATAAATAATCAATTTAGTGTCGAAAAACTTCACTCGATAATGCAGCTTCTTAGTCAAGGAGATAAATTATGAAACTTACTTTAGAATACAGCATCAATTTTGAACCCATCGCCCCAGAACAACTGGCGGCTTATTTACAAGCTAACGGTTGGTCTAAAGACGGATATTTTTTAGACAATGCTACCGTTTGGCATTTACCAAAAGATGAAAGAGAAGAGTTCGAGATTTTATTACCCCTTAAAACCAGTCTCGGAGATTACGAAACTCGTATTCGCGAAGCAATTTTGACTCTGGCAGAGGTAGAGAAAAGAAATCCTTTAGAACTGTTAAAAGATTTAATGGTTTCGGCGAGTAATATTCAACTTCAAGGAATGATAATTGCCCTAGCAGAAGACGACTCAAAAGTCAAAGTTAATACTCTGGGAGTTGTGTTAGGTAAATTGCGTCAAGTTGAGATAGAGTTAGATAAATCTGAGGCAGATTTAGCGATTAAAGCTTACCAAGAAAGACTGCCAATTATTTGTAAGGGCGATTTAATTAAAGAGGGCGATCGCTTTATCTTAAACAACCCCCACAAGTTCGCTTTAGACGAACTTTAAAAACCATTTCTAAAAAAGCTCAAACTAGAGGTTTCAAAACCTTACCTCGCCCCCGCTTCAATAGCAGAATTAGCCATCTTCATCAAAGTTTCTCCCTCAATTTCTGGACTTTGACCGACACCTTTTAAAGCAATGCGATAAAATACCCCTTTAT
>CAZSTZ010000155.1:12087-16001 GCA_964609515.1 uncultured bacterium | reverse complement strand
TACCGTATTCTGGCTGGGGTAGTTTTAAAACCTCTCTGGAGTAACGATAAGCTGTTAAGAAAGGTGCAAAAAATTCGTTAACAAAAGCGATATGATAACCGCTTTTTTCAAAACCTAAATCTAGAAACCCAGAACCGGAGAAAAACGAAAATATTTTAATTTTTTTAGTCATTTTAATAAAGCATTCTGGCGATGAATTGGTGTTATGTCAGAAACCAGGTTTTTTCAAAAAACCTGGTTTCTTGAACTGTTCGGGCACAGCATTATATTAGGCGATCGCCACTTCATATTGCAAAACCAAAATTTCATCGGCATTTAAAATCGCCATTGCATATTCGCAACCTTCATTATCGGAAAATTCAACCAAATATTTGCTCGACTCGCCATTTCCGTAAACTTCAACAACAGTGCCCACCAGTCCTACTGGCAAAGTGGTAATAGATTCATATTCTGGTTCGACTAAAGTCAATCTTTCCGCAGCAATTGACTTGAGAGTAGCAACAGTATCTAAAACTTCAATCTTGTTCATATTATCAAGCAACTTCCTCCATTAAAAATCGCCCCTCCACTCGTTCGTATTCATCCTCAAGCAGCCAAAGTTTTGCCTCCTCATAACTAGAACAAGCAAAAACAATTTTATATCCTTCCTTCGGGTCAAAAATACAAAAATTATTCTCATCGTCGCCCAATAACATTAAAACATAAGGCGGCACCGAAGTAGGATCGACCCAAATTTCTGTAAACTGCCAATTATTTGCTAGGTTGCCTGCGTGGGATAACATGGTATTTTTCTCCAATTACTTTAATTTCAGCATAGTGCAATGGAATACGATTGCCATCAATGCTAATTCTATAACCAATAGAGCTAGCAAAGTAAAGCCCATAACGCTCGCGATCGCCTTATAATTCCTGTAAATTCTCCTTTCTCTATTATAGCCCGAGCAACCCTAATCATCGTTTCTTCATCATTAAAAATATGAGATGCTCCCTCCCTTTGCAATAATCTTTCCATCTGCCGGGTGCCTGGGAGATGTTTGGCAACGTGCCTCCGGTCTAGAATCAATTCGCGATTTATGCCACTCATGCTATAGTTAAATTTAGCCTCGATCTTCCTCTGTCATTTATACCCAAGAAACTCGGTTACTCTTGAAAAAAATACCGTTACCCATCAAAATTACCTCCTAATTACCTAGCAATATTCTGTCGCTGTTTCTGTTGTAAAAACTCAGCAAAATCTCGAACTTCTGCCAACAAATCCTCAGATAAATTCTCCAAAACAACCCCCAAATGCTCCCTAACTCCCATGGTTTCTCGTGCCGAAACAGTCAAGACTAACTGATGGGGATAAACAGTTTCCACCCCAAGAGTTTCTCTAAATGCCTCCGGATCGTCTTCCGTGGCGGACATAAAATTATCTCCCTCATCGTATTTAACCCAATCTCCAAATAACTCAACAATATAAACCTCGCCATTATTAAGAACTTCGACAATAGCACCGACAGTTCCCACCGAGGCAACTCCCCCATCTGTTAAGGGAATTTCTTCTATTAATTTTACTCCATCAAATAATTGAAACATTTTTACTCCCCGCTTCCCAATCTATCTGGTACTGCCGCGATCGTAAAGTCATACTAGAGGACCGATTGAGAAACCCGGTTTTTTAAAAAAACCGGGTTTCTGAGGTTGGGAGCTTTTTAAATTAAATTTCTACCTCTGACCTCTAACCTCTAACCTCTGACCTCTGACCTCTAACCTCTAACCTCTGACCTCTGACCTCTGACCTCTAACCTCTGACCTCTGATTTAAACCTTCGCCTCTTCCTTAACCAAGTTACCCCAACCCAAATCCTTCAAATTGTTATTGCGACGCAGGGGGCGAGTCACCAACTCCAGAACATCGCGAGCATTAGTAAACCCGTGAGTCTGAGCAAAAGTAAACTCAACCGACCACTTAGTATTAATACCCCGCGCCTCCAAAGGATTAGCATGAGCCATACCAGTAATCACCAAATCCGGTTTCAACTCGTAAATACGTTGAATCTGATTATAATTATCCGGTTTCTCAATAATCCTCGGCACCGGCACGCCCATCTCCTGGCAAGTCTTCTCCAACAACTCTAACTCAGCCTTTTGGTAGCGCTTATCCATATAAGGAATGCCAATCTCGGGGCAAGTCATCCCGCAACGAATCAAGAAACGCGCCAAAGACACCTCTAGCAAATTATCGCCCATAAAGAAAACCGACTTACCGCGAATTAACTGGATGTAATCTTCCAAATTCTGCCAAATTTGCGCCTCCCGTTCTTCCAAACCTTGGGGCTCGATACCGAACACCGAGCAAATTTTCTCGATCCAAGCGCGAGTGCCGTCAGGGCCGATAGGGAATGGAGCGCCGATTAACTTACACTTGCGACGGCGCATTAAAGTAGTAGCAGTGCGGCTTAAAAAGGGATTTACCCCCGCTACATAATATCCCTCTTCAATAGCAGGCAGTTCCGTATAACGCTTCGCAGGCAACCAACCGGAAACCTTAATTCCTTGTTTCTTCAATTCCAGACTTAATTGCGTCACCACCGGATCCGGCAGGGAGCCAAACAGCACCAGTGGGGGATGGTCTTTATACTCCGACTCTTCGGCGGCAACATCTTCTTTTTTGCGACCGAAGCTCAAGAGTTTTTGGATGCCGCTGCGTTCTTCTTTCTCTTCTTCTACAACTTTTGTCGGACAACGGGCCGCCATCGCCGCCAATACCGTATCTTCCCCTTGAGTAAAGGCATAATCTAAACCGTTAGCGCGGGCGACTACGATGGGAATACCGATTTCCGCTTCCAGTTTCGGTGCCAACCCTTCCAAATCCATTTTAATAATCTCGGTGGTGCAAGTACCGATCCAAACGATAACGCTCGGGTTGCGATCGCGCTTAATCTGGTCGCACAGCCGCTTCAACTCGTTATAATCATTTAACTGAGCCGAAATATCCCCCTCTTCCAACTCCGCCATAGCATAGCGAGGTTCGGCAAAAATCATCACTCCCATCGCATTTTGGAGGAAATAACCGCAAGTCTTAGTACCAATTACTAAGAAAAAACTATCCTCTATTTTTTGATAAAGCCAAGCAACGCAACTGATGGGGCAAAAAGTGTGATAATTACCTGTTTCGCATTCAAAAGTTAAACCTTCTGTTTGTGGTTGAGTTGTAGTAGTCATAGATTTAATTTTCTCCGTTTTTAATTATTTATTTTGAAAGCCAAAAGCCTATTATTTTTGCTTTTAACTTCTCTTGACAAATTTCTCCTTTTATGCTTCGAGAAATTTTTTGACGAACGAACCCCCACTCGATTTAAGTACCGCCTTTAGAGGCAGAACTAAACGATCGAGCCCGGTTCTGTTTAATTGTGAGATAGAAATCTTATCGGAAAACCGCAAGGTTATCCTCTAAATTCCCAGCCCCAGGTCGTCATCATCATCGGAATTTTCTTCTGGCAAATCTAGTTCCAAATCGCCCAATCCGTCCCCTCCCAGGTCATCAAGATCTAAATCTAAATCTCCAGAGGATAACTCATCCTCATTGTCTCCTTCGAGATCGCCAAAATCCAAATCGTCGCCTAAGTCATCTGAGGATAAATCCCCCAATCCATCATCATCTCCCTCGTCGACCAAGCCCAGATCGCCCAAGCCTTCGGAGTCTTCTTCCCCAAAAGGATCTGGTATGTCATCTGCCACAAACTCTGAAGTTGTTTTCCCCGACTTCTTCTTATCGGTAGTGGCTTCTTCCATATCCCCCAGATCGAGATCGTCTCCTCCCAATCCTTCCGATTCCAATCCCAAACCCAAATCCAAGTCGTCGGACTCTTCCGATTCCAAACCCAAATCCAAGTCGTCGGACTCTTCCGATTCCAAACCCAAATCCAAGTC
>CAZSTZ010000155.1:0-11834 GCA_964609515.1 uncultured bacterium | reverse complement strand
ATCCAAATCGTCTCCGGCCTCGGCTTCCGGTTCCAAACCCAAATCCAAATCGTCTCCGGCCTCGGCTTCTGGTTCCAAACCCAAATCCAAATCGTCTCCGGCCTCGGCTTCCGGTTCCAAACCCAAATCCAAATCGTCTTCGGGTGACTCGCCTAAATCTAGGTCTTCTTCCTCATCCAAGCTCAAGGCCGCAGCCGCTCCTGCTACTCCGGCAAGCCCCGCCGCTGCAGCCGCTGCCCCCATCGCTGCCTTACCCAAGCCTGCTGACTCTTGTTCTTCTGGTGAGAGTTCTTCGGCTGCGGCTTCCTCGACCTCAACATCCTCAACAGGTGGAGCTTTGGGCAGCTCCTCCACAGGTGTTTGTGCAGTCCTACTCTCTGTTGCTTTTTCCTTAGCGGGGGGAGTAACTACTGCTTCTGCGGCTTTTGCTGAAGTTGGAGCAGTTTGAGTTGGGGCCGTTGTTGCTGCCAGTCCCATTTCCGAACTGATGCCAAGGGCCAAATCTGGATCGAAATTTAAACCCAAAATCTCGATGAGACTATCGGCGTCTGCCTTCAGCCTGGAAAAGGGCAACATCAATGATTCCAATTCTGGTTCTAAAGCATTGAGTATTCCCAGGATGAGATAAGAAACAGGTCTTCTACCGCCATCCGGCGTAGCTACCGTGTTTGCTTCGCTCATGTGCAGTATCATCCAAGAGCGATTTTTTTCGTAATACTGCAACCACTTTTGTTTTAGATCTTCTGCAAATTTTTCAAAGAAAGCCATGACCTCTATATCCTCATCCTGAGAGCTTATTTTCTCAATTTATTAAACCATCATTAGGTCGAGCTCTTCATCTTCTGACTTAACTTGAGGTTTAGTGGGAGGGTTGAGGTAGAAGTCGGACAACAACGAGAAAAGCTCGCGATCGGGGGCATCGTTGGGTACTACCCCCTCTGGTAAGGCCAAAATTTGGTCGGCAATATTTAAGTAATAGTCGCAGATGTAGCTGAGGGAAGGATCGGTTTCGGCCATCTCGAATACGGTTTTGCCTTTGACGCGGGATACCCGAATGTCTTCAATTAGAGGCAGCACTTCCAGTACCGGCATCGGTACTGCTTCTATATATTTCTCGATTAAATCCCGTTTGGACGTGCGGTTGCCAATTAATCCCGCCAGGCGTAAGGGGTGGGTGCGGGCCTTCTCCCGGACGGAGGCAGCGATTCGGTTGGCCGCAAAGAGGGCGTCGAAACCGTTATCGGTGACGATGGTGCAGTAATCGGAATAGTTCAGAGGGGCCGCAAAGCCGCCGCATACTACGTCTCCTAGCACGTCGAAGAGGATTACTTCGTATTCGTCGAAGGCGTTTAGCTCTTTTAACAGTTTTACCGTTTCGCCCACGACGTAGCCGCCGCAACCCGCTCCAGCCGGCGGCCCGCCGGCTTCGACGCAATCTACGCCGCCGTAGCCTTTATAAATGACGTCTTCGGGCCAAATGTCTTCGTAGTGGTAGTCCTTTTCTTGCAGGGTGTCGATGATGGTGGGTATTAAAAAACCAGTGAGGGTAAAGGTGCTGTCGTGTTTGGGATCGCAACCGATTTGCAGCACTTTTTTGCCCCGCTTTGCTAGGGCAACTGAGATGTTGCAGCTAGTTGTGGATTTTCCGATACCACCTTTTCCATAAACTGATAGTTTCATTTTTGCTTCTCCTATAAGTAGGTTTTTATCGAATGGCCCTTTCGGGTGGACTTCGATCGCCCCAGGCTTGGCCTTTATTTGCTTTTGAAATGGGATTTATTTCGATCGCTAATCCTACTTTTAACCTAATTTTTCTTCGATAATTTTTCTTTAATAAGTTTTTAATAAAAATAGTTACAATATAAAAATAAATGGGAAAAAATAATGGCCCTAACAACAATGTCGGGCTGCTGAAATTTAGGTTAGGAAAGACTTTTAGGGTTTTGGTTGTGGAAATAAGCGATCGCCCAAATCCCCTCTAAAGTTGGTTTTTGTGGGACCGAAATAAAGTTAAGCTCTAAAATGTTAATTTTTATCACAAAAGAAGCGATCGCTCTGAAAGTCCCTCTCCGAAGATTTTTAAAAATTATTAAATAGCTGACCCTGATGTTCTGGCCCCAGAACTAAACAGCTTTAGGGACGAAAAATGACGCTAAAATAAAACCCCGAATCCTGAGCGTTATTGCCGCGATCGTCGAGGTCTATTAAAGGAATGCCATAATCGAGACGGACGTTAAATTGAGGAACTGGCTGCCACATCACCCCCATACCGGCACCAACTAAAAATCTTTGACTGGGTAAAAACTCGTTGTTGGGATTATCGCCGTTATTCCAAACGGCCCCGGCATCAATAAAAGGGATAAACTGAATCGTAGGCAAACCAGAATCATCCCGCTCGAAAGTAATTCGGTCTTCAATAGAAAAGCGGAAACCGTTGTCCCCAGAACGAACGTTTTGTCGGTAGCCCCTTAAAGAAAGACCGCCGCCAATAACAAACTGGTGCGATGGCAATAAAGCAATAGTAGAAAGTTGGACATCGCTTTGAACGATTAACAAATGATTGGCGCTAAGTCTTTGTATCCTCTGGATCTGACCTTGCCAGCTAAAAAAGCGACCGTCTGGAATTGGTTCGCTGTTGACAGTGGCATCGAATAGATCTACCCCTAAATTAAATTGCGATCGCAAAGCCCAAGCACCTCCGGGGTCTCTTCGCAAATAATCTTGTCCAAATTTAATCACCGTAGAAGTATTAGTCCCATCACCTTCGCCGCGCCCCGCACCAAAACCAAAAGATTCCCCGGCCACAAAAGTATCGCTTTGTTGATAGCTCAATCCCAAAGAAACAGCAAACTCCTGCACGGGCGTTCTTACCAAAGGTTGGCGGTAACTAAACTCGTAAACCTCAGTATTGCCGCTAATATCAAATTCCCTAAACTCAGCTTGAGTGATGCTATTACGATTCGGGGCTGCCCTTAATTGGACGGTGCCATTGATCGCATTAATTGGCAAATTGTAGATAAAATCAAAAACTTCCGAATCGCCATCGCCAATTAAATCCGCACTGTTATAAGAAGCAACAAATAAATCTCCATTGCCAGTTAAATTACGATGAACCACAGTAACGCCTGCCCGTTCCGAACCGACGCTTGGTGGGGAATAGTTATCGATATTGACGCTAACATCAAAAGGATCGGCTTCAGTTACCCGAACTATGAGAATACTTTCTCCTTCCTTTTGGGAAGCTCGCAAACTAGCTTCCACATTTTCCAATAAAGGATTGGCCCGGAGCAAGCGGAGTTGATTTTCTAGGGAGGCAGTATCTAAAGGCTTGTCTGCCCCAAGTCTAATTCTGCTTTTTAAATAAGAAGGATTTAATCGGTTTAAACCCTCTATCTGAATTTCTCCGAGAATCCCTTCTAAGACTTCAATTTTTACAACCCCATCAACTACAGTTTGGGGAGGTAAAATAGCCCGAGAAGTGATGTAGCCCCGTTCGAGATAAATTTCAGTAATCGTATCTCCCACCTGTCTTAGCCGGGCCAGAGAAACCACCCGGCCTTCTAGGGGCCTGACAATGGCTTCTATTTCTTCTGGGGTCAAAACCGTACTCCCTACCACTTCAATGTCGGTGACTTCAAGCACCGCATCGGGTTGTTCTGGGAGAGGTTGTTCTGGCGGTACTCCTTCAAGGTCGGGAATTTCTGGAGGTTCCGGTTCCGTAGGTTGGGGCAGGGGTTGAAGAAAGCGATCGCGATTGGGATCGGGTACTGGATTCTCAGATGGCAGCGGTCCTTTAGGCAAATCGGGATTTTGGCCTGGTTGTTGATTGGGCAGGTTTTGTACCGTCTGGAGCCCATAAAAATCCAAAGATGGAGCTAGGTTTTGATGGAGCTGCTTATTTCCAAAATGGAATTGCTTGGGAGTCTTAGCAGCATCGCGGACAACATCCAGAGTTTGACAGGAAGCATCGCGAGCAGGTAAACCTGCCATCAAGAAGGCACTGGAAATTGATAAAAGAAAGCGAGTTTTTGTCAAACTGAAACTCCAGCTCATAGAGAACTTTAGCTGTTGATTGTGGGTTGATATTGATTTAATACGGGAGCGATCGCCTAACACGAAACCAGGGCCTTAGCTTAATCTATTACTCAGAAACTAATTGAGTTTTTACAAAAGGTTGTTGCGCTAGTGGGTCGAGCTTCACTTCCTTCAAAAGTTGGTTCCACTTTAATTCGAGTTCCACGTCCCCAGGATTAGAGCGGCGTAACTCGCCTAAAGCGGCCAGAGCATCGTACCAGATAGCCTCGCCCTCGTAAACGTCCAAACTGTCTTCCAGGTTAGCTCCTTCGAGCTTTGTCATTAAACTGGGACTGAGTTCTACCCGCTTGACCCAACCGGTGACTAAATCTAAAAAGCTACCGTCAGCATTGCTCGCCGTTAAGTAGAGACGATAAGTTTTACCTACTTCTAATACAGGAGAGGTTTCGGTCTCTGGAATGCTGATGCTAAAGATGCCACCTTCAGGGGTGTTCATGTTGAAACTGGTTTTGTAAATTGTATTATCATCCTCATCGGCCAATTCAAATTCTATCGTGCTGTTTCTCAGAGGCGTAGAAACGTAATAATAAAATGTTGGCCTTCCTGCTACTGTTAGTCCCATTAATGTTTGGGGAATTAAGGCAGTGAGACTGGGGCCGCGAGTTCCTCCTCCTTCTCTTCTCCCTGGGATTCCTTTATCCGGTGCGGTAAATTGATTCCAACGGCTGTTTTCTATTTCTTCTTTGCCCGATGGTTCGGAATTGAAAATTCCTTGAGCAACGAGCGGGTGTATGTTATTGGCGGTCAGTTTTGAGCGATCGCCCTCCCACAGAGGAGTATTTTCAGCTCGGGCATTGCTTTGGGAATTAAAGCTCGCTATTGTTGTTATAGACAAAGCTAGGCAACCTGCGGCCATAGCTGGTAGGTATTTGAAAGGCATATTTATCAATCCACTAATTAACTATTATTTGGTTTGACTTTATTTTACTTCACCTTTTAAATGCACCCCTTGAAAGCTTTATTTTTCTTTCTCCAAAGGAATTTTGTCTTAAACTCGACAGCACTAATAAGCTGTTAGGCATTTAAACTACCCATCGAGATTTGAGCTGAAGGCAAGAGCTCATCTGGCAAGAGACATGCATTAATTGTGCATCTTTATTTGCGCCTTAGCTTAGTTCCTGCTATGGCAAGCAATTCACAAAAAACAATTCCTCAAAAATAAAAATAAGTAGAATTTTGAGTATTAGTTTTGGTATTAAAAATAATTAGCGCTCGCTAACGATCGAGTTACCCAGAAAATCTGGGCCAGTACCATTACATCGATTAAGATTCTCCAAAGGGAAACTAACTTTAGCTTTTAATTTTTGAATAACTTATGAACGTCCAACAACCAACTTTCTCAGGCCAACATCTAGGCCCGCGAACCATAAGACCGATAGGGGTGGCCTCCCTGCATGGTATGGCCTTTTCAGGAGATACCCTTTATGCGGTTGACAAAAATAGGGGTTTCGTGCTAGAAATCGACCCAAAAACTGACAATACCACCATTTTGAATCCCTATCAGACAGGGGAATTTATTGATGTCACGGGTTTGGCAATTTGGGAAGATACGATCTGGTTAACGCGAGATAATAGCGTTTACTTCTGTCCGAACGCTCTTAATAACATTTCCAACACTGCCTTAACCCCCCAGCATTTTGTTAGTTTGCCAGAGCCCGTGGAAGGAGTAGCAGTTTGGAAATCTACTGTTTATATTACTTCTCAAAAAACGGGTTTTATTCTAGTTTATAGTCTCAATACAGGTAAAGAAATTACCAGATTTTATGCTCCGGGAATTGGGCAAGAAAATATTACAATTCGAGATGAAGAACTCTGGTTGTGCGATAAGGAAGAACAAACAGTTTACTGTTTAGAAAAAGCAACAGGGAAAATTAAATTTAGCGTTTTAACACCTTTTGAGTGCCCGACAGGTTTGGCATTTCATACTAATGCTGAAACGGGAGAGGAACAACTTTATGTTGCTTATGCAGGAGACGAACTTTACATTCGGGAAGAGCCAAACTCCATAGAACAATATCAGTTAAACAGGCGCGATCGCTCTTTTATTCATCCCCTGTATTTTTATTACAACGAAAAGGAACGCTATTCTCTATCTAATGGCTTTCTCATCGAAATGTCTTATGTAGAAGAACTGGAACCGCTAGAAGAGTTCTTCTTAGAAGATGTGGAATGGCGCATCGCTTTGCCGGCGGAAACTCACCGACAAAAAATCCGACAAATCTTACCTATTGGAATGCCCTTTACCGAAGAAGTTCAAAACGGGCAAAAGGTGGCTGTTTTTAAATTTAAACCTTTACGCTCTAGGGAACGGCGAATATTTGGTTGGAAGGCTATTTTAGAAGTACGAGCTATTAAATATCAGCTCCAACCTTTCGACGTCGAAAAACTGCCAGAAATTCCCCCAGAATTTCAAACTCGTTATTTGGTAGATAACGACAATTTAGCCATGAATAGCGAGGTTGTGATGTCGGCGGCAAAAGAAGCTGCGGGTGGTGAAACTAATCTTTTGCGAAAGCTTTTGAGAATTAGAAATCACGTTTACGATCGCCTTTCTTACGGGGTAACTGCTAAAATTGATACTCCCGATGTGGTCCTTAAAAGGGGTGTAGGTTCCTGCGGAGAATACGTCGGTTTGCTATTAGCTATAGCGCGACTTAATGGCATTCCTTGTCGCACTGTGGGTCGTTATAAATGCCCTGCTTTTGCGGACCGTAAAGGGGTACCTTTAGAACCAGAGTTTAATCATGTTTGGTTGGAATTTTACATACCCGGTTTTGGTTGGGTGCCGATGGAGTCAAACCCGGATGACATTCAAGAAGGGGGTCCTTATCCGTTACGCTTTTTTATGGGTTTGGCTTGGTATCATGTGGAAATTGGCAAAGGGATTAAGTTTCAAACTCTGAAAAACCAAGGAATTCCTGTTAATAAGGAACAGGTTTCGGTAGGCAGTTTGGCAATTAATCACGTCAGGTTTACTATCCTCGAAGAGTTGCCTGCAAGTAGTTAATAATTAACAATTAATAATTAACAATTAACAATTAAATACCCACGCGCAATTAACGGAGGATAATGATGGAATATTTACTGGTTAACGTTTTAATTTTAATCGCTCTGGGGTTACTGTTGACTGTGACCCTTGGGGTTGTTTATCTGACTACTGCTGAATGGCGCGATCGCAGGCGGCAGCAAAGAGATAACAAGAGTAATTGATAATTGTCAATTGGATAGCGCAGAAACCCGGTTTTGCAGAAAAAACCGGGTTTCTTAAAAATATCTTAACTTTTGCCTCTTGCCTCTTGCCTCTTGCCTACTTCTGTAATTCGTCTAATAACCAGCTTCTTCCTCATATTCGGGCATCTTCCTTTTTTGAGGAATATTGACTCGTGGGGCTTGATAAGGTTTAGGGGCTTCATCATCTGCCCAAGCATCGTTTTCTAATTGTTCCTCATATTCGTAGTCGTCGTAAGCAGGAGCTGGCCTGCGTTCGGGTGGTGCGTATCGTTCTTCTTCGTAATCGTATTTTTCAGACTCGCTCCAATTATCTTCCTCGTAATAATCATCTTCATAAAGAGGCTGTCGTTGCACTCGGGCCCGAGGTGCTGGGGGAGGCAGAGGTTCTTCGTAATACTCTTCGTAAACTGGTTTGGCTTCTACCACCGGGCGGGGTGGGGGTGCGGTTTCGTAATCTTCGTCCCAAATCTCTTGGGGGGCAGAAACTACCGTCCGGCGTTCCGGGGCAACAGGTTGTCCTGGGCCTAATTGATTTTCTGGTTTGACCGTGGGTGGATAGTAAATTCCATCTTGCTCTCGCTGCCAAGGTGCTTCTCCCAAACCCAGGCGTTCTATGACTCCCACGGTCAATTGTTGCAATCTTTCTTCGGAACCTTCAAAGACAATTAACCTGTTGGGGCCGCTGCTGACAATTTCTTCGATACCGAGTTCGTAGGTGCTGATGAACTGGTCGGGGATTTGGGGGATGCCGATGGAGGCGATAATTAAGGAGACTAATTGACCTGTTTCGGTATCGAACCTGAAACCTCTAACGCGCCCCAGAGGTTCTCCGGTTTCGGTGATGACCTCGCTATTTATTAAGTTGCTGTAAGCTTCTACTTCGATGTCGTCTTCGAGGACTCTTTCGTCTTCGACTAAAACCACGTCGCCTATTTCTTTGACGTTTTTGAGAAACATATATTTGGGGAGTCCGGCCACGGCCAAGAGATTGTCGCGCATTCCGATGGCCACCACTTCCCGCCTATCTATGTCCACCCATAATTGACTTACCACCCCCAGACGACGGGCCCCGTCGCGGGTAATTACTTGAGTTCCTAACAGCTCTGAGCGTTGGCGGATTTGTTCTAATGTCATTCCGATCTAATCCTGTTTATATTTTAGATTTTCTATTTTCTATTTTAGGTTGGGCATGGAAGATGTCCTTCTAGCTAAAAAATCATCATCATCCCAGGTTTTTGTTTTTTTTAACAACTTTTGTCAATTTTAGCATTTTATTTGGCCCTTTTTCAGCCCAAGGGTTTAAGCACTTCTGGCCTGAGTCGCGCAGAGAGCGGGCAAGCTCGGGTTGACGACGAGAAACTGCGGCTTTGCTGTGACTGTATTTTAATCATTTTAGCTAATTGCTCCACTTTTGCCGGTGCTGGCGATCGACTTCTCTGTTCTTATTTACAGTTGGGGGAGGTCTGCTTCCAGAGCGATCGCCTTTTGATTTGATTCTTTTAAGGGGGCCACGGTTGGAACGATTCGATGGCCAATATGTTGACTGGCGGCTTGAAATTCTTTTTGGAGCGATCGCGCTTTTTTGTTGTTTGTCGCCTTTCTACCCAACTCACAACTCGGGGTTACAAATTCCCCATTCCCAATTTCTAAAATCTAATTTACCTACCTCTTGACTCTCTAGTTTACTGGAGAGTTTATTTTAGATTTATTAGGGTTATTTATGACGTTGATTAATTTTAAATCTCGCCCTAAATCTAAAATCTATTAACAGGCGAAACGCCTGTTCTACTTATGGAAACTACCTACTTAAAACTAAAAGGCATGGGTTGTGGGGCCTGTGCCAAGAAAATCGAAGAGGCGATTAACAAAGTGGCAGGGGTCGAAGAATGTCAAGTCAACTTCGACGGGGCCCGGGCCGAGGTAGCCTACAACCCCCAAACGACGGACTTAGAAAAAATCCAACAGGCAGTAAGCGATGCTGGATATAGCGCCACGCCTTTAGAAGAAAAAAAAGAGGAACCGAAAGAAGAAACCCCCCAAATAGAAACAACCTACTTAAGACTCAAAGGTATGTCCTGCGCGTCTTGTGCCAACACTATCGAAAAAGCAATTAACAAACTGGCGGGGGTGGCAGAATGTAGCGTCAACTTCGCCACTGCCCAAGGGAAAGTCGCCTACAACCCCCAAAAGACCAACCTGCAAGAAATACAACAGGCTGTTACCGATGCTGGATACGAGGCGGTGCCGCCACAAGAGACGGAACGTTCGGAAGACAGCGATGCCGAAAGCGTCCAAGTCGTCAACTTGGGGATCCAAGGGATGTCCTGCGCCTCTTGCGCCAACGCGATCGAACAGGCGGTTAACAAAGTGGCGGGAGTCGAAGAATGTCACGTCAACTTTGCCGCTTCCCAGGCAAAGGTCGCCTACAACCCCCAAACCACGGACCTGCAACACATCCAACAGGCTGTTACCGATGCTGGATATAGTGCGACTCTGCCAGAAGAAACGGAAAACGGGGAGGAAGGCGAACGCGAAAGCCTCCAAATAGAAAAGGAATTAAAAAAGAAAGTCCTAGTGGGAGGCATCGTCAGCGCCATTCTCGTTATCGGTTCCCTGCCGATGATGCTGGGAGTTCATTGGCCCTGGTTTCCCAATTGGCTGCATAATCCCTGGTTGCAACTAATACTGACGACGCCGGTGATGGTTTGGTGCGGTCGTTCTTTTTTCGAGGGGGCGCGAACAGCCATCCAACATGGCAATACTAATATGAATACTCTGGTTGCTCTGGGTACCGGTGCGGCTTATTTCTATTCCCTGTTTCCGACGTTTTTCCCCCAATTTTTCCGAGACAGGGGACTCGCGCCGGATGTTTACTACGAAGCGGCGGCGGTGATTATCACTTTAATTTTGTTCGGGCGACTGCTGGAACATCGCGCCAAAAAGCAGACTTCGGCGGCTATTAAAAAATTGATGGGTTTGCAGGCAAAAACGGCGCGGGTGGTTCGCGACGGGGAAGAAACCGATATTCCCGTTAAGGAAGTAGTAGTCGGGGATGTAGTAATAGTGCGGCCGGGGGAAAAAATCCCGGTGGATGGGGAGATTATCGAAGGAAGTTCCACCGTTGACGAGTCGATGGTGACGGGGGAAAGCGTGCCGGTGGAGAAAAAACGGGGGGATGAGGTCATCGGGGCGACTATTAATAAAACTGGTAGTTTTAAGTTTCGGGCGGCGAGGGTAGGTAAAGATACTGTCTTGGCGCAGATTGTTAAGTTAGTTAAAGAGGCCCAGGGTTCTAAAGCGCCGATTCAAAAGTTAGCCGATCGCGTCACCGGAGTATTTGTACCCGCGGTAATTGCTATAGCGATCGCCACTTTTATTATTTGGTATGCCATTACCCAAAATCTGACGATGGCGGCGATTTCGGCAGTAAGCGTTTTAATTATTGCTTGCCCTTGCGCTTTGGGATTAGCTACTCCTACATCGGTGATGGTGGGAACTGGGAAAGGGGCAGAAAATGGCATTTTAATTAAAGGGGCGGATAGTTTGGAAATCGCCCATAAAATTAATACTATTGTCTTAGATAAAACGGGGACGATTACTAAAGGAAAACCGACGGTTACTAATTACATTACTGCGCGAGGAACTGCCGATAGTAACGAGATAAAATTGTTAAGAATGGTAGCGGCGGTGGAGCGAAAATCGGAACATCCTTTAGCGGAGGCTATTGTTGAATATGCTAAAGAACAAGGCGCAGATTTCCCCCTACCAGAACCAGAAAATTTTGAGGCTTTTGGGGGTATGGGAGTGCAAGGAGTTGTCTCCGATAGACTAATCCAAATAGGCACGGCTCGTTGGATGAAAGATTTAGGAATTGACGCGAGTAATTTACAATCCCATCAAGATAAATGGCAGGGGGAAGGAAAAACGACGGCTTGGATTGCTGTTGATGGAGAAATTGAAGGGTTAATCGGCATTGCGGATACGGTTAAAGAGGATTCTGCGGAAGTAGTAAAAACTTTGCAGAACATGGGAATGGAAGTAGTAATGTTAACGGGAGATAACCAGAAAACTGCCGAAGCTATTGCTAATGAGGTTGGCATTAATCGAGTTTTTGCCGATGTCAGGCCGGAGCAAAAAGCGGAGATTGTGAAACAGATTAAAGAGGAGAAAATTGGGAAGGATACTAAGAGAATTGTAGGGATGGTTGGGGATGGTATTAACGATGCTCCAGCGTTAGCTTTAGCTGATGTTGGCATTGCGATTGGAACGGGAACCGATGTGGCGATCGCTGCTGGAGATATTACTCTTATTTCTGGGGAATTAACTGGCATTGTTACGGCTATTCAATTGAGCAAAGCGACGATGGAAAACATCAAGCAAAATCTGTTTTTTGCTTTTATTTATAATTCTCTCGGCATTCCTATTGCTGCGGGGGTTCTCTATCCTTTAACTGGTTGGTTGCTAAGTCCAATTATTGCTGGTGGGGCGATGGCTTTTAGTTCGGTTTC
>CAZSTZ010000154.1:0-16050 GCA_964609515.1 uncultured bacterium | reverse complement strand
AGAAATGGTTCCGTACCAGGTAGAAATCATACTGTACCGGGTAGAAATGGTTCCGCACCAGGTAGAAATCATACTGTACCGGGTAGAAATGGTTCCGCACCGGGTAGAAATCATAACGTCGCAGAAAATCTGGAGGAAGCCAGGGAAATTGTCAAAACCAGCTCCCAGATTCGAGACGGTATGTTGGCCGAGTCTGCCCGGGTGCTTGAGTGGCAAGTGCATATCGGACGCGATCGCTTTTTAGAGGAATAGGTAAATGGGAGACTTTCACCAGACAAGGAGGACAAGGTAGTTTTAGCCTCTTCCTTGTCCTCCTTATCTCTCCCCTCGCGCCAGCCCCCAGACCCTAACTCGTCCAACCAACTGCAGAAGTGCTAACCACTTGACTCAAATCGGGAACTATCTCCACCGTATAATCGAAAGGCGAACCCTCGCTGCCGACCTTAGTCATTTTACTACCGTTGGGGTTGCGCGGGTTAAACCAGGAATTAGCGCTCACTTCCAAATTCCCGGTACTGTTAACCGATAAATCGTTAACCACCAAAGAATTACTATCGCCGTTGCTCAACACCGCCGATAAAAATGCCGCATCGGTCATTTCCCCCGTCAGTTCGTCAATCTTGGCAACTACCGCAATCTTGGCACCGCCACCTTGACCGTAACTTCGCAACCAGGACTGTTGGGCATCCGCCGCCGCCCGACGGAAATCTTCGCTAGAGCTGCCCTGGGTGCCATCGGTGCTGAAGACGGAATATAAATCGTCTCCATCCCAGAACAAACCATAACCCCGACCGTCGGCCCCCGTCATTTCATAATCGGTTCGCACCCAATTATTAGCAGAGTTGGCGCTGTCGAAACTTGCAATTATCGGGTCTTGGTTGATGCTAGTTTTTTGCCAGGTGCCGATATAAATAGTCTGAGTGCCGATGGTAATGCTCGGAGCTCCAGTAGCAGCGATCGCCTGTTCGCTATCTTGGGGAGTAAACTTCACCGTACTGCTGGTAATCTCTGCCGGTAACGCCTGCATCTCCACTACAAAATCGTTACTATCTATGGTGCTGCTGCTAACCCCTTTTACCAAGGCTAAAAATTCTCCGGTGCTTGGATCTTTAATTACGGTGTCTCCTGCGCTGCTATCAAAGATTTGTAAATCCTCAAAACTCAAACCGCCCGTTAGTTCGATTAAATCTGCGCCGTTGGTAAAGTCAACTATGATATCTGCCCCTGCTGCGGTAGCGCCGCCGGCGTTTTTGCCGATAACGAAGGTATCGTTACCGCCGTTGCCTCTCAGCACATCTCTGCCGAGTCCCCCCTCCAGGATATTATTACCGTCGTTGCCGATAATGCGGTTATCGCTATTGTTGCCGGTGCCGTTAATGTTAGCGTTGCCGGTTAGTGTAAGGTTTTCGAGATTGTTGCTGGCAAGAGTGTAGCTAGCGGTGGAAACTACGACATCGGTACCCTCGTTAACGCCTTCGTAGATGACATCGTTAGTATTGTCAACTACATAAATATCGTCTCCTGCCCCGCCGCTCATGGTATCGACACCAGTCCAACCGTTGAGGATATCGTTACCGTCGCCGCCGTTGAGAATATCGTTACCATCGCCTCCGTTGGCGGTGTCGTTGCCCGCGTTACCTACCAAGGTGTCGGTGCCGTTGCCGCCTATAAGTAGGTTGTTACCGCCGTTACCGGTGATGCGGTTATCGCTATTGTTGCCAGTGCCGTTGATATCGCCGTTTTCCGTGAGAGTGAGGTTTTCGATGTTACCTCTTAAATTATAGCTAGCGCTGGAGTTGACAACATCGGTGCCGCCGTTAACGGCTTCGTAGATGACATCGTTAGTGTTGTCAACTACATAAATATCGTCTCCTGCCCCACCAACCATCGTATCGACACCTGTCCAACCGTTGAGGATATCGTTACCGTCGCCGCCGTTGAGAATATCGTTACCATCGCCTCCGTTGGCGGTGTCGTTGCCCGCGTTACCTACCAAGGTGTCGGTGCCGTTGCCGCCTATAAGTAGGTTGTTACCGCCGTTACCGGTGATGCGGTTATCGCTATTGTTGCCAGTGCCGTTGATATCGCCGTTTTCAGTGAGGGTGAGGTTTTCGATATTGCCCGTTAAGTTATAAGTAACGGAAGAGCGAACGATATCGGTACCATTGTTAGCTGTTTCGTTAACGACATCGTTAGCGTCATCAACGATGTAGAGGTCGTCGCCCCCTTCGCCGTTCATGGTATCGGCACCGGGCCCGCCGTTAATAATATCGTTGCCATTGCCGGCGTAAATTTCATCTGCTCCACCATAGCCCCTAATAATATCGTCCCCATCCAGGGCCATTATTAGGTCTCTCTGGCCGCTGGCCCCAAAGTCGTCAATGCCTTGGGTCAGATAATAGGCCGCGTCGTAACCGGAACTGGGGCTCCGGTGTTCCGGGAGGCCTACTGCTTTGAAGTGTTCCCATCCAGAGGCAAAACTGCCTGGGGCATCTGGATATGTATTTAGATAATATTGTTCGTTGAAAAAGGGTTGTAAGATATCAAATTCGGAAGCCATCAGCCAGTCTCCATCAAAAAGTTTTGCATTTTTTAATCTGGCTATTTCTTCTCGATTTAGTTAAACTCTCCGGAGACTTTTGATTAATGTTTGAATTCTTAAAATTGGGGTTTTATCATAACAAATAACTTGGCTTTTGACTACCGAAATATTACGGAAAAGCTATAATTATTGATGATTGTACGATTCAGAAAAATTAATAAGCTTCTCGATTTTTTGTAAGCTTTTGTCGAAGGGTAGTTCGCCTGTTTTTATCTTTTATAAAAACCAAATTTTATCTCGCTTAACTGCTTTTGTACGATAAATATTAGAAAAATACAACTGTAAGATTACTGAAATTTTGGGAAAAATCAAAAATTAAAAATAGTTTTTACTAGAAGGGGACAAAGCGATCGCCCTTGAGGAACTACCGGGATCCTGTTGGTATGATTGGTTAATAGTTTTAGATTTGTAGCGGCCATGCAGGCCATTTTAACCTTATCGATTTAAGCAACACGATTATGCTACTCCCTCAACTACCAAGAGCCCTAAGATTAAAAATATTGGCCTTAGCAGGGCCAGTGTTTCTAGCCGGGGCGATGGCCTGGCCAGCCTACGGTCAGATTAACCCCGGTTCTCCTCCCGGGGGCAACAGACAAGGCAGCAGCCTGACAGTTCGTTCCGACATCCAAGAGGCCGATGCCAGAACCGGCATCATCACGGCCCGTGGCAACGTCCAACTCAACTATCCCGCCCGAGGCATTCAAGCAACGGCAGCCCAAGCTCAATACTTCAGCAGGGAACGCCGCATCATTCTCAGTGGCGACGTTTTTATCCTCCAAGAAGGCAATACCATTCGCGGAGAAACAGTCACATATCTAATTGATGAGGGCAGATTTATCGCCCTTCCCGAAAACCAAGGACAAGTAGAGTCAATTTATATCGTTCCTGCTTCCGAGGCAGATGCAGCAGGAAACGCCATCGGTGCCCCATTCAATCCCAAGCCAGCCTTCAAAACCCCTATCAGTCCTTAAATTTTCGCTCCTATCGAGGGGACTGCTCTTTTTTTGGAGATTGGCCTCAAGTCTTATGAAAATTGTATTGGAAAACATTCACAAATCCTACGGCAAGCGCGTCATTGTCAGTCGCGTTAATCTGTATGTGGCACGAGGAGAAATTGTAGGATTGTTAGGACCCAACGGCGCGGGAAAAACCACGACCTTTTATATTACGACCGGTTTAGAGAAACCCACTCAGGGAACCGTGTGGTTGAACGATTTGGACATTACGGCCTTGCCCATGCAGGAACGGGCGAGACTGGGTATTGGTTATCTAGCCCAGGAACCAAGTATTTTTAGGCATTTGAGCGTGCGGGATAATATTCTGTTGGTGTTGGAACAGAGCAAAGTGCCCCGCCGCCTGTGGCGAGAACGATTGCATTTTTTGTTGCGAGAGTTTCGCTTGGAGAAAATAGCTTCTACTCAAGGCGATCGCGTTTCTGGGGGAGAGCGTCGGCGGACCGAATTGGCTAGAGCTTTGGCCTCGGGTAAAGATGGGCCAAGGTTTTTGTTATTGGACGAGCCCTTTGCGGGTGTTGACCCCATTGCCATGTCGGAAATCCAAAAAATAGTGGCCAAATTGCGCGATCGCCAGATGGGCATCTTAATCACGGATCACAACGTCCGGGAAACTTTGGCAATTACAGACAGAGCTTATATCATGCGGGACGGACAAATATTAGCTAATGGCTCCCCAGAAGAACTTTACGGCAATCCCTTAGTAAGGCAATATTACTTAGGTGATAGTTTTAGGCTTTAAACTAAAAGACGGCATCGAATTTTTTTTATTTTGACGAGCGGTATTAAATAACAATTGACAATTAACAATTAACCATCTAACCGTCTGTAAACCAACCTAACCCGATTTTAAATGAGAGTGAACCTTTCTAAATCTGTTAATTCCCTAACCTGGCTGGAACCGAGAATTCCAGTGATGGATAGTTACATTCTCAAAGAGCTAATAGGACCATTTTTGTTTGGTGTAGGGCTGTTTTCATCCTTGGGGGTAACTATCGGGGCGATGTTTGAATTAGTCCGCAAAGTCGCCGAGTCGGGATTATCGATGGCGATCGCCGCCGAAGTCTTTCTCTTAAAAATGCCAGAATTTATCGTTCTGGCATTCCCCATGTCCATAATCTTAGCTACTCTGATGGTTTACAGCCGGATGTCTAGCGACAGCGAAATAGTTGCCTTGCGCAGTTGTGGGGTTAGCATCTATCGTCTGGCAGTACCCGCCTTGCTGCTGAGTATAGTTGTCACGGGTATGACCTTTGCTTTTAACGAGGTCATAGTCCCCGCCGCTAATTATCGAGCTTCTGTTACCTTAGAAAAAGCCCTCGATGGAGAAAAGCTTCCTTTTCGCGAACAGAATATTTTTTATCCCGAATTTGGGAAAATCAAGCCTCCCAACGGCAAAGAATATACCACCCTTACTCGCCTTTTCTACGCCGAAAATTTTGACGGTAAATTGATGAAAGGAGTTACAATTGTCGATCGCTCCCAGTACGGCATCCAACAAATTGTCTCCTCAAACTCGGCTAGCTGGAATTCGGCAGAAAGTACCTGGAATCTCTACGACGGTACTGTTTATCTCGTATCTTCCGACGGTTCTTATCGCGAAATTGTTAAATTCGGTCACAAACAACTACAACTTCCTCGAACTCCCATAGATTTAGCCCAGAGAGGGCGCGGCTATTCGGAAATGAATCTGGTTCAAGCTTACGAATATTTAGAGTTAATGCGCCTCAGCGGTAATTATGAAAAGGTAGTTAAAACTCAAGTGCGAATTCAACAAAAATATGCTTTGCCTTTTGTCTGCGTAGTGTTTGGATTGATGGGCGCAGCTTTGGGTAGCAGGCCCCAGCGTACAGGCAAGGCTACTAGCTTCGGTATTAGCGTGATAATTATTTTTTCCTATTATTTATTGGGATTTATCACCGGTGCAATGGGGCAAAAAGGCATTTTAACTCCCTTTTTGGCGGGGTGGTTGCCTAATATGTTTGGTCTGGGAGTTGCTATCTTTTTATTAATGCGGGCTTCTCGTTAATTAACAATTAACAATTAACAATTAACCACTAACCACTACCTATTGTTAAAAGGGTCATTTTGTTCTCCAAATCGCCTGTTAAAAGGGTTCGATTGGGAATTATTATAGGGTTGAGGTTGTTGAGTTGCCCCATTATTTCTTTGATAATAATTAGCGCCGTTATTGACTTGGTTTTGCTGAAGTTGTGGATCTCCTTGGTTTGCCGAATAGGGGTAATTTCCCGAGTTTCTCGAATAGGGATTGCTCGGTAAATTAGTATTATTGGGCACTACGGGTACTAGGTTGGGAACGTTTATTTGAGTGGGTTGGCTTTGCCAGGAATTGTTGTTATAGTAGGGCTGGTTTTGTGGAGTTTCCAGAGTTTGGTTGCCGTTAAAATTAGTGTAGTAGGGTTGGTTTTGGTTATTGCCATAGCCACTAGAGCGATCGATATAGTAAGGTCGATCCTCAGAATTTATTCCTACTCCAGGACTAGAATAATTGGGATTGTTTGGCAAAGGGCCCGATGACTGAGAATTGTTTATAGGAAAGTTGGCAGAATCCCTTCTTAAATCTTCCTGACTTTCATACAATTGGGAGTTATAATTGCCCCTTTGGCGATCGTCCCTAGAGTCGTCAGAGTCGAGATATTCTTGCATTGCAGCTTCCAAGGGACGTCGCCGATTTTGACGATTTTCTCTTAGATTTTCGGGGCTAGATAGATTGAAACTCGGGGGCGGCAATCGATTGTTGATGCCTTGGGCTGAAGATTCTCCTGTTTCTGGGGTAGTTCCCAAATTCAGCAGACTGTTATTGTTGGGGTTTTCTCCCGTTAAAATTCCCGTACTTTCTTCCCTACCAATTTTCTCGTAGATGGAATAAAGTTCTCTTTCTGTTTTTTCCAGTAGGGTTAGAGTTCGACCATTTTCATCAATATAGTCTTCTAATATAGCTTTGGGCAGGGCGATCGGTTGTTTTTTTGGTGCATTGGACTCCAGTTCTTGTAGAAGAAACTCGGATGAGTCTATATCCGCTGCAATGGCACTTATTTCAGCTGCAGACAGTTCTTCTCCTGTCTCGCCATTTTCTCCTGCCAGCTCTTCTTCTAGCAATTCTGGATTGACTGACAGCTCCCAGATAAATACTCCAAGGAGACAGATAATTCCTAAAGGAAACCAGAGTAAGGGACTGGCTAAATGACGGAATTTTGCTCTAGTATAACGGACTTTTAGAGGAAGTTTTTTTTGAGGTGACATAGTTTTTTAGTTGGGTTTTTGGGTTGGGGAATGGGGAATTGGATGCCTGGAAGAGCGCCTATGAGCCATTAATGGGAATAATACTTCGAGCTAATATTAGTTTAACATATAATTTTTATGGAGCTTGACTGCTTAACAAATATGAAGACTATGTTAATTTTTCTTGAAGTTGAGTTTCTTTGTCTCGAACGAGGCTAAAATAATTAAGAATTTTTTTACTAAGAAGAAAAGTATTAAGGTAAGTTATACCAGAATGACTATGAAAGTAGAAAAAAGAGTGGAGGTACTGCCAAATAAAGAGGCACTAATAGAGCGATCGCTCGAATTATGCCTGTCCAAAATGCAAGAGGCTGTTAAAGAACGAGGCAGATGCACCATTGCTTTGTCGGGTGGGAGTACCCCGAAACCTTTATACGAAGCTTTAGCATCGGAAAATTTGCCTTGGGAGAAAATCTATGTGTTTTGGGGGGACGAACGTTATGTCCCGGCGGATAGTCCCGAAAGCAATCAAAAAATGGCCAGGGAATTGTGGCTGGATAAAGTAGAAATTCCAAAAGCCAATATTTACCCCATTCCTACTACGGGGGGAGCTCCTGCGGCGGATGCGGCAAAACACGAGGCAGAGTTGCAAGAGTTTTTTCAAGTGTCCCCGGGAGAGTTTCCCAGTTTCGATTTAATTCTCTTGGGCATGGGAGATGATGGCCATACAGCGTCCCTATTTCCTCAGACAGATGCTTTAAAGGTAAGCGATCGCCTCGTTACGGTGGGGGCCAAAGGAGACCAACCTCGGCTTACTTTCACGATACCTTTAATCAATCAAGCTCGCTGCGTTGCCTTTGTGGTGGCAGGAGCTTCCAAACAAGCAGCTTTAGACCAAATTTTGGCAGAAGAAGGAGACGAGACGAACTATCCCTCTCGCTCGATCCAACCAAAAGGAGAACTCTGGTGGTTGCTGACGGGAGTTAGCGTTTAACTATTTGAGGTACCCGTGTATCCCTCAAGGTAATTTGGGCGTGTTTGTCTGAACCTATTAGGTAGTTTTTAAGACTGGAACTTGGGCGATAGACGAGAATCTTTGATTTGGTGTTGGTAATTCACTAGGTGGTAAAATTAAGACCACTAAGGCAAAAAAGGTCTAAAATTACTCTGGCCAATAGTTAAGGAGAACGAGGAGAAACCAAGAATGATTGTCTGTCCCAATTGCAATCACCAAAATCCTGATGGAGCAACTCAGTGCGAGGCTTGCTTAACTCCTTTACCTGCTACTACCACTTGTTTTAACTGTGGTGCTACCGTTCAGGCAGATGCGGCCTTTTGCGGTCAGTGCGGTGTGGACTTGAGGTCTAAGGGCGGCGAGGAACAAAACCAAAGGCCAGACAAACCCGATGCTTCGGTACTAGCTACGGTGGTATCTGGCCCGGTAGAGCCTCCAGATGCAGCAGAAACTTCAGAGGCTCCTGTGGAAGTAACGGTGGTATCCTCGGGCTCTGTACCGGATTTAGCACCGATGGAGCCTTCAAAGGAAGCAGAACCTATAGCCAGGGAGCCTTCGGTTGCTTCGGAGGAGGAGGAGAGTTCTGCCGTTCCAGCTCCGGCCCCATCGACAGAGTATCCCGAAAAAGAGCAGGAAGAAAAAGAGGAGGAAGAAGCGCAAGCCTCTCCTGGGCCTAGCTCGGTTCATCCAGCTAGCACTCAATTGCAGCAGCAGTCGGTAATATTACTGCACATCCGCACTAATACCCAAATAGAACTACCGACTAATTTACCAGTAATTCATATGGGGAAGCCTAACGATAGGGTGCCCCCAGATATTGATGTCTCGGGTTTTCCAGATGCGGAGGTGGTTTCGAGGCTCCACGCTGATATTAGGGTGGAAGGAGATAGCTATTATATTGAAGATGCGGGCAGTTCTAATGGAACTTATATCAATAACACCCCTTTGCCAAAAGGAAATAGACATCGGTTGCGACAAGGCGATCGCGTTTCTCTGGGTAAGGGAGATTTGGTCTCTTTTTTGTTGAAAATTGCACCATTGAACTAATTGAAAAAAATGAAAAATGAGAGGGAAAAATCGAGAGTCAATAAAGAGGTTATTGACTGTTTGGGTGGGGTGCTAAATTTTGATTGACTAAGAAAAATTTAACTATAAAACTGCCAATGTGATTAAGCTAACACTGCTACATCCACTACAGTCAACGCCAGTCAGAACTTGGAATTTTGAAGAGGAAGTGGCGATCGCTATTGGACGCTCTCCTGAAAATGATGTAGTTCTTTATAGTTCGGTAGTTTCCCGCAATCACGTCGAGTTGAAATACGTCAATGGGAATTGGGTAATTATTAACTTAGGTAAGAACGGGACATACTTAAATGGTAAGGCGATCGCTAATGCTCCAGTGGTGGATGGAATGGAAATAGAACTGGCTGGTAGCGGTCCGAAAATAGTAATTAATGTTGACAAGGAGCCGCCTAAAACTAAGTTAGGATTTAAATCGAGGGAGACTAAAACAGAGCAGGGAGAAAAAGAAAAACAGGGAGAAGAAAGAACTGAAAATATGCAGATTAGAAAGGAATAAAAGGGAGTTAATCAGAATCTAAGACCGATTGAAAAAAAGATGGTTAAGCAATCCTCAACGATTTTTTGACCGGACGATTAGAGGGTTGCTATGTGTTTTTGAAAATAAATATTGGTGGGGTAATGGGTAATTGAGGGCAGGGAAAGCCCCAAGAAATGCATCGGAACAAAGTTAACTAAATTAAACAAGGAAAGTATGTATGAATAAGATTCCAGAAATTATCAAACAAAGTCAATTGCTAAGACGACTTGTCTTTGATAAAAATACGGTAAAAAATCAGGGACGGGTCGATAAATTGTGGTTAAATTGCCAAGGAAATCGGGTCGCAGGTGTTAGTTGTAAGTTGGAATTGTTTGGCGACAAGAGACAGTATTTGAGTTGGGAAGAAATCGATGCGATCGGTGCTGATGCGATTTTAGCAAATGTCAGTCCCGATGGTCCCGCACAAGAAGAGCCGGAGGATGAGGTGGTGGCGATCGGCAGCGAAATCTGGACGGATGCGGGCAATAAAGTAGGCTGGTTAGCAGACTACCTCTTTAATATCAGAACAGGTGCAGTAGTCAACCTACTATATAGGTATGAGGGATGGAAAGGTATGCTGAAGGGTTTATATTTGTTGTCGCCAGAGAGTATCTCCAGCGCTGGTAATAAGCGAGTTATTGTGGCAGATGGGGCGGTGCTTGCCGCATCTCTCTATGCTTCGGGACTCGGTAACAAGATCGCTCGGGCGACCGCTTATTTAGAGGAGGATCTGCAGAAGACTAAAGAAGATATTGAGTCAATGCGAAGAGGCAGTCAAGGATGGACGGAGAACTTTCAAGGTAAAGCTCAACAGGTAAAGGAGCAAGCTCAACAAAAAGCGGAGGAAATTAAGGAGAAAGCCCAAACTTTGGCGACGGAAGCTCAACAAAAAGCGGGAGAAATTAAGGAAAAAGTTCGGGAACAGCATCAGGAACTAAAACAGGGTTCTCAGGATGTTTCTGATGGAAGCGGGGAAAATGCGGGAGAAACATCGAATCAGTTCGAGAATCAAATTAAAGAGGTAACGGAAAAAGCTAAAGAGATGATTGGTGGTATTAAATCTCGGCAGGATGCAGCTTCAGAGGCCAAGAATGCCTCTGAACCGGAAGTGGAGGCCAAGAATGCCTCTGAACGGGAAACAGAGGCCAAGAATGCGTCTGAACCGGAAGTGGAGGCCAAGAATGCCTCTGAACCGGAAGTGGAGGCCAAGAATGCCTCTGAACCGGAAGTGGAGGCCAAGAATGCCTCTGAACCGGAAACAGATGTGAAGAAAACGGATGAAGCGGCTCCAGATAATCAACCCAAAGATTCGTAAATAGGCTAAATTCTAATTGCCCTAATAAGATACTCGAAGAGCGGTCTAATGTATGACTAGACTGATGCTGGGGAAGAAAATTTGAGTCTTGCTAACTAGCGTACACTTATCAGAAATACTATTAGTGATAGTCTTAACTTTGATGCATCCAACCCAGTCCTTGCCGGTTCAAAGCTGGACTTTTGAATCGGAATCTGTTATTCGTATTGGCAGAGCTAACGATAACGATGTTGTTATTTATAGCGCTGTAGTTTCTCGCCATCATGTGGAACTTTGGAAGGAACCTTATGGCTGGGAAATTATTAATTTTGGTGCTAATGGCACTTATGTTAATGGGGAACCGATAGTACAGGTGGCTGTAAAAGATGGTACGATCCTCCGGTTGGGCACTTCTGGACCTAAGTTACAGGTGACGATCTCCGAAGATGAGCAAGGGAAGGCAACGGTTAAAACTCCTGATGGTAAACTAGGTAAGCGCTCGCCTGCTGCCAAAATAGACGCTAGACCCGATGAGGACACTATCATCACCCGTCGCCAATCTACTATTGAGGAGAAAATGGGAGGCGAAGATGATGTAACTATGTTTGATTTTGAGTAGCTTAAAATCAGTGTAATGGAGGAATATATCGAGGGTGCATCTCAATGCAAGTAAAAACCCAAAAACGCAAAGCGTTGCCTACCGAAGCTGGTCCGTAAGGAGTTGCGATCGAGCGTGCGCACACCTTAACCGATTTTTGTCAATTGTCAATTGCGTACCTTATTTTATCTTTTTGCCAACATGAGATGCTCCCTATATCGATTTCAGCTTAACAAATTAAAAAAGCTTTGTCAAGAGCTTTTCCCAATTAATAATTTAGCAATCCGTTCCCAGGTTGTAAAAATTAAAAAACTAGAAAAAAGCTCCGAAACTATTGCCCATTCCCAATTCCCAATTCCCCATTCCCAAAAAGCGGCAAGATTGTGGAAAAAAATAAAATAGGATTGCTATTGGGAACTTGTTAATTGGGAACTTGTTAATTGTTAATTGGGAACTTGTTAATTGGGAACTTGTTAATTACTTAGGAGGTATTGAAGTTGCCTACTCTTGGCGTCAACATAGACCACGTTGCCACTATTAGACAAGCCCGACAAGGGATAGAACCAGACCCCGTTGCCGCTGCCACTCTGGCAGAATTTGCCGGGGCAGATGGCATTACGGCCCACTTGCGGGAAGACCGCCGTCACATTCAAGAACGAGATGTCCGTCTTTTGCGACAGACGGTGATGACTCATCTCAATCTGGAGATGGCCCCTACTGAGGAAATGCTGGCGCTCGCCTTGGACCTCAAACCAGATTACGTTACCCTAGTCCCCGAACGCCGCGAAGAGATTACTACTGAAGGTGGTTTGGATGTTGCTGGCAATATCTCTGGACTTACGGAAATAGTGGCCCAGTTGCAAGGGGCGGGTATTCCCGTCAGTATGTTTATCGATCCAGAAGTTGCCCAAATTGAGGCATCGGCAAAAATTAAGGCCCAGTTTATCGAACTGCATACGGGGCGTTATGCTGAGGCCAAAAATGAGGAGGATCGGAAAAAAGAGTTAGCTTTATTGGCTGATGGGTGTAGAATAGCGATCGCTTCGGGACTGCGAGTTAATGCCGGTCACGGCCTCAACTATTTAAACGTCTATCCAGTTGCTTGTCTGGAGGGAATGGAAGAACTAAACATCGGTCATTCTATTGTCTCTCGGGCAGTGCTAGCAGGATTAGACCGAGCCGTCCGCGAAATCAAAGAAGCTATCCAGGGCAAGTTTAAATCTGAATAGCTAATGGCTAATTGTTAATGGTTAATTGACAACTAACAACTAACAACTAACAACTGAAAACTGACAACTAACAACTAACAATTCCCAGTTATGCCAACTTATTACTACGTTCTAGCCAGCCAAAAATTTCTCATTGAAGAGGAGCCATTGGATGAAGTTTTGAGGGAAAGAAGGCGAGATTACGAAGAAAAAGGAAAAGAAATTGATTTCTGGTTGGTAAAAAATCCAGCTTTTTTAGAAGCACCAGAAATGGCAGAAAATAAGGAAAAATGCCCCCAACCGGCGGCTGCTATTATTTCGACAAATCCTCAATTTATTACTTGGTTAAAATTGCGCCTGGAGTATGTAATTAAAGGGGAGTTTAAAGCACCTTCGGAAACAATAGCTGACCCGATCGCATCTCTCGATCCAGCTTCTATGCAGCAATCTTGAACCATGATTTATAAAGGGCCAACCTCAAAATCAGTCGTTTTTGGTCCTATGAGACCAAAAACGCCTAGGGAAAAAGGCGATCGCTGGCCAAATTTAATGGCGGCGGCTCTTTTTTCTCTAATATCCTTGACAATTAAGCCAAATTATGCTATGGCACAGCAAATAGTCAATAATTGCCAACCACCGGCTCCAGGGGAGTATTTGGTGTTGATATCTACTCCAACTCCAGAAAGCCAGCAGGTGGCGATCGGCAGGCTGCCGAATGATATAGATATAGGTCTTTGTCGCTATGTGGATCGCGTTGTTGCCCGGGTTGGTGGGTTTCGAGACCCAGCCCTAGCAGATGATTGGCGGCGATACGTCGAGGATACGCTCCGGTTGCCCGCTTATGTAGTTGAAGGAAACGCCACCCCGTCAACGAACCCGAGACCGCCAATAACTAATCTGGGAGCAGGTTATGCGGTGTTAGTAGATTATTCGGAAAGACCGGAAATAGCGGCGGAGTTACAAAGGTTGTTAGCTCGGGATATCGGTTTGGTTTCTTACAACGGTAAAAACTTTTTGTTGGTGACATATACGCAAAATGTTAGCGATGCTGCAGAGAGTTTAAAAAGGGTTAGCGATCGCGGTTTTTTCACTTTTTTAGTAGATAGCAGTCGAGTAACTTTAATTAATCCTAGAGTTCGCTTAACTATTAGCAATTAAACAAGTATTTTCGCATTTTTAGTTCTCAAAAAGTCTTTTTGCCTGTATTTGTGTAAAAAGACTTTTTTTAATTTTGAGAAATGGGGAATGGGGAATGGGGAACGGGGAATGGGAAAAATTTGGCAGCTATACCCTTTTCCCTTAACATCTCTTCCCTTTTGCTTTTTGTCTGTTATCTTTCTTTGGGTTAAACTTCTAAGAGAACGATTAAGTTAAACCTTATGGCCTCGAAAAAATCACCATCTCAAAGCACTGTCCTGCTAAGTTGCCTGCTGCTGACTAATCTAGTTCAATACCAGTGGAAACCTCAAAAAGCGATCGCTCAACCCATTATCCCGGCAAAGGACGGTACCCGCACCAATGTCACCTCTCCAGATGGAAGCCTATTTAACATTGATGGAGGGACCGCCTCGGGAAATAATCTGTTTCACAGTTTCGAGCAATTTAACCTCGATACCGGTCAAACTGCTAACTTTATCTCTCATCCAAATATAGAAAACATCTTAGGAAGAATTAACGCTAACAATCCTTCTTTTATTAACGGTTTAATAACTGTTACTGACGGTAATTCTCACTTATTTTTAATCAATCCAGCAGGCATTGTTTTTGGCAATAACGCCAGTTTAAACGTCCCCGCTTCTTTTACGGCGACTACCGCTACCGGTATCGGTTTTGGCAATAATAATTGGTTTGAAGCTATTGGAAATAATAATTGGTCGAATCTGGTGGGAACTCCCAGTGCTTTTAAATTTGAAAATCCTCGGGCAGGCAGTATTGTTAATTTTGGCAATTTAGCCGTCAATTCGGGAGAAAGTTTAACTCTCTTAGGAGGTACTGTAGTTAATACGGGAAATCTGGCCGCGCCCCAAGGAAACCTCAACATCCAAACCGTTACAGGAGAAAAATTAGTAAGAATCAGCCAACCTGGTCATTTATTAAGTTTAGAAATAGACCCGGTTAATTCTAGTTTGGAAAACCCCAACCATATCTCTCCACTTTCCCTGCCAGAACTGTTAACAGCTACCGGAGTTTCCCAGGCTAATACTATAGAAATTAACGGGGAAGGTCAGGTAGTTTTAAAATCGAATCAATTGCCAGTAAATCATGGAGATATTGCCATAGCTTCTCCCCGCTACGATTTAGCTAATAATAGGCAAATACCGACTATAAATGCAGGAAATATCGCCTTAAAAGCAGCAGAAAATCTGACTTTAGCAGAAACTAATTTACAAACAACAGTAAATTTAAACCTGCAAGCAGAAAACAGCCTAATTATTCGAGATGGTAATTATCCTTTTAGGGCTGTTTCTGGAGGCGATTTAACTTTAGAAGCTTCGGGAAATATAGATATTTTTGCCCTAAATTATCCAGGAGTAGCTTTCCAAGCGGTAGGGGATTTAAAATTAATTAGCGATGGTATTATTTCTGGAGATGCTCTCTTTGCTTCGGGAGGCAATTTTTCGATTCTAAATAAAGCAGGAGAACCGGGAACTTTTATCAGCTTTTACGACCCCATAATTAGTTCCGAAGGAGACGTAATTTTTGGCAACTACGAAGGGGTTTCTTTAAAAGTAGAAGCGGGGGGAGAAATCATCGGTGGAGATATTACTATTACCGGGCGCGATCGCGCTTTAACAGACTCCGAAGACCCAGATGCGGGAATCTTGAGCAGTCGTCCCGCTTTGATAATGCGATCGGGTGTGGAAACTCTTGCCAACTCTCCCAATATCGATCCGGAAACGCCAGTCCAAGGAACCTTTTTTACTGAAATAGCCGAACCTTCGGGCAATAATATTACAGTTGGAGCGATTTCTATTCCCGGTTCTAACGCTTTGGTAACTTTAGATTCTGCCGGGGAGCTGATAGTCAACGCGATCGATATTAACGGAGACATCACCTTCATCGCCAACGACGATATCGTCGTAACCGGCACCCTAAAATCTAACGGCGGCGATATAGAAATTACCACAGACAACTTTCTGCGGGTAGAAGGTACTTTTAGCGACTCGGAAGGAGAAGATATTAGTATTTCCTCTGCCAGCGGTAGCGATGGAGGTTCGATTTTTATCCGACACGAAGGGGGTGTCGATACCCCGTTTATTATTGGCGATGCTTCCACCAACGGAACAGCAGGTGCGATAACTACTGGTTCGGAAACTATTTCCACGTCCTTCGAGGTTCCCGTTCCCCCGGACACTTATACTCAGGGCAATATTACCATCGTTACTACTGCTCCTGACGAACCAACACCCGAACCAACACCCGAACCAACACCCGAACCAACACCCGAACCAACACCCGAACCCACGCCAGAACCAA
>CAZSTZ010000153.1:0-16100 GCA_964609515.1 uncultured bacterium | reverse complement strand
ACTTTTGGATTAACTTAAAGTTAAACTGGCGAGTAACAGAAATAGAGAAATAAATCCTCGAAAAGTGGGAGTAAAAACTAGGTGAAAGTTTCTATAATAGCTAGCGACTTATCAAGCAGCGGGGTAGGGAGATGGGGAGGAGCAGTCCGTCCTTTTTTGTTATCTCAAGCTTTGCAAAAGATAGGATGCGAAGTAGAAATATTAGGCTTTGTGGATGAAGATGCCCCCACAAATATTAGTCAAGAAAAAGTGCCTATTATTGCTATTCCTAGTAAAAAATATTATCCCCAATTTTTGCTTTCTGCCCAAAAACTCGTCAAAAAAATTACCGGAGATCTTGTCTATGCTTATAAACTAAAACCTAGCAGTTTAGGTTTGGCTCTTTGGAAAAAAAGGCAAACGGGTTGCCCGGTATTTTTAGATATAGACGACTGGGAATTAAGCTGGCATGGAGGAGATGATTGGAAGTATCGCCCTAATTTAAAACAATTTGCCAGAGATATTTTTAAACCAGAAGGGGCATTGAGACAACCGGATAATCCCATTTATTTAAAGTGGATAGAAAGATTTGTTTCCAAAGCGGATAGGGTTACTCTACACAATCAATTTTTGCAAAAACGCTTTGGAGGAGTTTATTTACCAAACGGCAAAGATGTCGATTTATTCGACCCAAATAAATACGATCCAGAAGTCAGTAGAGAGCGTTATGGATTGAAAGATTATAGGATTTTAATGTTTCCCGGTGCCCCCCGACCTTATAAAGGTGTAGAAGATGTTTTAATAGCATTAGAAGAGCTAAAACAAGAAGATTTAAGGTTAGCGATCGTAGGCGGCAGTCCTTACGACGATTACGATCGCCAATTAAGCGAAAAATGGGGAAAATGGATTATTAAAATGCCTAAATATCCGCCAACCAAAATGCCAGAAATAGTAGCTGCCGCTCATATAATAGTAGTTCCTCAAAAAGATAATCCGGCGGCAAAAGCACAATTTCCTTTAAAATTAACCGATGGCATGGCTATGGCAAAACCGATTATAGCGACAAAAGTGGGGGATATTCCCGAAATTTTAGGGGATACTGGTTATTTGGTAGAACCGAGTTCTCCTTCAGAAATTGCCGAAAAAATTCAATTAATATTTAAGGATTTAACTGCGGCAAATGCTAAGGGAATGAAAGCCAGAGAAAGATGTAGAGAATTCTATAGCATCGACGCTATGGCAGCCATTTTATCAAAGCTAATTAAAAGTTACCAAAAGCTCTAAATTATGACAACTAGAGAATTTATTCTTAGATTTATAAAACGCTATCCTTTCAAAATAATAGGAAATATTATCTTAGGGTTTTCAGGAGCAATATTTAACGGAGTAAACACGGCATTAATAGTCCCTGTAGTTTTGCAAATTACCGGTCAAGAAATAGAGGCAGAAAATTCTCCAGCTATTATCAAAGCTTTATTATCCCCTTTTGATGCCGTCCCCGAAGATTATCGTTTATTAGTAATGCTTTTAGCGATAATTCTAACTATTATTTTTAAAAATTTAACCATCTATTGTCGGAGCTTGCTATCCGTCGCTTTCAATCGAAGTTTAGCAAATAGCATTAAATCGGAAATGCTTCAGACTTTAATGGATAGCGATATCGATTTTTATACCAAAACAAAAGTAGGAGATTTAACCAAACGCCTGGGTTCCGACACCGCTCAAACCACCCAAACTATTAACGCTTATATTAACTTATTCAGTCAGGGAATCACTATTTTATTATTTGTCAGCATACTGCTTTCAATTTCTTGGCCTTTAACTCTTATTTCTTCTGGCTTAGTAGCCATCATAGCAGCAATAAATCAAGTAATAATTCGTCGGTCAAAACAGATTGGGAACCTCCTAAATAAACAACAGAGAAGTTACTCAATTAAAATGATTGAAATTCTCAACGGTATGCGTTTAATTAAGTCCGTAGGTTCGGAAATAAGAGAATATAAAAACATCAGAAAAATGATGTTGGCACTAGAAGATATAGCGCTAAAATCTCAAATGAACTCGGCCTTAATTCAACCCATAAATGAAGTGACCAGCATTATGACGGTCATAGCTATTTTAATCCTGGGAAGATATTTATTTACCGCTCAAATGGAAAATCTTTCCGCTATCTTATTAACTTATTTATTAGTCCTTTTTAGATTATTGCCTATTGTTTCCGGTCTTAATGGAATTCGCAATCAAATCGCTAGAGGAGCGGCCAGTTTTGAGACAGCATTCGATTTATGGAGACGAGATAACAAACCAATAATGGAGTGCGGTACTTTAGAATTTAAGGGCTTTGAAAAAGAAATTTATTTCAATGGAATTTCTTTCTCTTATCCAGGTCAGAGCAATCTAGTTCTCAAAAATGTCGAAATGTCTTTTCCTAAAGGGACTACTTTAGCATTAGTGGGAGGTTCTGGGGCGGGAAAATCAACATTTGCTGACTTACTACCTAGATTTTATGACCCTACGTCAGGTAGGATCGCGATAGATGGCACGGACTTGCGTCAGTTCGATCTAAAAAGTCTGAGAAAGGGAATGGGAATAGTCAGTCAAACAACTTTTTTGTTTAACGACACCATCAAGAATAATATTATCTACGCTCGTCCAGATGCCACAGAAGACGAACTTATCGAAGCAACGAAACAAGCTAATGCTTATGATTTTATTATGGAATTGCCCAAAAAATGGGAAACGGAAATAGGCGATCGTGGTATCATGCTTTCGGGAGGTCAACGTCAAAGATTGGCCATTGCTAGAGCGTTGCTGCAAAAACCACAAATTTTGATTTTGGATGAAGCAACCAGCGCTTTAGATACTGTTTCAGAACGTCTGGTGCAAGAAGCAATAGATCGTTTGAGTAGCGATCGAACGGTATTAGTTATTGCCCACCGTTTATCCACAGTCCAAAAAGCAGATAAAATAGCTGTTTTAGATCGAGGAAAAGTAGTAGAAGTCGGTTCCCATACAGAACTTTTGCAAAAAGAAGATGGTTATTATCGCCGCCTCTACTCCATGCAATTTGCCGACCAGGATCGAGAAGAAAGCTATGTTGACGAGCAAGTTTTGTCAAAAGCTTCTTATGAAGCTCGCGGTTTTCTTAATTCAATTATTGGTTCTTTAAGATTGCTGGCAGATGATATTGTAGATACACCCGAGGAGCAAACAGAACTTACAGAAGAAGCTTATCAATCGGCAGTTTCTCTGTTAAGAACTTTAGAGATATTTGAAAATAAACTGCGATAAGACCAAATTTTAAAAACACCAGAACTAAAAAAACCAAATAGGAGGTTTGATTGAAATGCGAACGATAGTTAATTGTTATGTGACCGATAGAAAAAATATAGGAGACTCGCTTTCTAGCCCTTTAAATTATTTTGAATTTCCAGGAGCTAAAATTGAAAAATTAGATATTAGGCTACCTGTAAAAGCTGAAGAGTTAGAGGGAAAACATATTATTGTTGGTGGAGGGGGGCTTGTTGTTTCCTCGTTTCTTACCAGAAATTGCTACAATGATTAATGCCACCCAACGAAAAAAACTAATTGCATTGGGTATCGGCCAGCAAATTTATGTTTGGAAAAAAGGCAAATTGTTCCTCCGCGAAATAACTGATGAAGCTATTAATTCCTTTGATTATTCATATTTAGAAAAATTTGATTTAGTAGGAATTAGAGATTTCAGTATTTCAGGATATGATTGGCTACCTTGTGCAAGTTGCATGCATAAGTCATTCTATAAAAAAAGAGAAATCAAGCATGAATTTGTCGTTTTTTCTCATAAAAAATTCCTCTTAAATATAGAAAATTTTCCCCGCATGACTAATGAATGTAATGACATAGAAAAAGTTTTGGATTTCTTGGGTTCTGGTGACACTGTATTGACGAGTTCCTATCATGGGGTGTATTGGGCAACTTTACTAGGGAGAAAAGTATTAGCTTTTCCCTTTAGCAGTAAGTTTTACACCTTAAAATATAAACCAAGCATGTATCCAGTTGAAATGTGGTTTAAGAAAAATAAATCATTTATAGATAAGCTCAATTTCCGCTATAAAAACAAATTTTGTTTTCCTTCAGCCGATGGGTGGCAAAGTTTATTAAAAGATTGTCAGTCTTACCCCGAGAGTCTGGAAGAATGTCGGCATAAAAACCAGTTGTATTACTCTAAAGTTATGGAAATTCTGGAACTATGATTTTATAGCTGTTCCAAGAAATCAATATACTGTTTGGCGGCATGATTCCAAGTCCAATTAGAAAAACGTTTGTCTGCTTCTTCTGCTGATAACTTATTCTTAGGATTTAGAAGCAATTGTTCCATGCAATTAGCTAAAGCCTCAACATCGCTGACGGGAAAAAAATCAACGCGATCGCCACATTTATAAAGCTCTACTTGTTCCTGAAAAACTTCTAAATTGGAAGCAATAACAGGCAAACCTCGAACTATAGCCTCTGAGAGAGCTAAACCAAAACCCTCATATTTAGAAGGAACCACTACACAGGAACATTTTTGATACCACCTTTCTACCACTTCCTCCTCGGAATATCCTAACCCCTCAAAATACTCCTTAATTAAATTCTCATTATTCTGATATATTTGCTGGCATTGATGCAGGTAATCCACATATTCTTGGCTGTGAGATTGTTGAGATAAACTAATTTTTCCCGCTATCAAATTATCTGTTTCTTTACCAATCAAAACAATTTTAAACTTCAGGTTTTTTTGTGCGAGCTTGATGCCAGCTTTTATAATAGTCAAATGGTCTTTATAAATACCAAAAGATGAAGGATAATAAAATATTGGAACCTCGGTAATAAATTCACTTGAATTATCTTCTGAAACGGAAAAATTTGGCGACAAACTTGACTTTGCTGGTAGCCCGGAATTAGGTATAGTTTGAATTTTTTGACTAAAACCAGGAAAAATTGAAAGAATATCTCTACGAGTTTTTTCAGAAACGGTAAAAACCAGATCGACCTTATTCAACCATTCTAATAAACTTAAATCGTATTCTTTCACATAAGATTCTGGATAAGTTAGAGGCGCAAATCTCCAGAAAACATCATGGGACACCATTGCTAAAGGAATATCCAAATTTGGCGGAGTTAACCTATTAGTTAAAAAGTACAAACAATGAGTTGCTTTATACTCGCGAGCTAAATATCTTATTCTGAATTCCGTCTCATATTGACGACGAATATTCTTTATCAATTGCTCGATTTTTTGAGCTTTTATTTTAACAGATAAAGACAAAAATTTATTAAGTAGAGAAACTATTCGACATTGCACCGACAAAGGTTCCCATGCCAAGGATTCATATACGATCGCTTCGGAATTTGGTAGCGCATTTTGAAAACGAACAATTTCTTTCTTTGGCAAAATTAAGATTATTTGCTCTATTTCTTTTCCTAATTCTTTTATTATAGAATAAATTACCCTCTCAACTCCACCTCGACGATAATATTCAATCGGGACTATCAATCTCATAGAACCACTCCAAAATTTAGTTGGCAAATATAAAATGCACCCTAATCTAACACTTAAACCCAAAATTTACTCGATGTTTTCCAACCATAATGGCGCTACATTCTCCCAAGTTTCATTTTTGACATACTCTAATATTTTTTTCCTAGTAGCTTCTAATTCTTCAGGATTTTTTAAAAGCTCTACAATTCGATAGGCTAAAGCTTCTTGAGTTTCTTTTGTAGCTGGTTCCCCATCAACTTTAATACAGTAATCTTTTTCCTCGATTACTGCATAATTAGTAGTGACAGGAACGCATCCTACCATCGCCGATTCTCGCAAGGAAATACAGTCTATTTCTTCGTAGGTACATCCGTAATAATGAATGGCAGATGTCGATTTTTCATACATTAACTTATCGTGACCTACACCGCCATGTTCGATTACTCCCGGTTGCTCCATTAACTCCATCATTTTCTCTTTCCAAGGAATTAATTCTTTACTGCTATCTCTTCTCGTCCATCCATAATAAATATGAAGTTCTGCTTCGGGAATTTCTTTTTTAATAATCGGCCATCCCCACATAAGCATAAATTCTAAGCCCCTGTAATATCGAGAAGCATAGATTAATTTTAATGGTTCTTTTTGATTGTTACTGAGTTCTAAAACAGAAGCATCTGCCCCGTTATTGATAATAACAAATTTTTCATCTGCTATTTCAGGCAACAAGTTCCGCTGGTAATGACTTTTAGCTAAAATTTTATCGAATCTATTTAACTTTTCGGCTATAAACGCATTTGGGGCATAAACTATGTCGTGCCAATCAAACCAAATTCTGTTAGCCTTGGTGTAGGGGGGCAACATCTTTGGATGCCTCCAGATAATTAAAGTATCAAAGCTGTCATACCAATTTATTTTTCGATAGTTGAGATACCTGACCCCATCGTGAATTCCTTCTCGATCTTCGCAATTAGTGTAAATGGTAACGTCGTAGCCGTGCTTGACCCATTCCCTAGTTAAAAAGAATACTGCACTATCCGAACCGCTTGCGCCTTTGGTTTTAAGATCGGATTCTAGTAATAAAGGACGTTTGCCCAAATAAAATACTATTGACTTATCGGGCCTTTTTTTGGCTTTGAGTTTTTTAGTTAAGTCATTAGTTGAGGGAAATTGCGATTTGAGCCACTTTTTTAGAGTTTCTAGCATAGATTTTTCGCTACCGTTAAAGCTGTGTTTAATTTCAGATTAAAGACCAAAACCGCCAAAGGCCAATTGATGCGGTCAAAATAGGCCACTTATAGTTGGGTTATTAGGGGTGTCAAGTTGTCAAAAGAAACCTCTGGCTAGTTTCCTTAATAATACACGATTACTTATCGGGCCATTAAGGGGCGGTCAATTTTTATTAGTTTAGGGAAATTGGGATTGGCTCTAGTTTGGGAAAATTCCAACCATAAATTTTTCGCTACCATTAAAGCTGTGTTAAATTTGAGATTAAAGACCAAAACCACGAATGGCCACAATAGTTAAATAAAAACAGGTCATTTAGAGTTTGGCGGTCAGGGGTGTCAACTTTTCAAAAGAAATCTGTGGCTACTTTCCTTTTGTAGGGGCGATCGCCGCACTTAATAAGCGCTCTAATAAATAGAGACGCAGCCCTTAAATCCTACACCATACTTGCTTGGTATGCCAACCAAAATGCTTTTCAAGAGACTTTTAGGTAAAATAGAGTCAAAATACCTCGAATTCAAGCAGAAACTAAATCCTAGAACTTGGGCAGAACGCTCCATCGTCTATTATACCGGTCACACTCCTTATGAATGGTCGCCTCAAAACCTAAAAACTGGTCTTGGTGGTTCGGAAAGTGCGATTATTTTCCTGGCTAGGGAATGGACTAAACTAGGTTATCTAGTAACAGTGTATAATAACTGTGGCTCCCAAGCAGGAGTTTACGACGGGGTAGAATACATTCACTATTCCCAATTTAATCCTTATGACAAATTTGAGACTTTAATTATCTGGCGCTATCCTTGGAGACTCGATCGTAACACTAAAGCTAAAAGAATTTTTCTGGATCTCCATGAAGTCCTAATGCCGGAACAAGTAACTCCAGAAAAATTAGCAAAATTCGATAAAATTTTTGTTAAATCTCGATACCATCGTAGTTTATTGCCTCTAATTTCAGATAGTAAAATAGCCATAATTACTAACGGTGCCAATCGAATTTTTTTTGATTATAGCAATACTGCAAAAGATCCATATCAACTAATTTATGCTTCTAATTACATGAGAGGATTAGAAAGAATGTTAAGCTATGGTTGGCCGATTATTAAAAAAGAGGTTCCTCAAGCTTATTTAAAAATCTATTATGGGTGGCAATCTTTAGACGAAAGTAAACCGAAAAATCGGGAATGGAAAGCCAAAATGATTGATTTAATGCAACAACCGGGAGTTAGCGAACATGGCAGAATAGGTGTAGATGAGTTAATTAGAGAAAAAGCTACTGCAGCCATTCACTATTATGGTTGTACTTTCCAAGAAATTGATTGTATTTCTGTTAGAGAATCAGCTATGGTAGGTTGCGTACCAGTAACCACAGATTACGCGGCTTTGAGTGAAAAAGATTACTGTGTTAAAGTAGCAGGAAATCCTTATGAAAAAGAGCTACAGGAATCTATTGCTTATCAAATTGTTGAGTTGTTAAAAAATCCAGAAAAATTAGCGGAAATACGTCAGAAAAATAGAGAGTTAGTTCGCGCCGAGACATGGGATAATATTGCTCGTTTGTGGTTGAATTATACTACTAAATGATGTCTATTCTAGTCAAGTGGAGAGCCAAAAGATGAATAGGGAAAATGTTAACCCCCAAGAGCGTCAAATTTGTTTTTGTACCCTAGCTTTAGGAGAAAAGTATTGTAAATTGGCCAGAGACTGAGCGCCAGATTTAGAAAAATATTCTCCCGATAAACAGCTATTAATTTTGACTGATAAGCCTGATTTTTTTCAGGAGCCAAAGAACGTTTTAGTGTTCAAACATAAACCTCATACTGTCCCTCTATATTCTGACAAAATTTATGTAATAGAAAAAGCATTATCTCTGTACCAATCTTGTGTTTTTTGAGATTCAGATGTCCGAATAATAGTTCGTGATTTCACAGGGTAAGGCTAAACGTGAAGAGAAATTGCCCTACATAGAAAGAGCTTATGAACTGAAATATCCTCAGCAACATATTGTTGATAAAGCTTTCGATAAAGTTAAAGGAAAACAGGGAGTATTTATCCGCTTATTGCGATTAAAATTAGAAACAAGATTTTGATTGTTATTAAAGATAATTGTCAAGAGAATTAAGATTAAATTATGTTATTTAATTCAGCAATATTTATTTTTATATTTTTACCTATTACTTTACTAGGATTCTTTCTCCTAGCTCACCAAGGTTGGAAATTGGCAAGCATAACTTTGCTACTATTAACATCCCTATTTTTTTACAGTTATTGGAAACCAGTTTACCTAATACTATTGTTAGTGTCAATTTTGGTAAACTATGGCTTTGGTAGTGCAATTAAAAATAGCAAACCAGGTAGTAAACAAGCAAAAATACTACTCATTTGTGGTATTGCCATCAACTTAGCATTAATTGGATATTACAAGTACGCAGGTTTTTTACTAAAATCTGTTAACTACATATTGAATATTGACTTACCAATTCCCCAAATTATCCTACCTCTAGCTATTTCTTTTTATACATTTACTCAAATTGCTTACCTAGTAGACACATACCGTCAAGAAGCTGAAAAATACGATTTCCTAAAATACAGTTTATTTGTAACTTTTTTCCCTCAACTAATTGCCGGACCTATTTTACGTCACCATGAATTAATTCCTGAATTAAATCAAACTTCTACCTTTAGTTTTTCTCATAAAAATCTGGCAATGGGATTAACTTTATTTGTCTTAGGATTATCCAAAAAAATGTTAATTGCAGATACTCTTTCACCCTGGGTAGCAGAAGTTTTCAATAATCCTAATCAAGTAAGTTTTATAGAAGTATGGGTAGGAGCATTATGCTACACATTCCAACTATATTTTGACTTTTCTGGTTACTCCGATATGGCAGTTGGTTTAGGATGGATGTTTAATATTCACCTACCAATTAATTTTAATTCTCCCTATAAAGCTGAGTCAATTTCTGATTTTTGGCGACGTTGGCATATTACTCTATCTAATTTTTTAAGAGATTATTTGTATATACCATTAGGAGGCAATCGTCAAGGTAAAATACGTCGTTATATTAATTTACTTATTACTATGTTATTAGGAGGATTATGGCATGGAGCAGGTTGGACTTTTGTAGTTTGGGGTGGTTTGCATGGGATGTATTTAGTAATTCATCATCAGTGGAGACAACTCAATCTGAAAATTCCTTCTATTTTGTCATGGTTAATTACCCTTTTAGCAGTAGTTTTTAGTTGGGTATTATTTAGAGCTAATAACTTCAAGGATGCCATGACATTACTTCAGACAATGGTAGGAATAAATGGCATAATTTTACCCGGTAAATTAGAAGGAATTTTATCTGGGTTAATACCATTAGGGGTTAAATTTGAAGGTCAAGGAATTTTATCTGCTTTACCTCATCTCCCTGGGGATAACCCGACAAGTTTAGCCATAAATCTAATATTTATTACAGTGCTTTTAGTAGTTGTAACTTCCTTTCCTAATACAATGAAATTGATGGAGAAATTTTCTCCGACAAAGAAATGGGCATTAGCAATTTCTCTCTTGGGAGTTACTTGTTTAATTTCACTCAATAAAGTTTCCGAATTTCTATATTTTCAATTTTAGAAACACGATGAATACTTATCGATCTTTTAATTATTGGTTAGCAGGATTAGCTTCCACTTTATCCTTATTAGTATTAGGATTAAATTGGTTTATTAATCCTTATGGAGTAAGCAATAGTCCTAAAATCAAAGGTGTAAATTGGTATAAACCTGCAACATCTGACAATACAAGATTATATAAAGCTGTCGATCTGACCCGTCAAAATGCTAAAACAATTCTCCTTGGTGCTTCTAGGATAGAAACTGGAATTAATCCAGATTATCTAGGGTTAAAACAATATCAACCAGTTTACAATCTTGGGTTAGCGGGAGGAACCATATATGAACAAAGGCGTTATCTTGAATATGCAATTTCTAATCAACCAAATTTAGAAATGGTAATTTTAGGAATTGATTTATGGTTGGTTGCTAGCCCTTACAAAACTAACTCTGGTTTTAGTGAAGCTAGACTTGAAAATCAAGGACTTAATTTCATAGATTTTTGGCAAATTAATTATTCCTTAAATACTTTAATTGAAAGTAAAGATGCCCTGATTGGAAACTTTAATCATACAGTATATAGTTATCATAACGAACGCGGGTTAGTTGTTAATAAAAATCAGTCTGGAATTTATGCTAAGTATTTTACAAAGTTTTTGGAGGGTCAGGTCAACAAAAAAGACTTCACAATAAGTAAGTTAGCAATAGATAATCTCAAGTTAATTAAAGAAATTTGTCAAGAAAACAACATTAAGCTTGTTGCTTTTATTACTCCTCCTCATGCTAGTCACGTAGAAGCTATTTATATAGCAGGATTTGGTAATGTTATTGAAGAAATGAAGCGGGAAATTGTGAAAATTATGCCTGTTTGGGATTTTTATGGCTATAACAGCATTACGACTGAACCTATTGATGAAGTAACAAATTATTGGGATAGTTCACATTATAATCTGGAGGTGGGAGATTTAATTTTGAATCGCATTTTAGGTTATCGAGAACAAACTGTACCAGCAGATTTTGGGGTGATAATTACTCCAGATAATATCGAATCTGAATTAGCAAAAATGCGGGCTAACAGAGAACGTTGGCTTAAAGAACAACCGGAAACGGTCAAATTTTTGCACGATCTTAAACGTCGAACTTCATCGTAATTTACTTGAGCTTTTTCGGAAAATATGAATCAATTAAATAAAGCAGAAAAAATCGAAAAAATACAGTGCTTCAAAGAAATTCTGGAGTCGAAAGTAGAAGTTAATCCAGACGCGATCGCCCTAATTTGCGAAGGAAAACAACTAACCTACAAAGAGCTTAATAACAAAGTAAATCAACTGGCAAACTACCTACAAAAACAAGGAGTTGTAGCCGAAAAAAAAGTTGGTATCTGTGCTGAAAGAAGCTTAGATCTAGTTATCGGAATTTTGGGAATAATCAAAGCTGGAGGAGCTTATGTTTGCCTAGATCCTGCTTATCCTCAAGAACGAATATCCTTCGTGCTTGAAGATACTCAAATTCCTCTGTTGTTAACCCAAAATAATTTTAAAAAACACTTTGCTAAAACTAATATTCCCATAGTTTGTTTGGATACAGATTGGGAGAAAATTTCTCAAGAAAGTACGGAAAATCCCGAAACTAAACTAACCCCAGACAACCTTGCCTATATCATTTACACTTCTGGTTCGACGGGTAAACCGAAAGGAGTAGAAATTACTCATAGCAATATTTGGTATTATCTGGAGGCGATCGCTAAAGTCTTGCCAATTACAGAAAAGGATACCTATCTCCACAGCGCTTCCTTCTCCTTCTCATCCTCCATCCGACATTTAATGTTGCCCCTATATCGGGGATCGAAAATTGTTATTGCCACCAGCGAACAAACTAAAAATCCCTTAAAACTATTTCAATTAATTGCCCAAGAAGGTGCAACAGTATTAGATACCGTCGCTTCAGTGTGGCGTTATGGCATCCAGGCAATAGAAGGTTTGGATGCAGAAGGGCAGAATCTTATTAAAAATTCCCAACTGCGAGTCTTAGTTTTTTCTGGCGGTTTATTGCCGTGTAAATTACTTAAAAAAGTACGGGATCAATTTGACCGACAACCCCAAATTTTTAACATCTACGGTCAAACCGAAACTTTAGGAGTCTGTGCCTATCCTATTCCTCCAGATTTTAATAAAGAACAAGGATATGTGCCCGTCGGTCAACTTTATCCCCATAACCAAGTCTATATTGTCGATGAAAATCTGCAACAAGTCGCCTTTGGCGATACAGGAGAACTCTGCATTAGCGGTATTAATTTACCGAGAGGTTATCTCAATCGTCCCGAAACTAATGCTGAGAAATTTATCGTCAATCCTTTTAAACTAGACACCTCAGAAAGATTATTTAGAACCGCAGATGTGGCACGCCAACTTCCAAAGTCGGAAGGTAATATGGAAATCTTAGGCAGGATTGATTTCCAAGTAAAAATTCGAGGGATGCGGGTAGAAACGGGAGAAATAGAATCAGTTTTAGAAGAGCATTCTTCGGTCAAAGAAGCAGTAGTTAGTGCCAAAGAAGATCGAAATGGCGAAACACAATTAGTTGCTTATTTAGTGCCCAAATATTCGACGCATTTGGAGGATAAAACTTCTCTTAATTCGGAATTAAGAGATTATTTGAGGGAAAAATTACCCGATTACATGATACCAGCTACCTTTATAGTTTTGGAAGCGTTGCCCCTTACTCCCAATGGTAAATTAGATCGTCTGGCATTGCCAGAACCAACTCAAGAAATAACAAGAACCACAGAATTTGTCGCCCCGCGAGATAGTGTAGAACGGGAATTAGTAAAAATTTGGGAGAGATCGTTAGAAGTAAAAAACATCGGGATTAAAGATGACTTTTTTGAATTGGGCGGACACTCGCTGCGGGCGGTTCGGTTATTAACTGAAATCGAACAAAAATACGATAAAGTTTTACCTTTGGCAATTTTATTTAAAGCCTATAACGTTGAAAAATTAGCCGAAGTTATTCGTCAAAAAGAAACAGAAATTCCTTGGTCTCCACTGGTGGCAATTCAACCGCAAGGTTCAAAACCTCCCCTATTTATAAGTCACGGAATTTTTGGCAACGTGATGAATTTTAAAGATTTAGCACGTTATTTAGGCAAAGACCAACCTTTGTATGGAATACAAGCACGAGGATTGGATGGGAAAGAAATTCCTCTGTCTTCTCTGGAGGAAATGGCTGCTAGAAATATAGAAGTTATTAAAGCAGTGCAACCTCAAGGACCGTATTTTTTAGGTGGATTTTCTTTCGGAGGATTAATTGCTTTTGAGATGAGCCAACAACTGTTTAAAGCAGGGGAAAAAGTAGCATTTTTGGGATTGTTTGATACCTATAGTTTCTGGGCTCGTAAAAGGCTGAAAGAACCACCATCTACTTTAGGAGAAAAATTGCTTTTCCACTGGGAAGGTTTGAGCAAAAAAGGAGTAAATTATTTACTCGATAAAGTGAAAACTAGGCTGGAAATTAAAGGTAAAGAACCGAACGAGTTAGAGAATTTACCTTGGGATGTCGAGGAACAAAAACATTTATCTAGTTCGGCAATTCAAGCAAGTCGTAAAATTCGAGACGCCAGTCGTTTGGCGAAGCAGAAATATTCTATTAAACCTTACCCGGGGAAAGTTACCCTATTTCGAGCTCTCAAACAACGACCTCTTGATGAAGGTTGGATTTTAGAGCCTTTATTCGGTTGGGGAAAATTGGCAGAAGCAGGGGTTGAGGTTTATGATGTTCCTGGGGGTCATGGTTCTCTGCTTTTAGAACCCAATGTCTCTGTTTTGGCCGAAAATGTGAAAGCGTGTTTGGAAAAAGCTATTAATTGATGAACGATCGCCTACCTCCAATTTATTTTTACTTACCTCAACAAGATTGGCCGAGTCAGTTTCCCGATGGCCTTGAGGAATATCGTCCGCCCAATGTTTTTGGTAGTTGGATTATTCAAACCTATTTACGGTTGAAGGAAATTGAATTTGCCTGCGAGTTGGTCGATACCATGCCCGATGAAGGAATAGTAGTGGCCTATCGCTATTCTTTGCCAATCGATTTAAAACCACCAGACAATTTGCTATGGGTTGCTATTAAGGGAGACCAAAATCCTCATCCTTACGCCCAGGTTCATGTAGTTCAAAATATGGCCGAACTGGCGGCCCCGGCCATCCAAATTCAATCTCTCAGCGAAGATCGATATTTGTTGCCTGGAAAACGGTTTTATATGCCCCACTGGCCGCAACCGGGGGTGATTCCTCGAAACCCCAGTAGAGGAGATAGGTTGGAAAATTTGGCCTATTTTGGTATTAGCTACAATTTAGCCCCCGAGTTGCAGCAACCTGCCTGGGAAGAGCAACTTCGGGAATTGGGCCTGGTTTGGCGGCGGGAGAAGGAACGCGATCGCTGGCACGATTATGCTGAAGTGGATGCTATTATCGCCGTCCGTAGTTTCGATGGTGGAACTGACTACCCTTGGAAACCAGCTTCTAAACTTTATAATGCTTGGAATGCTGGGGTTCCAATTCTTTTAGGGGTCGAGTCTGCTTTTCGAGGAGAGCGCAAAAGCGAATTAGATTATATTGAGGTCAAAAGCGCTTCAGAGGCGACCGCTGCCCTCAAACGTCTCCGAGATGACCCAGACCTGCGTCGAGCTATGGTAGAAAATTGTAAGGTACGAGCTGAAGAAATTAAACCACAAAATCTTGCTATGCGATGGCGTAACTTTTTAATGGAAGTTTGCGTTCCTGCTTATCATAAGTGGCAGACAGCTTCTTCTTGGGACCGAAAAAGGTTTTTTATTGGCAGACAAGCAGCTTTTAAAATTGTCAATATCCAAAAGAATTTACTAAGTGCGGCAACCAAATTAAAAGCCTAAAGTAAGTAATAAAGTTGAGCTTCAAATAAAGTTCGGTTAGTTTGACTTCAAAAATTATGACTGATGGAATTTACACTCTCGCTAATGATGTTGTCTGCGACCAACTCATTGCTCTATTAAATAGTATCGAGGTTAACCTGGGTTCTGATTTTCCAGTTTGTGTCATTCCTTATGACGATCGCTTAGAAAAAGTTCTGCCAATAATAGAACAAAGAAAAAATGTTCGGTTACTAGATAATCGAGAAATTTTGAGTCGGTGGGAGGATTTCTCGACAAAAATCTGGGAACTTCATCCAAAGGCTTTCAAAATCTGGCAGGAAAAAGGTGTTTCTGGGGTTAATCGTTTGGGAATGCACCGCCGTTTTTGCGCTTTCGATCCCGAAAGTCCCTTCGATAGATTTGTGTTTTTAGATGCCGATATTTTAGTTCTCAAATCTTTCGATTATATCTTTGACAAGTTAAGCGAGTACGATTTGGTTGTTTATGATTTTCAATACAAAGACCCCTCCCACGTTTACGACGTTAATTCGCCTAAGTTGTTAGAAGTATTCAGTCAAGAAAGGATTAATTCGGAAATTTTTTGCGCTGGTTTATACGCTTCAAAAAAAGGAGTTTTTCCAGAAGAAACGCGGGAGATGCTGTTACAAAAGCTTGCTGACGGAGAGGCAGAAATTTTGTATGTTAACGGTCCGGATCAGTCGATTATTAATTATATGACGATGCGATCGCCCCGTTCTATTTACAATTTTTCTATGCATTTACCCCCATCAGAAAAAACAGGTTGTTCGGTGACTTCTCCCCATTTTGAAGCAAAAGATGGCATCCTTTATGATGGTGGCAAGCGTTTAACTTATTTGCATTATATCGGCATACCATCGAAAGTATTTACCC
>CAZSTZ010000152.1:10196-16206 GCA_964609515.1 uncultured bacterium | reverse complement strand
CAATTTTCTCTTAACTATTATCCCCCAAACCCAACCAAATCTGAGATAATAGTCACCCAGTCAACAATCAGGAACGCCCAACCATGCGACTATCTCAAATGTTATTTGCCACCCTGCGAGAAGACCCCGCAGAAGCAGAAATACCCAGTCACAAACTCCTACTCCGGGCCGGTTACATCCGACGCATCGGCAGCGGCATTTATGCCTATCTCCCTCTGATGTGGCGCGTCCTTAATAAAGTCTCCAAAATCGTCCGAGAAGAAATGGATGCTACCGGCGCCCAAGAATGTCTCCTCCCCCAACTCCAACCCGCCGAACTTTGGCGAGAGTCCGGTCGTTGGGACACCTACACCAAAGCTGAAGGCATCATGTTCTCTCTCATCGACCGCCAAAATCGAGAAATGGGACTCGGCCCCACCCACGAAGAGGTCATCACCACCGTTGCCAAGGAGATCGTCCGTTCCTATCGCCAACTCCCCGTCCACCTCTATCAACTGCAAACTAAATTCCGCGACGAAATACGGCCCAGGTTTGGCTTGATGCGGGGCCGCGAGTTCATAATGAAGGACGGCTATTCCTTCCACGCCGACGAGGAAAGTCTCAAACAGACTTATAACGATATGGACCGGGCCTATAGAAATATGCTGCGTCGTTCCGGTTTGGCTTTCCGGGCCGTAGAAGCGGACTCGGGGGCCATCGGCGGTTCCGGTTCCCAAGAATTTATGGTTCTGGCGGAAGCGGGAGAAGATGAGGTTCTTTATACCGAAGATGGTAACTATGCCGCCAACGTTGAAAAGGCCGTTTCTTCCCCGCCGGAGGCCGAACCTTCCCCGTTTCAGAGTTACGAAAAGCTGGAGACTCCCAATACGGCCACTATCCAAAGCCTTTGTAATTTGCTGAAGTGTTCCCCCACTCAGGTTGTTAAGAACGTTCTTTATCAGGCCGTTTACGATAGCGGTAAAACTGTTTTGGTACTGATAAGCATCCGAGGCGACCAAGATGTTAATGATGTTAAGCTACAAAACGAGTTGACTAAGGTGGCAGACCAATTTGGGGCTAATACCGTTTTGGCTTTGACCGTTCCCGATGCCGACGCTCAATCGAAATGGGCTGCTAAATCTCTGCCTCTGGGTTATATCGCCCCGGACCTGTCCGACGATTATATTGCTGCTAGTAAAGATGTCCATCCTCAGTTTTTGCGGATAATAGATTCTACGGCAATTGACTTGACAAATTTCGCGACAGGTGCTAATGAAGCAGGCTATCACGTCGTGGGGGCCAATTGGAATCAACAATTCCCATTGCCGACGTTGGTGGCCGACGTGCGGAAGGCCAAAGCAGGCGATCGCGCGGTCCACGACCAAAACCAAACCCTCCAAACTGCTAGAGGCATCGAAGTAGGCCACATCTTCCAGTTGGGAACCAAATATTCTCGGGCGATGGGGGCCACCTACACCAACGAACAGGGCGAAGAGATGCCCTTGGTGATGGGATGTTATGGTGTTGGAGTGTCTCGCTTGGCTCAAGCAGCCGTCGAACAGTCTTACGATAAGGATGGGATTATTTGGCCCGTGGCCATAGCTCCCTATCAGGTTATCATTTGCGTTCCCAATATGGGCGATGCCAAACAAAAAGAAGTGGCCGAAAAACTCTATGGGGAGTTAAACCAAGCAGGCATCGAAACCTTATTGGACGATCGCGACGAACGGGCGGGGGTTAAATTTAAAGATGCGGATTTAATCGGCATTCCCTATCGGGTTGTCACCGGGCGATCGCTCAAAAACGGCAAAGTCGAACTGGTAGAAAGAGCAACCCACAACTCGCAAGACATTGCCATTGAAGAAGTCGTCCCTACCCTCAAACAATTAATCGCCGAAGCAGTCAAATGAAGGCCAAAATAGCGCGTTTTTGTCATTGCGAGCGGCAGCGAAGCAATCTCTCATGTAAGTCCTGTTTAAATTAAGTCCAACTGCCACAAAATTCCCGCTTCTATTGACATAAACCGTGAATTAACTTAACTAGGGGCGGGATTTTCTAAAATGGAAGTAGCTCCCGATCGCTACCGTCAGTTTCGCTGTCTTTAATCTGGCCTTTGCCGAATTTTACCCAATGCTTCTGTAGCTTTACGGAAAAGCTCCTCGCCGCCATTTTGCTCATTTTTAAGGATTATTTTCACAATGAAAGAAGATATAAAGACAAATCGCAGTATTCCTATAGGCATCGTTGCAGGAGTTTGTGCAGCAGTTGTGGCGGTTGGTGGTGGTATCGCCTATTGGATTAATTCTCAACCTTCCACCGACGAAAAATCTACTCTTCCTCCTACCACCCTACCGACAACTCCTCCCCCGCCTCTTCCCTCACCTATGGAGTCGCCGGCTGCCACTTTACCAACAACCCCTCCCTCCCCTGTCGAGCTGCCATCCCCAGTATCTCCAACGTCTCCAGAACCATCAACCTCTCCTGGGGCCGAACCCATTCAAACTAATGCTGCCCTCTATTGGGTTAGAGACACCGGAACAGATTTTGAGTTGGTGCCGATGGAAGTCCTGGTCCGAGATACTAAGGATCCAGAAATAGTTTTAGCCACTGCTTTTAATCGTTTATTAAGCGGTTCCCCAGAGACCAACACCTTTAGCAGCATTCCAGAAGGAACTCAACTCCTCAATATTGCTGTTGAAGATGACGGTATTTATCTCAATTTATCGAAGGATTTTACTTCTGGTGGTGGCAGTAGTTCGATGATTTCCCGCGTGGGGCAGGTGATTTATACAGCTACTAGCTTGGAGTCCGATGCTCGGGTTTGGTTGTATGTCGATGGAGAACCTTTGGAACTTTTAGGTGGCGAAGGTTTAGAAGTTCCTCAACCTACTACCCGCGATAATTTCCTCCAAGAGTTTCAGTTTTAGAGGCAATCTAAAAACCCGGTTTTTTCAAAAAACCGGGTTTCTTAATTCCTCATTTTTAAGTGTCTCGATTTACAGTTTCGGGAGAAAAAGCGGGCAAGCAAATAGCCATATATTCTGCTCCTTCTTCATCGGGCGTGCTGTATTTAACCCATTCTCCTTTGCTGGCAATAACGGCTTGTCCTGCATTTACTTCTAATTGACCGCCTTCGTATTCCACGCCAAGTTTTCCTTTTAAAACAACAGTAAATTCATCAAATTCCGGGCGCTGACCTGGTTCGCTCCAACCTCCAGGAGAGCGCATATAGGCAACACTAACTGCATCGGTTTTAGAATTAACTTTGCCGATATATTCATCAATTAATTTAGGTTTATTACCCACCGCTTCAACTCGGGTAGGTTTCTCTATTAATTTGGGCATTGTTAATTGTTAGTTGTTAGTAGTTAATTAATCTGGATTAACTCGCATTAAAGGTTGGTTATATTCAACGGGATCGCCATTTTCGACTAAAATTTCGACGATTTCCCCAGATACCTCGGCCTCGATTTCGTTCATTACTTTCATCGCCTCAATAATACAGACGACTTGACCGACAGTAATGCGATCGCCCACCTCTACAAAAGAAGGTTCCTCCGGCGATGGGGCTCGATAGAAAGTTCCCACCACCGGAGAAATAACTTCAACCCACTTAGGATTTACCTGGGGCATCTTCGAGGGTGGAACTGGGGGCGTTCCGAGCTGGTGGCCCGGGCCTTTAGAAGCCGAATCCCGTTCGGCATGGCCGTTAGGGCTAGAGGATGTCCCAGTACCGGCAACCAGCTCCCCGTTAGAAGAAGAGATAGAAGGTAAAGAGCGATCGCTTCCCATACTCCCCTTGCGCAATGTCAGTTCAAAATCCCCACTTTTTAAAATCAACTCTGAGATGTTGGTTTGGTCTAAAGTTGCCAACAGTTCTTGAAGTTGATGTAAATCTAGTTGCACGGTAGGTATATCCTCTTAACAAGTAGTTATTAATAGATGGTCGTCCCAAACAAGAAAGCGATCGCTCCCAGTCCGGCAGCTTTGTCTGGCACCTTTTCCTTATCCTCTCAAGTAAAACCCAGAGCATAAGTCAAGGGAAATCGACTCAAAGACCCCAGGGCCAGAAAAATTATTCTCTGCCCAGATAAGAATCATTGCGGGTATCAATTCTAATCCTTTCTCCTTGAGAAATAAAGAGAGGAACCATAACGATGGCACCGGTCGAGACAGTAGCAGGTTTAGTACCGCCGCTGGCCGTATCCCCTTTAATACCCGGATCGGTTTCAATAATCTCCAAGACTACCGAGTTGGGAAGTTCCACCTCTAAGACTTGGGTACCCCAACTAATGACGTTAACCTCCATACCTTCGGTAAGGTATTTGACGCGATCGCCAATTTGGTCTGGACTGAGCCTTGCTTCCTCAAAAGTTTGCATATCCATAAACACAAACTGCTCGCCTTCCTTATAGGTATGCTGCATGGCCTTCTTTTCCAGAGTAGCTTGGGGCACGGTTTCCCCAGCTCGGAAAGTCCGCTCTACCACGCTACCAGTTTGTGCGTTTTTCAGCTTAGTCCGAACGAAAGCAGAACCCTTACCCGGCTTAACGTGCAAGAATTCTACTACCTTCCAGACATAGCCGTCTAGTTCTATGGTCATACCGGGGCGAAAGTCGTTACTAGAAATCATAAAACGGCCTTAAAGACAATCGGGATTTTATTTTACCTCCCAAAGGGCATATCTGTTACTTTTCCACGTTCCGCAAGTCTGCCGCAAGTCCGCCGCAAGTCTGCCGCAAGTCCGCCGCAAGTCTGCCCACACTTTTAAATGCATCCAGTAGGGACAGGGCTATGGCAAGATTAGTAGGGGAATCAAACAGAAAGATATGCGACACTGGCCAAAATCGATAATTAACATCTCTAAGCGCTTGCTCAAAACTGGCATCCTGGCAGTTTTGCTATTCAGCCTCTCTATAGGCACCCTCGCTGGCTGCTCTGGCGACGGCCAAGCCCGCGTAAGCCGTCTGCCCCCTGGGGATCCTATTAAAGACGGCAAAGCTTTATTAAGGTATGCCCTGCCCATAGACAACGAACCAGTCAGAGAAATTCAAAAGAGTTTAGAACAAGTCTCGACGGAACTTCGGGCTAAACGCTGGAGTGCTGTCAATAGCGATATTGCTGCGGCCTCCAGAGTCTTGAGTACCAGCACACCTAAAATTCTCGCTGACGTTCCAGAAGCAAGAAAACCGAAGGCAAAAGCCATCTTGGAGGAACTCGGCAACGGCATTAATCAGCTCCGAGTAGTTGCTGAAACTGAAGATGGGGAAGAAGTTTTAGAACAAAGGGCCCAACTCCTTTCCTTGGTGGGACAAATAGAAGAGTTGATGGTGGAGGATTTTCCCTTTGAAGTCCCCGAGGAATACTCTAACCTTCCCCAACTCAAGGGCCGCGCTACCGTGGAAATGGAAACCGAAAAGGGTACTGTAACGATGGTGTTGGACGGCTATAGCGCCCCCGTGACTGCGGGTAATTTTGTGGACTTGGTTCGACGAGGTTTTTACGACGGCCTCCAGTTTGTTCGTTCCGAGGCATCTTATGTGTTACAGGCAGGAGACCCACCTGGGAAGGAAGTGGGTTTTATCGACCCGGAGACTAACGAGGAACGCAATGTACCTCTGGAAATATTGGTAACTAGCGAGAAAGAGCCTATTTATGGCTTTACCCTCGAAGAAGTAGGTCTTTATCGAGAGCAGCCGGTTCTGCCTTTTTCTGCCTACGGTACTGTGGCAATGGCTCGTCCTGAAGACATAAATAACGGCGGTTCTTCTCAGTTTTTCTTTTTCCTTTTTGAACCAGAGTTAACTCCTGCCGGACTTAATTTATTAGACGGTCGTTTTGCCGTTTTTGGTTATGTCACCGAGGGCAAAGATGTTCTGCGGAAACTCAAGCGCGGAGATACTATTATTTCTGCTAAAGTAGTTGAAGGCGCTGAGAATTTAGTGGAACCTCCAACAGCCAAGGTTGAGGAAGAAACTGAGAATTTAGTGGAACCTCCAACAGCCAAGGTTGAGGAAGAAACTGAGAATTT
>CAZSTZ010000152.1:0-10096 GCA_964609515.1 uncultured bacterium | reverse complement strand
CTGAGAATTTAGTGGAACCTCCAACAGCCAAGGTTGAGGAAGAAACTGAGAATTTAGTGGAACCTCCAACAGCCAAGGTTGAGGAAGAAACTAAGGATTTAGTGGAACCTCCAACAGCCAAGGTTGAGGAAGAAACTGAGGATTTAGTGGAACCTCCAACAGCCAAGGTTGAGGAAGAAACTGAGGATTTAGTGGAGTCTCCTACGGCTCAAACTGAAGTTGAAGAAACTGAGGATTTAGTCGAGTCTCCTGCGGCTAGCTAAAAAGTTTTGCTAATGGCTAATTGCGAACAAAACTTAGCAATTAGCCATTAATCTAAAAATATTTATTAAATCTCGTGTTATGCCATTTATTGAGTTTATAATTATCACGGGTTTGGGTGTTTTTCTAGGAATTTTCATAGTTAATTTATCGAACGATCGCTCTTCGCAAAAAATTTTAGACGATGCTTTTTATCGCTTGATTGAAGCTCAAAACGGTCGCATTTCTCTGATTCAATTGGCGGCGGCTGCTAAGGTGGATGCTAGTATCGCTCAGAGATATTTAGAACGTCAAGTTCAGATTTTTGCTGCCCTTCCAGAAGTGAACGAACAAGGAGATACTTTTTATCGTTTTCCTCAATTAAGTCTGCCTCCTGGAACTGATACTAATCAATGGTAATTGATGTTATTTTAAACAGAAATATTCATGGCCCGCGTGAAACCGGGAATATACGAAAAACCCGGTTTCTTCAATCTTTCTACTATAGAAACAAAAACCAACCATGACTAATTTAACTATCGATTTAGAATCAATTTCAATGACAGACGAGCAATTTTTTATACTCTGTCAAAATAATAGAGATTTAAGGTTTGAACGCAACGCTAATGGAGACTTAATAATTATGTCGCCAACTGGGGGTGAAACAGGAAATCGCAATGGCAGACTAAGCCAACAATTATTTAATTGGACGGATGCCGATAGTACCGGTATTGCTTTTGATTCTTCGACAGGTTTTAAACTACCAAGCGGTGCAAATCGTTCTCCAGATGCAGCGTGGATGCCTTTAAGCTCTTGGAACAGTTTAACTGCTGAAGAACGAAAAAAGTTTTTACCTATTTGTCCCGATTTTGTAGTTGAGTTACTTTCCCCTACGGATAATCTTAAAACAACTAGGGAAAAAATGGCAGAATATCGGGATAATGGCGCTCGTTTGGGGTGGTTAATTAATCGCAAATCTAAACAAGTAGAAATTTATCGCCCGGGTGAAGAAGTGGAAGTTTTAGAATCTCCTAAGAGTTTGTCTGGGGAAACAGTTTTGCCGGGATTTGTTTTAAATCTCGTGTCAATTTGGTAAGGATACTGCTACAATATTAATCGCCCGCCAGAAGGTGCGGTTTTTGCGAAAAACCCGGTTTCTTAAATTGAGTTAATGGGAGAGTAAATATGTGGAAAGATGAAATCCTCGAAGAAATTTATAAAATTCGAGAAGAACACGCCAAAGCTTTTAACTACGATTTACAAGCAATCTGCGACGACTTGCGGCGGAAACAAGCTAACAGTGGCAGACAAATAATTTCTAAGCCCCTGAAACAACCCACAATGCCACGGCAGCGATCGCAGTAACGGAATCTGCAATTTAACTGTTGTTTGAGTCATGGCATTCTATTTAATGATACGGGATTCTATTATATTGCCACAATATTAATTGCCCGTCAGAAACCGGGTTTTTGCGAAAAACCCGGTTTCTTAAATCTCTTAAAATAGCGATCGCTTTTTTGAGAGGATTTCTGGGGCATCAATTGCCAGCTAATTGTCTCTAAGCAAGGCACTAAACCCTTCTTGCGTAAAATGACGATCGTAAGTCATTATTTCCCGTAAGCCCCGTTCTTTCATAATTAGCATGGAAGCGCAGTCAGTGAGACTATAACCCTTATCCAGTCGTTGTTGGTAGAAGCTTATCGCATTCTCAAACTGTTCGGCGGTTTGGGGAATAATTTCTATATTTGGATCGCCACGCAAAGTTTGAACGATGTCTATTGCAACCTGCCGCAGGTATTCTCCTCGGTTGGAGAAAGCGTTCAGTAGCTCCGTTAGTACCATCTCGGTAGTTACGCCAGTATAGACACCTTTACTTTCGGAAACTGCGATCGCTTTATGATGTAAGTCGTCGCGTTCGTCTGCCAGAGCTTGAAGATAAGATGTATCTAAAAATATCTGTTTCATTCTTCTGCGGGCACTCCATACATATAGCTTTCAAAGTTGCGAGCAAAATCTGTCGGCAGTTTTTCCCATTCCTCCTGGGGAACTTTAGCGCCTATTTCTTTGATTTTCTGCCAGAACGGTTTTGCCGCAGGCACATAAGGGTCTTTTTCCCTTGCATCGTCCTGGGATTGCGATTTATCAAAGGGTTGTTGCTTTTCCGAGGTAATTCCTTCTAGGATTAGGGTGGCAATGCCATCTTGTTCTGATTCTGGGAGTTGGCTTAGGGCTGCGATCGCTTCTTCTAATAGTTTTGTCATGTCTTGGTTTGGTTGTTTTTATAATGGGTTTGTTTTGATGAGTATAGCGCGAGGACGTTCGACTTGTCAAGGTAGGAAAAAGCGATCGCTCGATTCAGTGGTACGGGATTCTATTATACTGCCACAATATTAATTGCCCGCGTGAAACCGGGAATATTGCAAAAACCCGGTTTCTTCAATCTGGCGAAAAACCAAAAATGCTTATAACTCTTCAACCTGTTCTAAAATTTGCCGAACTAGGGAATCGCTAACCCAATATTGAGCTTCTTTCCTCATTTGTTCGAGTGGGGGTTTTACTTGAGAAATAATTTGATGCTTTTTGGCTAAAATTAGGATGCCGAGAGTTCCTATTACACGCAAATCCAAACTTTTAGCTATTTTTCTGGCCTCTTGTTCGTCAAGCAAAATTCGCGTTTCGCCGTTAAAAAGAGCTAGAGCGATCGCTTCTCTTTCTCCAGGATCTAACAAATTAGAAATACTATCGGGAATCCCTCTAATTACTTCTACTTCTAACCATTCTTCGGCAATTGCATTTAGAATGGGTTGCGAACTGGGAAAGCTAGTTTGGGTCGTTTCAAGGGTAAACTGCTTCGGGAATAATTACTTTGGAAAACAAATCTTTTAAGATATCGAGACGATTAATGGCTGCAAAGTTAATTAAAGGAGTGGCATTACAAATAACTTTCATTCTTCCCAATCTCCTCTTTCAATAGATGCCAAATCTTCAGCTAAATCTGCTTCGTCGTAATGCCGTTCTATTTGATTTTCTCCTAAGATTTTTTGCAGTTCCCAGACAGAAATATTCAGCAAGCGACGGACTTGGCCGAAGGTGAAAAGTTTTTGCTTATATAGCTGGATGCCTACTTCTATGAGAACTGCTTTTTCTCCTTGGTTTACTGATTCAACTGGTATTTCTAAGTTAATGGTTTTCATGGTTTTTTAGTTGGCTAACTTTTGATTTTTTCTGTCCTTAGGTTAGGTAGAATCTGGTAATAATATTCATCGCCCGCGTGAAACCTGGAATATACGAAAAACCCGGTTTCTTAAATCTCCAAAAAAATCGTTTTTTCTTACCTCCCCTCCACAATAGCAATTTCCTCTTCTGTTAAACCGTAGAGTTGATAAACGATTTTATCGATGAGTTTATCGCATTGTTTGAGTTGAGTTTTGAGGGGCAGTAATTCCTCTAAACTGCCTTGATATTCTTTCTCTAAAGTTTGTTGGTCTTTGCGTCCCACCGGGTCGATTTTAATTTTCTTTTTGTTCTTCTTTAAGACGGCGATTAAGTCATCAAAACTGAGATGGGGTTCGTCTTTGTAATAGTCTCCCAAATAGTTATTAATTTTAGTTTTGTTGTTGAGTTGGTCGATGGGGCTGCCGAGAAACCGTTCTAACCATTGCAAAAAGCTTTGGATTTCGCTTTGTTTTTGTTGGTTTAGTTCCAGCATTTGTTCTGCTAAATAGGCTAAGAAATCGCGAACTATATCCGCTTCTTCTGGTTGTTGGTTTAGGTGGTAATTGACTTGGTTTAAAATTGGTTCTGGGTTGTTATTGGTTTGGTAGAGATTGATGAGATTTTCTAGGGATTTTTGGCGGCGATCGCTTGGAGTGGTAAAGTTAATTTTGCGAATTAGCAATTGGCGTAAATCGTGCAACTTTACTTGAGCAAAAGTTCTACCTTTTTCCCCAGATAAAGCTCGATAAATATAGGTTAAAAGTTGACTGTTAAGAAGAGAAACTAGATACCAAGCAGAGTAGTTTTCATTTCTGACAATAGTTGTATGAATAGATTTAGAGGTGACAAATTGTTGGCAATCTACCGATGCTTGAATTGAATCGGAAGTTTGACGAGTTAAAATTTTAACAGGCACGAGATTAAGCTCTAGATAAACAGAGACAACAGTTTGAGGATTTTTATGCTTTTCAAAATCATAAATTAGATAATTATTTTCATACCCTATCGAATAACGATTAAGATTTTCTCCCTTTAATAATTCATAATCTCGTTCGTTTCTTTTTTCCCCACTATAAAATAACAACTTAGATAAAGATGTTTGCTTTCCTCGATTTTGCCAGCCCACATTTTTCCACTTGTAATCTACCCCCGCATCGTGGCAAGTTCCTATTTCTGGTTCTAGTTTTACACAAATATTTGCATTTTCAATTTTGGAAATAATCGGATCGGAAGGTCGCCAGGGTTCTTCAGAGTTTAACAAAATACTCGCTTCTTTTCTTAACAAATCCTGATTTTTATCGTTCCAGATATCGTAGTTAATGGTGTAGCAATCCCGCAAGCTCTCCACGCTATTTTTAATAACAATAATCGCCGTCATAACATCAGCTTCCCTAAAAACTTTCTTATTTCTAAAATCGCGAATGCTAACTATTTCTGTAGAATCGCTAATAATCTTTCTAAAGCCACTAAATTGAGAACCGTCCAGACAAGTATTAGGAATAATAAATGATTGGTATCCCTGGGATTTTGTAACACTTATTGACAAGACAATAAAATTACTATAAACTTCTGCTCGTCCCCCCGTTCTCATTCCCGTGACAGCAATTAGATAATCTTTGGATTGTTTATCGAGAATATCTCCGTAAGGAGGATTCCCCACCACCACATCAAACCCCCCATTCTCCTGCCAACTGGCACTCTCCAAATCGATAAAAACCTCGGGAAACTCCAAATCCCAATGAAAAAAGCGCCTCTGGTCGCCCAACTTTTGCGCCTCCTCATAAACCGCCCTATCTGCCTTCTTCATCTTCCCAGGATTAACAGTAATAGCATCAGTACCAAACCTCTCCAAAAAACTCTTCGCCTGCTTCACCCCAAAAAACTGAGAAACATATACATCCAACAACCGCTTATAAGGCTTCGCCGCCTCATCAAAACCGCGAAACAACCGTTCGCTTTGTTCCACCTCCGCAAAAGTGGCATCGCTTAACACGCTAACCCCCCGCATAACCTCCGCCGCTTTCAACAAACCCACAAACGGCCCCGTTAGCAAACTTAACTGTCCGCTTTTATCCCGCGTCATCTCCGCTTCCGCCTCCCTGGCAGTAGTTCCAATTAAAGAATTACCGCAACGCAAATGATGGTCTAAAAAACTCAACGGCGCCCCAACCGTAAAAGAATGCAACCACAAACTCACCTTCGCCAACTCCACCGCCATCGGGTTGAGATCCACACCATAAATGCAACGCTTCATCACCACCCGCTGCAACAGTTGGACTGGTTCTAACTTATCGGGATTAATCGCAATTCCCTGTTCCTCCAAATTCGCCAAAATCCCCTGGCGGGTTGCCTCCAACATTGCCAACACCGGATTATTTTCGGGATATTGGTTTAAAATGCCGATTAATTCGTCCGTCAAATAATCCACCGCCTCCACCAAAAAATGACCGCTGCCCATCGCCGGATCGCAAACCTTGATATCTAATAACGCGCTTTGTGCCTTTCTTTCCAACCGTTGCAAGTCTTTTTGCAATCCATTAATACTTTGTTTGCCCAACCGTTTATCTTGGAGGCGATCGCGCAACTCCCCAATTTCTGCCATCAACTCCTTAAACCGTTCCTCTCGCCCCGCCAAAACCGGCTTAACCGCATGACTGACAATGTATTTAACGATATATTCGGGAGTGTAATAAGAACCGGTGGCCTTCCGTTCCCCCTTATCGTTTTCCAAATGCACTTTGCCAGTGGCGGCGTCTTCTATAACTACCCGATATTCTAACAATCCTTCATAAATAGAGCCCAGTTGCCGAACTCCCAAAAAACCATAATCGATAGGCAACCCCTCAAACCGCGCCAGTCGGTCTAAAACGGGAGCTAACAAAGCATCGGTTAGTTTATATCGTGCTAAAAAATCGTTAGCGCTGTCTTTGTTACCGGACTGGAAGTGAAACAAACCGCCGTTATAGCGAGGAACTCCCAAACCGACATCCCCGCAGTCTATTATTTTAAATAGATTGAGGAGGCGATCGTGCATGGCGGTGGATGTCTGGCTCAAATTTTTCTGAGTATCGATACTCGGAGCAATTTCTTGAGTTAACCGAGTCAAACTATAATCTCGATAATCCCCATCCACCGGCAGCAGATTCCTCGCTTCGGCATAGAGCAAAAATAACAACTTATAAAGAAAAGATAGGGTTGCCTCATAGACTTTTTCGGGCAAAACTGTTTCTTGCTGTCTGGTGGCAGCGGCGACAAAACCCCCCGCTAAGTCTGGAAAGAGGCTATTAAATACTAAAGTCTTTAACTCATCTCCGACCTTGGTAGAATAAGTGGTACTTCCTTCGCGAACTCGTTCTAAAAAGTTACGTCCTTGGCTATCTTTAACAAAAGCTTCCTGACGAAAGAACAACCAGAAATACTTAAACCGTTCTATATCTTCTGCTTCGAGAAGTTCCACCAAATCGACTTGATAAAACTCCGTCGCCCTAGAAGATGCCAGACGATAATATAGTCGCCACTCCCTGCCGTTAGTTAAAATCCCCCAGTCAACCCCAGTACCTATCAGATAACTGGCAATTTGAAACGATGGATTTTGGTTTTTATAGATATCCCGTTTGTCGTTAGCAGAAACTTTATTTAAAGAACGTTCCCAGTATTTAGCTTCGGCGATACAGCTTACCCTAGCATAAAAAGCCGGTTCGTCATGTTGCAACGGGTAGGCGCTATCCCGTTCCGACTCCGCAGCGAACAAAGCATAATCAGGACGTTCTGCCCGTCCCTTACCGCTAGTTTTAACTTGAGGAATATAGCTAAATCCCATAATTCCTAATACTGGTTGAATAAATATATCTTCTGTTTGAGCTTCGTTAAGAGTTGGCAATAAGTCTCGTTTGGACGAGTAGAGATTTTGTAAAGTCTCGAATGCCGGGACCGCATCTATTTGCCACTCGGGGCAGTCTGGGAGTCGATAGTCGAGAAAGTGTTGGGAAAAGAGAGGTTTATTGAGTTTTTGTTTGTCTGCCATTATCGGACCTCCTGTTTTTGAGAACGTTTTACCTGTTTTTTATTATGGCATACTTTGAGTCCGTCCGCCAGAAACCGGGTTTTTGCGAAAAACCCGGTTTCTTAAATCTGTCAGCAGATAGTAACAATTTTTGGGCAAGAGATATTCTGGAAAAAAAGTAGTTATTGATACAGACGGCGAGGTTATCTTCTATTCTTATGTTTGTAGGGTAGAAGAGAGCGATCGCTTTTTTTCCGATTTAACCTCGGGCAAATTATCAAATTATGGAGCGTTATAGTTATGAAAAATGTATTTTTCTTAGGAACATCGACTTTTATTATTCCTTTTGTTTCAAGTTTAGCAGTGACTTTAAATTTAACTGCCAGTGCTTTATTAGGCGGTCTTATAGCAGCAACAGCTACTATTACTATTGTTTGGTTTTTAAGCAAAAAATACGAAAGAGCTTTTAAAAAACTCGACCGCTACGCTGACAGCTTAAAAAACATTGAAAGTCAGATTTCCAGACTGAAAAAGCAAAACAAAAAATTTGCTAATGAAATCGAGATACTTAAAGAAGAAAAAGAGTCTTTAAAAACTCAGCTAGAAGAACTGCAAAAATCCGTTGGTAATCTTGAAAGTCAAGAGAAAAAAATAACACCGAAAACCAAGGAGGAAACGAAAGAAAAACCTATCAAAAAAACAGGATTGTACGATTACATATTAGAAGGTTTAGAAAATTCGAGAGATTTTTATAATTCCCAAAATCAGGCAACATTTAAAAGCTATTTACAATCTTTACAGCAACCAGCAAAGCAATTGTGGGAGTCTTACAGATCTAGTCAAGTTAAAGTCAATTATTCCGAGCCGTCAGTTCAAGCAGCTTATTTAATACGTTATTATCCCCATTATGTAGAAATGACGTTTGAAATTCTCAAACAATGCTCGAAAGATTTCGTTTTTGAGGAGAAAATAAACGCTTGCTTTTTTGGAGCAGGTCCTTGTCCAGAAGTGACTGGTTTGGCTCAATTTTTAACAGAGTATTGCCCCAAAACTCAAGAGCTTTTTGTTAATGTTTACGATATTGCTTCTGAGGAATGGGCACTTAGTCGGGCAGTTACTAGAGATTTAATTCCCCATATATGGAAAGGTAAATTATCTGGTTCTGGTCGTCTTCCCAATTTTGATTTTTCTTTACCTAATTGCTTCGAGTCAATTACAGAAGTTATCAGTAATAGCCATCTTTTTGTATTTCAAAATTGTTTCAATGAAATAGAGAACTCATCAGACATTAAAGACAATATTAAATTTTTGCTAGCTCGTGCCCCTTTAAACAGTTTTGTTGTTATTGGCGATTTATCTTATGAGCAAAACCGCCACATAATAGAAGATGTTACCGAATTTGCCCAAACAACCCAGGGTTATAAAATTATTGGGCGAGACGAATTAGAAATATCCTCTTCATTGAAAATTCCTCAGATAATTAAGAAAAATTTGCTAACGGGCGAAGATGGTTTAATTCCTCGCTCCCGAATTAAATTTATGTTTCTAGTTATTCGCAAATCCTAACATACCAGTGATAATTTGCTAGACAATTTTCTCTAGGTTAAAAAGTTCTAGCTGCTTCCCTTCAGGTTTAGGCTCGATATCATACCACCCCACCAAAGAAGGGGAATTAGAATTATGCTCTCGGTGATTCTTCTTCGCTTTATCGAAACTGGTAGTTGCGTAGCAATACTGACACCCAAATAAACAACTATCATACATTCCAATATCCCTGCTTTTAACGCAACCACAAACCTCTCGCTGACCGGAATCTTTTTGATGACCGACCTCTATTCCAAAAACTTCTTCAATATAATCATCATCTATGCACTTACCGTGATTAATGCCATAAGATTCTAAATCGTAAGGTTCCGCACAACTAAAAAGCTGCATCTTACATTGACTGGCAATCTCTCCTATGGATGGCAAAAAATTGCTAAAAACTTTTGGCATATCTTCAAAGTCATAAAAGTTAATATCCTTTTCTATTTCTATTTTTTGGAAACGACGATTATTTTTGGCATACCTATCCACAAAACTAATCACGCATCGGCTAGTACAACCCGAAAGTTGTTCGGCAATATCGCCGTATTGTTGAAGATGAAAATCTACATCGGTATCGTCGCTAAAAACAATCGGATCGTATCGCCAAATCACCTGTTCGCTACCAATTAAATTAGCCAATTCTTGGAATGTTTTAATCGCCGCAGACAAAGACACTTTATTAGTCTCGATAAAACTGGGATTATTCATCAACGTGAACTGAAAATAATATTTATATCCCAACTCGTCCAACTCAGGTAATGATGATAATAAAGGTTTCGGGTTGCGCGTCCAGAAAACGATAACTTCCACATCTTCTGGAGCTAGACTAATGCGCGAAACTTGTTTGCGATTAAAAGGATTGGGGACCGTGCAGTAACCATCTCGAATCCGATTCATAAACCATTTATGGTAAAATGCTGGAATATCAGTACGTCTGCTGGCGCTAATAATCATTTGATTTATCCTCCTCAGCGAAGTAATTTACTTTGATATTAACAGGATTTTCAGTCAGAGCGATCGCCCTACCTAAAATTTGACCTCAAGGCCCCA
>CAZSTZ010000151.1:0-16239 GCA_964609515.1 uncultured bacterium | reverse complement strand
CTAGTAAAATCACCAAATTTCAAACAGGTCTAATTCAAAGATTCGTCAATCTTCGATGGCCTGAGACTTTTTTGAATCTCATTAAGAACTTTAGGGACAATTTCTTCTGGTGTGTCACCGGGAGCAACTCTAATTCTGACATCGGCTTGAGCATAAAAAGCCTCTCTTTCTGCCAGGATAGTTTCCAACTTGGCAAGAGGATTTTTGTCCTTGAGTAGAGGGCGAGTAGTATCGTGGCGCAAGCGATCGTACAACTGTCCCACAGGCACATCCAACCAAACTACGATTCCGTGTTGCAAATAGCTCCAGTTCATCTGGCGGAGTATTATACCACCACCCGTAGCTACAGTCAACTTTTTGTAAGCAGATAATTCGGCCAAGACCTGAGTTTCGATCTCGCGAAAACCCCCTTCCCCCTCTTCAGCAAAAATCTCATTAATAGATTTACCCGTTACTTTAACGATGACCTCATCGGAATCAAAAAAATGGTAGCCCAGTTTCTTTGCTAATAACTGTCCTACCGTGGTTTTACCAGCACCCATCATACCGATGAGATAAACACTAACTCCGTTCAACATCTGCCTAGAATTTTAAATGTATTTGATACTCCCCGCTCTAAAGAGACGGGGATTCTTAAGCAATCCAAAACTGAATCCTTAAAGGCATTATCAATTTGCCTCTACTGACTCCTTCGAGAGAAAACTTCAAAGTTGTCGCTACTTTTTTGAGGATATTAGCTGCGGCATTAATATCAGCATTAACTAACAAACCGTTTTGAGTTTGATAAAGTCCTCGCTTAATTCGTTTGCCTGATGCTTTCCAGCTCTCGGGTTTTTCACCGATAGTTGGCAGGAAATCATCATCTAAAAACGATGCCTGAGAGGTGTAAGATTCCTCAGTTTCGATAAACTCTATGCCGTACAATTCGCATAACTGACTAATTCGTTCTTTAAGTTTTGCTGTGGGAATTTGTACAAACTTTTGGTTGTTTTTACTTCCAATATTAATCGACTGTTTCTGCCCTTTATTCCAACCAAATACTATGCGACCGATACCATATTCAAGACAATGATTGATAACTAATCTTGCTGTTTTATTAACGGCATCGCGCATTTGTCTGTTTCGTCTTTCAGTTATGCAAGCTAATTTCTTTGACCAGAATCCTTGAGGTTTGCCTTCTTTATAGGTGGCTACAATTTTGTTGTACCATTGGTTTTTTGACTTAAGATGTTTGCCATCAATTATGAAACTCGTTCCCACATTGGATACACAACTTAGCCAGTTATCAACTCCGCGGATCAATACCTAAAACTTTGTCTTTGTCTAACTGAGGTTTATCAGCTTTTAACTCATAAACCCATTCGACATAAAAACAACCATTACGAGGTAAAATCCTTATCTCTCTGATTTCTTTAAACTCAAGATTACTAGGAAACTCTAGGAAAAAAGCATCAACCTTAAAGAGGGCTTTAACTTTCTTTCCTAAAGGTACTCTTACCTTACCTTTTTCTAGTTTTAAAGCTTGCGCACGGATAAGTTATTACTCCCATTCCTCCTTTTTTGCGATACTTAGGTAGTTGGGGTTTGTCTGCTAATTCCCCTTTGTTGTACTTTGAACATAGTTCTTTATAAGACTTAAATGCCTCTGCTACTCCTCTAAGAGTTTGTTGCGTCGAGCGCCAGCGAGCAAATAGCTCGACCTGAGAATACAAAAACTGATAATTCCTATTGGACTTTAATTCCTTTTCTAAGTTGTATTTTCCCGTAATATATCCTAATTTAAAATACCATTGCCTGGCCCAATAAATCCCGCGTCGAGCGCTAGCGAGCCGTTGGCTCGACATGAGTTTGTTGGCCGTCGTACATAAATATTCTAAAAAAGAGATGCTTTCTGGAATTTTAATTAACTCTTGTTGACATCCATACATTTTCATTACCTCCATGATATTATTATAACGTTAATAATAGAAAATGACAACTTTTTACGGCGATTAAAATCGCCCGTTCGTTTTTCATCCACGCACTAAAGTGACGTGGCTTTCAAACTCTCGTTCCTTTTTCGTAAGTAATAAAAGAAAAACTGGGGCAAATTCCCCCAGTTCGATTTATTGGCCTTCTTCGGGGCGCTCTTCTTCTGTGCCAGCTTCCACATTAGGGTTGCTTGTGGTCTGTGGCGATGGCGATGGGGGAGGCGGAGTGATAATGCGATAGTCTGCATCATAGACAGACTCGCTTTGGCCCACTCCCGAACCGCTTGGATCTTTATAACCATAAGAGTAAACAGAGCCCGACCAAGATTCACTTTTTGGTTTTTGCTCGGCCTCGTAATTCTTGGGGTTGCTTTCAACAGAATCAGAACCTACAGGAGCTTCTGTTGAAGGCCCGGGAGCATTCTCACCCCAATCCCCCTCCTTTGAAGGCCCATCGCCCCAATCATCGCCATTACCGGAGGGCGGCGGTTCTTTATAACCTTTTTTTAACTTAAAAAAACCCCTTTTGCCGGAGCGATCGCCAGACTCAGAATCACCCTCGCTCTGAGTCGGAGCTTGGGTTTCGCTGTCTGCACTCGTCCTGCTGCCCTCTGGGGGGACTTGGACGTTTCTTTCTTCTTCCCTGTGGTGGGTAGCGTGTCGTAAAGTCAGATAATTTGAGAGTCCAAAGAGGCTCGAAATTATCGCAGCAGTGACGATACCAGCCAAGAGAGCTAATAGAATCCATACAGCCAGTGGGAGATTTCGCGATCGCATTCCCAAAAATGTCAAAGATATTTGGGACTCCCAATTGGCCCAGGCAAACGCTGCTAGCACGACGACTGTTGCCGTTAAAATCGCCAGCAATAAAAAAGTTTTAGTTTTCTTCATTGGCTTTCCACCTTTTGATAGGAACACAATTAATACCCAACTGGTCCAAAGCTCGGGCTACCACAAAATCCACCAAATCTTCTATGGTTTGGGGATTGTGATACCAAGCGGGTATGGCCGGGACAATTCTGGCCCCGGCTTCTGCTAGAGTAGTTAAATTTCGCAAGTGAATCAAGCTAAAAGGGGTCTCGCGAGGTACTAGGACAAGTTTACCACCTTCTTTTAGCTGGACATCGGCTGCCCGTTCCAAGAGATCGGAACTTAAACCTGCGGCAATCTTGGCCACTGTAGCCATGCTGCAAGGAATAACGACCATGCCCAGGGTGCGGTAGGAACCGCTGGCTATGTTAGCTCCGATGTCTTGCCAGGGATGACAGCGCAATTTACCCTTTGTTTTTTCTCCCGCTTGCTCTCGCCAGAATTGTTCTTGTCGAATTGGTTCGGCGGGTATGTTGAGATTTTGTTCTGCTTTGGCTACATGATAAACTGCTTTGGAAGCTACGATTTCTATGCTGTATTCCGCAGCTAACAAAAATTTGATGGTTCGGAAGGCGTAAATTAGTCCTGATGCTCCGGTAATTCCTAAAGTTATGGGTATGTTCATTGAAAATTGGGAATGGGGAATAGGGAATAGGGAATGGGGAATTGCATTCTTGTTAATTGTCAATTGTTAATAGTAAAGTCGCAACTAACAATTGACCATTCCCCATTCCCCATTCCCCATTCCCCAATTATTAAAAACGATAAGTTGGCGTTGATGATAGTTCTTCATCAACAGCAATACTGCCTCCGCTAATAGCAACCAGATCTATTTGCTGGCGATAATAATCAACGCTTTTTACTTGAACTTCTACGCGATCGCCCAACCGATACTGATTGCGATTTTTGCGACCGACCAAAGTTTGTTGTCGCGAGCGATACTCGTACCAATCATCTTTGAGAGAGGAAACGTGAACCAGACCTTCAACTCTTACAGTTCGTTCCGACTTTTCTTTGCTAGGAATTTCGATTTCTACAAAGAAGCCGTAAGACTGAACCCCTGTAATCAAACCTTGGAAAACTTGACCGGTGCGTTCCTTCATCAATGCAGTTTTCTTAAGTCCTTCCAAATCGTCCTCGGCATCTCGGACTATATTTTCTCGCTCGTTCAAGTCGAATACCACCGATGCCAGTTCTGTTTCCAAATCGTGCTGGACCTCTGGCGGCAAGACATTCCAATTTATTTTGCCGTGACAGGAGGAATGACCCAGATCGACTCCTTCTTTAGCGCGAGAAGAGCGGCGATCGCGCCCCAGATCGAACACCGTATGTAACACTCGCAATACCAACAAATCGCAATATCGCGACAGGGGTGAAGTACAATGAGTATAGCCATGTAACAGAGCCAGACCAAAATGGGGTTTAGTTGTGGTACTGTAAGCTGCCGGCTTGATAGTATCTTCCAGTAAATAAGTAAGAATTTTTTCCGTTTTTAACGTAGAAAACTCTTCGACAAAAGTTTGGAAATCTGCCGGATGCACTTCTTCCGGTCCTTCCAAATACAACTGAGCGCCCATATTGTTAGCCAATTTGATAAACTCTTGAACGTCTGTCGGCTCTGGACTGTTTTGGAGTCGATAAATTGCTGGCACTCCTAATGCTTGCAAATGACTGGCAATTACTTGGTTGGCTAGGATCGTTAGCTCGGCCACCATCGCCCTCGATTGCGATACATGATGAGATACAATCGCTCCTAAGTCTCCTTCTTCGTCGTAATTGCTGATTTGTTCTGGCAAATTTAATTCAAAAGCTCCCCGTCGGAGTCTGGCATTTCTCACCGCTTGACTGAGGGCTAACATTTCCTTAATGAAAGGATGAAGCACTGAGGCTGCCGGATCGATTAAGTCGTCGGGTTCCCTATCGATGATTGCTTCTACTTCTTCGTAACTGAGTTGATAATCTACGCGAACCACGCTAGGTTCTATTTCAAATTCTACGATTTGTCCTTTCTTGTCGATAACGATCGCGATCGACAGTGCCAGTCGATCTTGTTCTGGCAACAACGCCAAACTATCGCAGGATATCAGCTCGGGAAATATAGGTATAGTCCTTCCTCCCAGATAGACGCTCAGAGCCCGCTGCCGCGCTTCCTTATCTAAGGGGGTATCGGACTCGACGTAGTATGGGATATCGGCAATGTGAATCCCCAAGCGCCACTGACCGGATTTAATCGTTTCCAAACTTAGGGCATGGTTAATATCTTTCTTGCTGGCATCTCCAAAAGCAAGAGTTAATTTATGACGCAGATCTAACTTATTTTTTAGATCGCTCTTAGAGAGTTTGCTGACTAATAACTCAGCCTCTTCTAGTACGTTTTTAGGAAATTCCCGAGGTAGATCGTGCTTGCAACATACGATGTCGATATCTTCTGCTGCCTCCGCATCGGAGCCGAGGATTTGAACTACTTTACCGATGGGACGTTTGCTGCCCAAGGGATAGCGGACTACTTCGACGTGGACTAAGTGATCCACTGCATTTTCTAAATGTTCTGTCGGTAATAAGTCCAGTTCAAATAAAAGGCGATCGTCTAAGGGAATTGCCCTGAACTGCGGTTCCCCTTCTGGGTTTAGAAGTTTAACGCGAGCCAGTACCGAAGGATTGGCCCGTTCTAAAATCACTTCTACTTTTCCTTCGGGAGAGCGACGGCGACTGCCTTCTTTCACGACTTTAACCAAGACGCGATCGCCGTTCCAAGCATTACTCAGATGACTTTCTCGAATATAAACATCTTCGGTACCTTCTGAGTCTTGAATGGCAAAGCAAAATCCTTTGCTCGAACAGCGAAGTTTGGCTTCGACGACATTTTCTCGTTCGAGAAGTCGATAGCGACCTTTATCTTTTGCCAGAATGCCTATACGCTCCAGGGCATCTAGAGCTATCTGCAATTTGCGGATGTTTGTTTCTTCTTGGCAATCGAGTTTTTTCTCCAGTGCTTTTGGAGCTACTAATTTTTCATCGCTGAAATTGGCTAGTAGTGTAGCGATTGAAAATTTCATGCAGCGTTAGTTCCTTTTTCTCTTCAATGGTTTGGTTTCTCTTTAATGGGTTTTTCTGCGATCGCCCTTACCAGATGGTGGAAGTTTTACTTGAGTTTTGCCAACCGTTGCGATCTACTTTTCAACAACGAGACACGGCGGCGAAATACAGAGACACTACAGGCAAGAGGCGGGTCAAAGGTAGCAAAACACCAAACAAGTTAGGTTTCGCAGTTTCCCCCATTCTCAAGTTTTCTTCAGCATCGCCGATGGCTCCGTAGTTAGCCTCTGTATGGCTAGGCCTGCAGCAAACAAAAGCGCTAGGCCTGCAGAAAACAAAAACAATGCACGGGAGCTTCGCAGTGATGCCATCGGCGAGCAAACTAAGGGTCTGTCCACCTCCAGTTAAGAGCGTTTCTGCTTTTAGCTTTCACGCCTAGCTTCCTGTTTTAGATTTTAGACTTCCCCTCTCTTTTAGGGAATTGGCCACTTGTGTCTTAGGCTAATATCCCCTTTGACTGTCTGCGGATAAATACAAAAAGTTTGCCTGAGTAAAAGCGCTCAGTTGGGCTGGGATTGCTTCAGGCATTCTAGTTGGGAAGCCATCAACTGGGACTGGCGGTCGAATCTGGAATCTGCCTTGGGGCTTGCAGTTTCTTTGCTTCTGGGTTTAGAAGCTAAACGACTCGAACTGGAATCCGTGCTGTTTTCACTTTAGCTATAGACTTATCTGTGATTATGGGACGATGGTGAAACAGACGGACATGACATCAGTCAAGCACGCGAACTTTTGTTTATCTTATAGAAATGTAGCAAAGATTGGGTTGCTATTTTCAAATCGTTCTTGCATTTTTGATTAGACTTCTTTTAGGAGTCTGTTTAAATGGCCACCTTGATTTGAAAAATCGTTAATTTTACTGTTGACTTATAAATAAAAATATGTTAAGCAAATTTCGTTCTCTTTATCCAACAGGCCGCTTAATTTCCGAGTTAACGACCATCCATAATGGCCAATACATAGTTCGGACTCTGGTTCAGGTGAACGGGGAAAATGTAGGTTCTGGATTGGCCAGTGCTGAGACTGTGGAACTGGCAGAAGAGCTAGCGAGAAAGAGAGCTATTGAAAACCTGGAGTTGGACTCTCCTACTTCGGTGCCTCCCAGTAGCTCTCAATCTCCTACAGCAGTTTCTTCTGTCGCTCCTCGGCCTTCGGCTTCCAATAGGCCACAACCGACATCCCAAAAACTGACGGAAGTAGCAGCAACTCGGGATGTTGACCAACAGAAAACCAAAACTCAAACCAAAACCAAAACCCAAGTGAATGAGGAGCCCGTTTCCCGAACTCCAGAACCAGCATCGCCGATCGCTTCGACTGCCCCTCTCGCTCCCGTCACCATCCCCCCCGAGCCGGATAATTTCGATAATGAATGGTTGAATGGACCTAGCTACACTAAGTCTGAGTTAGAAGGCCAGAAGTTGAGTGGCACGTCGGAGAAAATCGAAGAAAACCAAACTCCAACAACAGAGCTAACAGCAACTAGCGAACCACTCGACCTCTCAAATGCTACTGCTACTATTGAGGTTTTACTTAATAATTTAAACTGGAGCAAAGAACAAGAAAGGGATTATTTAGAACAAACTTACGGAGAAAAAACGCGCTCTTTTCTTGATGAGGAAAAATTATTAGATTTCCAAGAATATTTGGAAGTTCTTGCTAAGGTGACGGCAAAAATTAAGTCTCTAGGCTGGAACCCCAAACAACAAAAAGATTATCTGAAAAATCATCAAGGGGGGCGTTCTCTGGAGGAATTGGATGCTTACGAACTTGCTGAGTTTTTAGAATACTTAGAAGTTTTCGATAAAATTACTCAAAAAATTAAAGAATTGGCTTGGACTAACGAACAAGGGAAAAATTATTTACAGGACAATTATGGGGTAGCAGGAAGAACTCGCCTTTCACCAGAGCAATTACGAGATTTTTTAACTCGCTTAGAGTCTTGGCCTAATTAGGAATGGCGGACAAGGGGGACAAGGAGGACAAGGAGGACAAGGGCAGACTTGCGGCAGACTTGCGAGGACAAGGAGGACAAGGAGGACAAGGGCTCTCTGCAAGTCTTCCCTCTCCCTTGTTTTCCCTCTCTCCCTTGTCTCCCTTGTCTCCCCCCTCTCCCTTGTCTCTCTTTTAAACTCTCCCTTAACTAACCGTGGCCACGGGGCGGGAAGCGGAAGGACTGCGGTTAATAACTTGGTCGATGAGACCGTACTCCATAGACTCAGTGGCCGACATAAAGAAATCCCGTTCGGTATCTTCTAGAATCCGTTCGATAGGTTGGCCCGTATGTTCTGCCAAGCGATCGTTGAGGTATTTCTTCAAGTACAAAATTTCTTTAGCCTGAATCTCAATATCGGTGGCCTGTCCTTGAGCTCCGCCCAGAGGTTGGTGGATCATAATCCGGGAATTAGGCAAACTCAATCTCTTACCCTTGGCCCCGGCGCTCAAGAGAAAAGCTCCCATGCTGGCAGCTAACCCCATACAAATAGTAGAAACGTCGGGTCGGATGTGGTTCATGGTGTCATAAATACCCATGCCGGCGCTAACGGAACCGCCAGGAGAGTTGATATAGAGGTAAATATCTTTCTCTGGGTCTTCGGCATCTAAAAATAGTAATTGGGCAACGATTAAGTTGGCCAAATCTGCATCAATGGCATTTCCCAAATAAATGATGCGATCGCGCAATAATCGCGAGTAGATATCAAAGGCCCTTTCGCCACGGCCAGATTGTTCGATAACTGTTGGAATCATAGAAGCAGGCTAGTTAAATTGGACTTTAAGTATTCATTCTAAGACAATTAACAATTAACAATTAACAACTGACAATTGACTCAAATCTTTAAGAACCATTTTTGGCGGTACATCCAATACAGAATTAGCCAAAAAAACAAGATATTAACGATCGCGAAGGCTAAAGAACCGTTTAAGTCTCCGGCCCAAGGTTGGAAAAAGCTCTCGTAAAGCCAGCTTTTAATACTGGGAGCATTTTCTCCCGTCCCGATTTTAGTAAAGAGAATAATTCGGCCCACAATTCCAGAAGCCACAAAGAGAAAAATGGCATTTAAGCCTATAACTTCAAAGGGCCTGCCCCACTTGTGCCAGCCTCGAACTTCGATCGCTTCGTAACAGGCAGCTAGCAATAACAAGGCCCAGCCGGCAGTCACTACAACATAAGAACTGGTCCAGAGAGCTTTATTAATCGGAAAAACTAATCCCCAGAGAGAGCCAACTACCAAACAGACGAGACCGAAAATAACCAAACTGACGCTAGTACGACTTTTGACTGGTTGTTTTTTGAGCCATTGCCCGGTAAAGTAACCCGCCAAAACAGTCACCACCGAAGGCAAAGTGCTAAAAAGTCCTTCCGGGTCGTAAGGTCTGTTGCCCCAGAGATGCTTTTGGGTGAGAATGAGGCGATCGACGTAGGCGGCAAAGTTGCCTTCTGGGGAGAGGTTGTCGGTAACTGAAGCGGCAAGGGGAATTAGTTGCATGACTAGCCAATAGTCTATAAGTATGAAAGCGGCGAGGATGTAAAGCTGTTTGCGCTTGAGGTGGAGGACGGCGATCGCGGCTAGTAAATAAGCAAGACTAATTCTCTGCAAAACTCCCATAATTCTTAGGTCTATATCCAAAGCGAGGGATGAGTAAGCGTTGAGGAGCAAACCGATGAGAAATAGTAAAGCACATCGCCGTATTATGCGCCAGTAAACTTTAGCGGTGGGTTGATTTTTTTCGGCATACTTTGAGAGGGAAAAAGCCATTGCCGTACCTGCTATAAAGAGAAAGAAAGGAAACACTAAATCTGTGGGGGTATAGCCGTGCCATTTTGCATGAAGGAGTGGGGGATAAACGTGGTTCCAACTGCCGGGGTTGTTGACTAGAATCATGGTAGCGATGGTAATGCCGCGAAAGACGTCCAAAGATGTTAAGCGCATGGGTTGTTTGTGGATGAAGATAAATTTTCAATGAAGTTAAGATAACAAAAGACAGAACGAGAGTAAAGAGCTGATATTATGGAGGTTAGGTTGCCAACTAAGAACAGCCAAAATGGGTAAACTGCTATTTTGCAGCGAACCAAAAAGCGATCGCTTTTTGGGAATGCTTTGCTAATTTATGGCAATTATTATTTTTTAAACAAATCAGATTATCTGCACAAAAAAGCAATTTTTTCGCGAATAGGGATGCAATTAGAAATGAAAATAAATTTATTGAAGTCAGGGAAAAAAAAAGGTTTAATTTTCATTGCAGTTTTAATTTTGAGCTTAATAATTACCGTCAGTATCGGACTTTGGGTTCGAGAGACAGATGCCATTTATATTGCCGTAGCAGGTCCGATGAGCGGGGAGTATGAATTATCAGGACAAAAAATGCTGCGAGGCACGAAAATGTATATTGATGAAATCAATAAAGCGGGAGGAGCGAACGGCAAAAAAATAAAATTATTGATATTTGACGATGAAGGAAAAGCAGAATTAGCGAGAGAAAAAGCCAAAGAAATAGTAGAAAAAACGCCAGCGATCGCCGTCGTCGGACATTATTTTAGCGGGACTTCTATTGCCACTAAAGAAATTTACGATCGCGCTGGGATGGCGGCACTGACAGCTACGGCAAGTGTTGACGAATTAACCCAGGGAAATAGCTCGTATTTTCGGTTAGCATCTAGTGCGAGCGTGCAAGGTTCTTTTCTCGCAAATTATGTCAAAAGCGTTCTCGAAGAATCGACCGCTAGCGTGGTTTACAATTCTAACTCTACCTTTAGTTCATCTATGATGAAAGGATTTGTCAACGCGCTAGTAGGTTTGAAAGGAGAGATAAAATACCAATGGGATACCAATGATTTTGGGGAAACCACCGAAGAACAGTATCGAGGAATTATCAGGCAATTATTAAATAATAAAAATGAAGATCCCGGTACGATTATGGTGGCAATTAGAAGTCAAGATGCTGTCAATTTTATTGTTTCTTTAAAGCGTAAAGGTTTGAATTATCCCTTTATTGGAGGAGATAATTTAGGCGGGGACGATATTGGAGACTTATTTAATGCTTATCCAGAAGAACAAGCTCAACCGGGTTATTTTTCTGACGGGATCTTAGCTCCTGTTTCTCTAATTTATGATTTGGCTGATGAAAAAGCACATGAAGTTAAAAATAATTACTTAGAAAAGTACCAAGTGAAGCCTGGTTGGAGAGCAGCGGCTCATTACGATCTGGCTATGATTTTAACAGAGGCAATTAAGCAGGCACAAGTAACAGGAAATAAAAACAATATTGCTGAAGAACGTCAATTAGTTAGAGAGAGCTTGGCTTCGTTTAATAGCCCAGAAAATGCTATTGAAGGATTGGAAGGAAACCTCTATTTTGATGAAGAGGGAAATGGAATAACGACCCTATCAATGGGGCGCTTTGAAAAGCAGAAGTTTATTTCTGCATTTACTCAGTTGTCTCCCGTAGCAGACATCAGGGCGGTGGAGAATTTAGAAGAGAAACTAGCTACAGGAGAAATTCTAATTGTTAACGATCGGTATTGGCAAAAAACCAACGTAGTCTATACGGGAATCGATTTGAATGAAATCGCTAATCTCGACCAAAAAACTTCTTCATATACGGCAGATTTTTACCTCTGGTTTCGCTATCAAGGAGATATTGATGCCAGCAATATCGAATTTACTAATTATTCAGTAGAGCGATTAGATTCGGGAGAAAAGCTGGAGTTAAACGAACCCATAGAAACAAAAACTGTGGATGGAATTACTTACGAACTCTATCGAATGAAGGCAGATTTTAAAGAACAATTTGCGTTTGGCGATTACCCCTTCGATAGCCAAAAAATTTCAGTGCGATTCCGTCACGCAAATCAACAGCGAGAAAATCTAATTTATGTGGTAGATGTGGTGGGATTGCAAGCTCTTAGCGGTCAAGGAATGTTTAAAAAGTTACAAGAATCGGAAGTATTTAGTACGATAACTGATTGGAAAATCGAATCGGCGGAGATTTTTCAAGATACCATTAAAAATAATTCGACCTTGGGGAAGGAAGAATTGGTAAATACAGATGCAGATCTCGAATATTCGAGACTTAATCTAGTAGTTAATATCGAAAGAAACTTCCTCAGTTTTAGCCTGAAAAATTTACTGCCTTTGTTTTTCTTTATTCTGGTTTCCTACCTGCTATTTTTCTTGCCCTTTGAAGAAATTTCAGTAGAGGCAATTAGCGGTGTCTTATTGGCCATAGTATTTTTTCACTTGAGTTTGCTGGATGCATTGCCAGATGGAGTAGGTTATGTGGTGGCTCTCGATTATGCTTTTTATGTAATTTATGTGTTAATTAGCCTGCAATTGGTAATGGTCGTTGTGGGTCAAAATCCTAAGTTTGAAGAGAATAAAATGAGGCTCAAACACTTAATAAAAACAAGTAGAAAAGTTTATTTAATTTTGTTGGCGATCGCTATTTTTGGCTTTGCAGTTCGCTACGAAATGTTGGGCTTAAGTAGTAATAATTCTAATGAAAGTATGCTTAACTTAAGTTCGGCATCCATAGTAGCAGAAAGCCAACCCTTAAACAAAAACGAAAAAGTAACTCTAAAATTAGGTTATTGGAATTCGGATTATCGATCGCAAATGGAGCGAATACTGGCAGAATTTCACGCTCAATATCCTTTAATAGAAGTGGAATTAGTTCCAGTAAATCTAACTGTCAATTTAGACCAAAAAAATCCCTTAGATAATAATACTCTTCTCAAGAGTCTGTTAAGACGAGGTGCGGCTGCGGATTTGTTGTTAGTAGAACCTTTCGATCTGGGAAAAGAGTTATTTAGAACTCACTATTTGGAAACCTTAGGCACTAAAGAAGAATTTTCTGACTTCGATCCGTCGGTTTTAACTGCTTGGAGCATGCAAGATGGCTCTTTGTATGCTTTACCGCTGTTTGCCACCGTCCACGGTATTTATTACAATACTGAGAAATTCCTCGAACTAAATTTAGAAATACCGACTACTTGGGAGGATTTGCTCTACACTGCGGAGATATTAGAATACTACGGCTATATTCCTTTTGCTAATAGTTCCACCGATGGAAAAATGCTGATGGATGAAATATTTATGGATATTATACCTAATTTTATTGGTGGCTCTGGGGGAAGGGATGAATATTTTCAGGGCGATCGCTGTTTTAACGACGAAGGTTCTGTGGCTGCATTCGCGGCAATGGTCGATTTGGGTAGGTTTTTGGCTGGTCCCGAAGAAGCATCTAATTACTATGAAAGTTTAAATTTGTTTGCTGAAGGGAAGGCGGCTATGTGGTTTGGCACTTCCGGCAACGTTCCCTTATTAAGTTCTTACGCTCCAGAATTGCAATGGAGCGCTTTTGCGATACCCGCCCCTGGGGAGCTACCGAACTATGTCAGGTTAAAACCGGAACTGGGAGTAGCAATTAATGCCAGCTCGCCTTATCCCCAAGAGGCACGGCAATTTATTGAGTGGTTGAGTACCCCAGAAGCGGCAAGAGTATTTGACCGAGAGTTACCCGGTTTGTTTAGCCTTAATGCAATGGACTACCAGGGGGGAGAAGCTGAAGCTTTTATCGAGTTAATGGAGACAAATCCCCTGTTGGAAATTGGCTGGGGACTGGAAACCATGAACCAAGGCTTGCCAGGGGCTTACTCTCTAATGAGGGAAGGAGTTTTAGGAGTTCTTGGGGGCCAGATGACTCCTACGGAAGCTGCCGATAATTTGCAGTGGGGTTTGGCTAAGTGGTTTAAACCGGCTCAAACTTGCAAACAATAGACTTCCTGCAGAAGTAGGCAAGAGGCATGCATGCATTCAAGAGGTTTTGAGGAAAAATAGACCTCAAAAGATTTTGGACATGACAATTGCTAAGTAGGAGTCTTAATAATTTGAACAAAAATTAATTCGCTGCCGATGCCTGTATTAACGGTAAGCTCGCCACTCAGATGAGTGGAGTTCAACAATTATTAATTACTTACAAGGTCTAATAAAATTCAGGAACCATGAAGATAAAATTAAAGAAAAAAGGTAAAAAAAGCTGGTGGTTTTCGATCGCAGTTTTAATGTTGGCATTAATGATAACCGTCGGCCTCGGCACTATCTTTCGGGAACAAAATGCCATTTATATTGCCGTAGCAGGGCCCATGAGCGGTCCCGATCGCTTCCGAGGGGAGGATTTGGTGAGAAGCACTCAAATGTATTTTGATGAAGTTAATCAAGCCGGGGGAGTGAATGGGAAAAAACTAAAAATGTCGATATTTGACGATGAAGGAAAACCAGAATTAGCCAAGGAAAAGGCTAGAGAAATAGTAGAAACAACTCCAGCGATCGCCGTTCTCGGACATTATTTTAGCAGAACTTCTATACCTGCTAGCGAAATTTACCAGGAAGGGGGTATAGCTGCAATTACTGGTACGGCAACTGCTGACGAATTAACTATTAACAATAACTCCTATTTCCGATTAGTATTTAGTAATAGGGTAGAAGGTTCTTTTCTCGCGAATTATCTCAAAAGTATTCTTCAGCAAGAAAGAGCTAGCATTATTTACGACGATCGCGACCAATATAGTGCATCTTTGATGAAAGGGTTTGCGGAGGCATTTCAAGGTTTGCAAGGGGAGATAAAATATCAATGGAACGTTAACGATTTTGGTCAAACAAAACAGGAACAGCACGAAGCAATTACCAGAGATTTATTAAATAAAAAAAACGAAGCTCCGGGTACGCTATTGGTGGCTACGACCAGTACTGATGCTGTTGATTTTATTGTAGCTTTGAGGCGGAAAGGTTTGAATTATCCAGTTATTGGAGGAGATGGTTTAAGTGGGGATGATGTCGGGGAATTATTTAATTTTTACCCGGAAGAACAAGCACAGCCAGGATATTTTTCTGATGGCATTTTAAGTGTTGTTCCTTTAATCTTTGATGTGGCAGGGGAACGATCGCAAGAATTGAGAAGCAAATATTGGGAAAAGTACCAAATTCAGCCGAGTTGGGCTACTGCGGCTAACTACGATTCAGCTATGGTTTTAGTAGAAGCAATTAAACGGGCAAAAGCAACGGGAAAACCCGAAGATATTGCTGAAGAAAGGATTTTAGTTAGAGATAGTTTAGCTTCCTTTAATAGCCCAGAAAATTCCCTAGAAGGATTGCTGGGAAACTTCTATTTTGATGAAGAAGGAAATGCTAAAACTAATATATCAATGGGGCGCTTTAAAAACCAGAAATTTATTTCTGCATTTACTCAGCTATCTCCGATAACAGACATCAAAGCGGTTGATAATTTCCGAGAAAAATTAGCTGCGGGAGAAATTTTAATTTTTAACGATCGCTATCAACAAAAAACTAACGTAGTTTATACGGGAATCGATTTGAATGAAATTACTAATCTCGACCAGAAAACCTCTTCATATACGGCAGATTTTTACCTCTGGTTTCGCTATCAAGGAGATATCGATGCCAGCAATATCGAATTTACAAATTATTCAGTCTATCGATTAGATTCGGGAGAAAAACTGGAGTTAAACGAACCTATCGAAACAAAAACGACGAATGGAATTACTTACGAACTCTATCGCATGAAAGGAGATTTTAAAGAACAATTTGTGTTTGATGATTACCCCTTCGATAGCCAAAAAATCTCAGTGCGATTCCGCCATGGAAATCAACAGCGGGAAAATATCATTTATGTGGTGGATGTGGTGGGAATGGAAGACATTAGCAGTCAAGGAATTTTGACAAGATTAAAAGAATCGGAAGCATTTAGCACGATAACTGACTGGAATCTAGAATCGGCACAAATTTTTCAGGATATCCTTAAAGATAATTCGACCTTGGGTAAAAAAGAATTAATAAATACAGATGCCACTTTTGAATATTCTCGGTTTAATTTCGTACTGACAATTAAAAGAAACTTTGGCAGTTTTAGCCTGAAAAACTTGCTGCCTTTATTTTTCTTTATTCTGGTTTCCTACCTGCTTTTATTCTTACGCTTCGAACACATTACAGTAGAGGTTGTCAGCGGGGTTTTATTGGCCGTAGTATTTTTTCATTTGAGTTTATTAGAAGCATTACCGGATGGAGTAGGTTATGTGGTGGCTCTTGATTATGCTTTTTACGTTATTTATGGGTTAATAATACTTCAAATGGTGATGGTGGTTGTGGGAACAACTTCTCGGTTTGAGGAGAACAAACAAAGGCTTCACCAACTGATACAACTGAGCAGAATAGTTTATCTAATTCTGTTGGCGATCGCTATTTTTGGGTTTGCTGTTTATTACGATTTAATGATTTGACGATTAACAATTAAC
>CAZSTZ010000150.1:3180-16275 GCA_964609515.1 uncultured bacterium | reverse complement strand
CCTTGTCCTCCTTGTCCTCCTTGTCCTCCTTGTCCTCGCAAGTCTGCCCTTGTCCCCCTTGTCTTTCCTTAGGGGGTCGCGGCCATCATTGGTTTTTACCTTTGTACGCATCTTAACTTATTGAGGGTGTATCGCAATGAGGGGTTAAGCCCCTCATTTAAGTAAGTATTTTGTGGGGTAGGATACTAAGAGGGTCTAACCCCTCATAAAACTCTCTGGCGGTCGGAAAAAAGTTTAGCGTGGCCTGCATTTTGAGAAATGGAAGGGTAAACACAGGGTGAAAACAGCGAAAGCCAACTGCTATAAAAAAGCCTCAAGCTGCTACTCTAGAAATAAAGACTGGCTGAGGTTAACTTCAGTCTTTTACCAGGGAGAAATACAAATATGAAATTAACTGCCAAAGCCAACTACCAATCCCAAAAAAAAGCCTCATCGTCCAAGGTCAACCTTTCCCCTGTAAATTCCCCTAATAATCGAAACGTCTATTCCGAGCAATCTGATAAAGAAACAACTGGGGATCTGGAAAAAAACCATAACAAGCTATCTTTTGACGTTCAGAGATTGCTATTAGAAACCCTAGCTAATCGCATCTCTCCCTTTAGTTATTTAGCCTATTTAATCTGGCCGGCAATAGCTAAAGCACAACCAATAGTTCCAGCAGACGATGGTACCAATACCGCCGTTACCAGACAAGACAATCGCTTCAACATTCAAGGGGGTAGATTGTCCGCCGATGGTGCCAATTTATTCCACAGCTTTCGCGAATTTAACCTCCAAAAAGGTCAAACCGCTAGCTTTTCCTCAACGGAAATTATTAAAAATATCTTAACGAGAGTGACTGGCGGCAACCAGTCATTTATCAACGGCACCCTAGAAGTCGTCGGCAGCAACGCCAACTTATACATAATCAACCCCGCCGGCATTGCCTTCGGTCCCAACGCCCAACTCAACGTACCCGCTTCCTTCACCGCCACCACCGCTTCTGGCATCAGATTTAACCAAGCTTGGTTTAGCGCTACCGGTACTAATAACTACGAACAACTTATCGGAACTCCCAGCGCTTTTGTCTTCCCCAGACAACCTACGGCAATTTTTAATGCGGCAGACTTAGAGGTAAAACCGGGACAAGAGCTAACCTTGATGGGCGGCAGCGTCGTCAATACCGGCACTCTCAAAGCCCCAGGCGGTCAAATTACGATCGCTGCCATACCAGAAGAAGGCTTGGTTAGAGTTAGTCAAGAAGGTCACTTATTGAGTTTGGAACTCCCTTCGGCCAGCACTCCGGAAAATAATATCGATCCTCTCTCCATCCCAGAGATGCTCACCGATGGCACCAGTCCCCGCCGAACTCATGCTACTGGGGTGACTATTAACAATAACGGACAATTGGTGTTGACTGGAGAGGAGACGGCGAACCACTCTCCGGGTACCGTAGTTGTCACCGGTCATATCGATGCATCCAGTCCCGAGGCGATCGCCAACCGTTCTTTACCCCCCTTACCGACGGAGGGCGGGCGGGTGCGAGTTTTCGGTTCTAATATCGACCTCAGCAACGCCCAGATCGATGTTTCCGGACAAACTGGCGGGGGTACGGTAACTATTGGTAACGCTATAACGAACAATTCCTCAAATATTCCCGTCATCTACCAGTGGGAAAACGCCAGCAACGTTCGGATCGGTCGCGATACGAGAATTTCTGCCCGCGCCAGGGAAAACGGCACCGGCGGAAATGTGGCTATTAGGAGCGATCGCCTCGATGTCTCGGGGCAGATCGACGCTCGCGGTGCCGGGGAGGGCGGCGGCGGTTCCGTGGAAGTTTCTGGATCGGGCCGTTTCAATAGTAGCGTAGAGCTCGGTGCGGAAAATGGCAATCTCGGCAGGGTGCAAGTGAGAGCAGAAAATATTGCCATTAGTTCGGAGGATACCAGCAATGCATCTGCTTCCCAACTTGTAATTTCCGAAACTACAGTTGAGAACTTGACCACTCGTGCCGAGGTAATTATGGAAGCTAATAACGACATCGCGATCGAGAATTTATCTGACGATCGCCTCGATTTTAATAACAATCATAATAACAACAACAATAACTACCGTTACCGTTCCGCCTTGCCCCCTGGTTCGGTAACGTTTGTGGCCGATGCCGATCGCAATAATTCGGGGTCGTTTGCGATGAGAAATCGCACGGCTCTTTTTACTCAAGGTGGCAGCGTTACTATTTCTGGGGAAAATTTAAGTATTGGTAGAGTTGATGCCGGTGGCGGTCGGATTAATTTAACGGGAAATAATATCGATTTAACTGGTGGAAATAGTTCCATTAGCAGCAACGGTGCGACTATCAATATTCAACCGCGATCGCCTAGCAGAAATATTGCTATCGGTTCTGCCGTTACTTCTGGTAACGTTTTAAATTTGTCTGGAGAAGATTTGGCAGCTTTAGCCGATGGTTTTGCCTCTATTAATATCGGTCGTTTGGATGGAATTGGTAATATTAACATCGATAATTTGCAAATTAGCGACCCCATCAACTTTCAATCTCCGGGTGGCACTATAGAAATTCGGGGGGAAATTACTGGCAGGGATAATGCAGCGATCGCTCTCAACGCTAAAGTTACGATTAACAATACGGAAATAACGAGGGAAAATGGAGGATTTCAGATTAACAGCGATATTAATATTAGCGGAAAAATCGGCAGGAGTACGAGCGGAATCAATGGGGCTCTGGCTAGCAGAAATTCCGGCATCTCGACCGTAGCGGTAGAACAAATGAGAAGTGAAGAATTAATGGCTAATTCTGCCTTCAATACCAACTTACAACCATTAAGCGAAAGAGACATTAGGGGAAGTTTGCAAAGAATAGCTAGGGAAACTGGAAAAACCCCCGCAGCAATTTATGTTGTTTCCCGGACCGACAAACTAGAACTAATATTAGTCGCTCCCAATAAAGCGCCCATTTTCAAAACTATCGAAACAGCGGACGAAGATTCCTTGCGACAACAGATGCGTAAATTTATCGGTGGAGTCAGTCGTCCTTCTCCTAACAATCCAGATAAATATTTAAGCGCGGCCCAACAATTATATCAATGGATAATTGCGCCGCTAGAATCGGAATTAGAGTCAGAAAAAATAGATACCTTAATGTTTTCTCTAGACCCTGGAATGCGAACTTTGCCCTTAGCAGCCCTCCACGACGGCCAACAATTTTTAGTAGAAAAATACAGTTTGGGATTAGTTCCTAGCATCAATTTAACCGATACGAATTATCAAAATTTGAAAAACTCATCAGTTTTAGCCATGGGAGCATCTCAATTCGAGAATCCCAATGTCGTACCCTTGCCAGCGGTGCCGATAGAATTACAAACAATTACCGATGACTGGCAGGGAAAAACTTTTAGCAACGAATTTTTTACCTTAGAAAACTTAAAGAAACAGCGGGTCACAACGGGGGCAAAAATCGTACATTTAGCTACTCACGGAACTTTCGACACGGGGAATCCTGGGGATTCTTATATTCAGTTGTGGAACGATAAATTAAAGTTCGAGCAATTGCGCCAGCTAACCGCCGATGGAGAGCGGATAGAATTGTTAGTTTTGAGTGCTTGCGAGACTGCTTTTGGTAGCGTCGATGCGGAGTTGGGTTTTGCCGGGTTGGCGGTGCGATCGGGGGTTAAATCTGTCTTGGCGAGTTTGTGGCAGGTTGACGATGCCGGCACTTTGGGATTGATGAGCGAATTTTATCGCCAGTTACACCAGCAGGAGCTGACGGTAAAAGCGGAAGCTTTGCGGCAAGCCCAAATTTCTATGATAGAAGGGGATTTGCGGGTTGAAGGCGGTCAATTGCGCAGTCGCAGTCGCGGCGGTGGGGTACCTTTGCCGGAAAGCGAGAACCACGAGGTGTTAAGTTTATCTCACCCTTATTATTGGGCTTCGTTTACGATGGTTGGGAGCCCTTGGTAATAATTAACAATTGACAATTGACAATTAACAATTGACAATTAGCCATTAACAATTGAGTTGTTAGTGGAGAACGAACATTTTTTGTATATGATAATTGACACCAACAAAAAAAAATGGTTTCGGCGGTTGTTTTTACTTCTGCTTTCTCTAATCTTAACTGTCAGTTGCGGCCCCGGGGCTAATGACTCGGAGTCCATAGAGCTCACTCTATCGGCGGCGGCTAGTCTCAAAGATGCGATGGAAAATCTTGAGACTATTTACGAACAGCAAAACCCTAATATTTCTCTGACCTTAAACTTAGCTTCCTCCGGTTCTCTCAGACAACAAATCGAACAAGGAGCGCCAGTGGATGTTTTGATTTCGGCGGCACCAGCACAGGTTAATACTTTACAAGAAAAAGGATTAATCGTAGAAGAAACTCGCCGCGATTTGCTGAAAAATGCGATGGTATTAATCGTTCCTAAAGACAATCTAGCTTCTATTAATAGCTTTCAAGATTTAAGTACCGCAAATTATCAGCAAATTTCCATCGGGGAACCAGAAAGCGTACCGGCGGGAAAATATGCTAAAGAAGTCTTAACTAATTTAGGCATATTTGAGGAAGTCGAAGCCAAAATTGTCTATGCCAAAGACGTGCGTCAGGTATTAAGTTATGTGTCTACGGGCAACGTGGATGCGGGCATCGTTTATCGGACGGATGCTAATATTTCTGAGGCAGTAATAATAGTAGAAACTGCGGCGGACAATACCCACTCGCCCATAGTTTATCCCATGGCAGCAATTGAAGGAACTAAAAATCTTGAAGCTGCTAAAGAATTGATAAATTTTATGTTTGGTTCCGATGCTAAGGCAGTTTTTGAAAAATACGGTTTTACTCCAATTAATAATTAATAATGAAACCAAGAAACCGGGTTTCTTAAGATAAGCTCCTAACAGGCAAGATGCCTGTTCTACAAACAAAGGATAAATAACAATGAATTTAGATTTATCTCCGGCTTGGATTTCGATTAAAACAGCGACGACGGCGACAATTATTACCTTTTTTTTTGGAGTGGCGATCGCTCGTTGGATGTACGGTTATCGAGGCAAAAGTAAAGGCATTATCGATGCTATCTTAACCGCCCCAATTGTCTTGCCGCCGACGGTATTGGGCTTTTTATTATTACTATTATTTGGCAGAAACGGTCCTTTAGGTAAATTGTTGATGTCTGTGGGAGTTACAGTAATTTTCTCCTGGGAAGCAACGGTAATTGCGGCAGTGGTAGTAGCTTTTCCCCTGATGTATAAAACGGCTTTAGGAGCTTTCAAACAAATAGACAGCAATTTAATCGCTTGCGCCCGAACTTTGGGAGCTTCCGAATGGACGCTTTTTTGGCGGATTATGCTGCCTTTAGCCAAACCCGGAATTGTTGCAGGAACTTTGCTAGCTTTTGCTAGGTCTCTGGGGGAATTTGGGGCAACTTTAATGTTAGCCGGCAGCATTCCCGGCAGAACTCAAACTATACCTATTGCCATCTTTTTTGCTTCGGAATCCGGGCAAATGGATGTAGCTTTAGCTTGGGTATTAATAATTTTAGCTATTTCGATCGGGGCGATCGCGGCGGTTAATTTGTGGTCGGAATCTCGGATGGAACAAAACCCGAAAAAAATTAGGTATAAAAAAGCTTTAACTCTCGCTTCTTTATTGCCAACAAGCAACGGTGGAGGAACAAAGTTCAGATTCCGTTTTTTCTTGAACGCTTTGAGAAGCAAAATTGCCAAAAGCGATCGCTCTCCTACTCCCCAAAAGACTCGAAACTCAACCCCCCATCTCTTAGTAGATATCCAAAAACCTCTTTCAGGGTTTGAATTGGACGCGAAGTTTGAGGCGGGCGATCGCCCCGTGGGATTGTTAGGCGCTTCTGGGGCGGGGAAAAGCATGACTTTGCGCTGCATCGCCGGTATGGAGACTGCAAAATCCGGTCGGATAGTGTTAAACGATCGCGTCTTGTTCGACTCGGAAAAAGGCATCAACCTTCCCAGTCGCGATCGCAAAATCGGCTACTTATTTCAAAACTACGCCCTTTTCCCCCATCTCACCGTCGCCGAAAATATCGCTTTCGGTTTGCCCAAAGGTTTGTCAGCTAAAGCTATTAGGGAACGAGTAGAAGCGCAACTGCAGGCAGTGCAATTGCCCGGATGCGGCAACCGCTACCCCCACCAACTCTCGGGAGGGCAGCAACAACGGATAGCTTTAGCTAGAGCCTTTGCCAGTCAACCGGAAGTATTGTTATTAGACGAGCCTTTTTCTGCTCTGGATACTCACTTGCGCGACAGTCTGGAAAAGTTATTAGTCGCTAACGTGGCTAACTACCGTGGCGTGACTTTATTTATCACCCACAATCTCGAAGAAGCTTATCGGGTTTGTCAGAATTTGTTAGTCATCGAAGGCGGAAAAATAGTGGCAGAGGGGGCCAAACAAAATATCTTCGAGCATCCTCCTACCCTCAGCGTGGCAAAACTTACGGGCTGTAAAAACTTTTCCAGGGCCGTAGTAGCGGGGAGCGATCGCGTGGAGGCCCTCGACTGGGGATGCAGCTTGCAAACCGTAGAAGCGATCCCAGAGTCTTTCTCCCATGTCGGCATTCGCGCCCATCAAATAACCTTTGTTGACGATCCCGATGGCGTTAGCAAGGATCCCCGTCAAAATATCTTCCCTTGCTGGCTGGCTGCCACCAGCGAAACTCCCCATCGGATGACTCTGTTTTTAAAGTTGCACCAACCTCCTAGCGGTCCTCAAGATTATCACTTGCAAGCAGAAGTTTTCAAGGAAAAATGGGATCGACTCAAAGAGCGTCCTTTTCCCTGGGGGGTTAGTTTGCCTCCATTGCGATTGATTTTAGTTTGATTGAGTTAATTAATCTCAGTTATTAGCTATGCTAAATTCTCCGGGATATTGAAAATATATTAACATGAAAGGAAATGCAATCTAAGATACAGACACTTTAGGGAAAGATGTAGTAGACTAGAAGACGTCGAAAAAAAAATTGCCGACAGTTGACAGTCAAAATACACCAAAAATCAGGAGCAGGTAATATGGACGTCCCTAAAAGTCAGTTTAAATACGACTACAGCGATCGCGAGCTTAAGCAGATCGTAACTGTACTGTTGGAAAAGCATATCGACTATAAAAAACAAGCCGAGTACAAACAAGCAATCGTAGATAATAATGCCCTCTACGAACTCTTGCAGAAAACTCTCAAAGAATTATCTGATACTAAACTTGCTGTAGATAAAGCGGCGATCGTTGCCATTACAGATGCCAATGGTATTATTAATTATGTCAACGACAAATTTTGCCAGCTCTCTAAATACAGTCGGGAAGAATTAATCGGACAAAACCATCGCCTAGTCAATTCTGGCTATCATCCACCGGAGTTTTTTCAGGAATTTTGGCAAACAATTAAAACTGGAAAAGTTTGGCAAGGAGAAATTAAAAATAAAGCCAAAGATGGCAGTTATTATTGGGTTTATACCACCGTCGTGCCCTTTTTAAAGCGCGGTGGAAAACCTTACCAATATTTATCCATTAGGTTTGAGATAACAGATCGCAAACGAGTCGAAGAAGCCCTCAGAGAAAGCGAAATCAAAAATCGCAGTTTGATAGCGGCAATTCCCGATTTAATGTTTAGGTTAAATTCGGAGGGAGTTTTTCTCGATTATTTCCCTGCAAAAGATGAGAAAAACCCGCGACCTTCCTCGGATTTTATCGGCAAAACTATCGAGGAAGTATTTACGATGGATTTAGCCTATTGGACTAACCATTACCTCAAAAAAACCTTAGAAAATAAGCAGCCGCAAATAGGGGAATATGTCCTCCAAATAGAAGGAAACTGGTGTCATTGCGAGGCTAGGTATGTGCCCTGCGGTGGCGATGAGGTTTTGGCGATCGTTAGGGATATTACTAACCGAAAACAAATGGAGGCTGCCCTCCGACTAGCAGAAATTCAAGAAAGAGAAAAGGCGTTGCAACTCCAAAAAACTTTGCGAGATTTGCAATACACCCAAACTCAATTAATTCAAGCCGAAAAAATGTCCGGCCTCGGTCAAATGGTAGCGGGAATTGCCCACGAAATTAACAATCCGATTAATTTCATTTACGGCAACCTTCATCATACCAATGAATACGTTCTAAGGTTGTTGCAAATGCTTCAACTTTATGCGAAGCATAATCCCGAACCTGCGGCAGAAATTCAAGAATTTATGGAAGAATACGACGTAGAATTCTTGATGGAAGATTTGCCGGAAATTCTTAAATCGATGCAACTGGGGACGGATAGAATTCGGGAGTTAGTGGTATCGATGCGCAATTTTTCTCGTTTAGATGAATCTGAGAAGAAGGAGGTAGATATTCACTCGGGCATTGACAGTACCTTGTTAATTTTGCAAAGCAAACTAAAAGGCAATGGAGAACGTCCCCTAATTACTGCGATCAAAAAATACGGTCAATTGCCTTTAGTAGAATGCTATGCGAGTCAGCTAAACCAGGTTTTTATGAACGTTCTCGCTAATGCTATCGATGCCCTCGAAGAGCAAAAGAAACCGGGGATTATTTTGATAGAAACTGAATTGAAAAAAGCCGAAGACGAAACTACTGGCGATGCGGTTTTAATTTCGATTTCCGATAACGGCCCTGGCATGAAGGAGTCAACAATTAAGCGTTTGTTTGACCCGTTTTTTACGACAAAACCTGTGGGCAAAGGTACGGGTTTGGGAATGTCAATTGCCCATCAAATTGTTGTCGATAAACACAAGGGGCAATTGAAGTGTATTTCCGATATCGGAGAGGGAACGACTTTCGATATTTTAATTCCAGTAAAAGCGGTTAAATCGGGTGCATCCCGACTTTGAGTAAAACCAAGAATTTAACGCTTTTTGGGAATGGGGAATGGGGAATGGGGAATAGGGCAATCAGAAACCCGGTTTTTTCAAAAAAACCGGGTTTCTTTGCCTGCGTAGAACAGGCATCTTGCCGGGAGCATCTCATATTTGTAAAAATATCGAATATTCGGTTTTTTATCTACTTTTCCCTTCTTGCCTTTTCCCCAACTGTTGCCACATGAGCTCTTGCATGCATGCCTAAAAGCGTTTAATTTTTGGGTTTTCTTCTTGCATTGAGATGCTCCCCATCTTGCCCGTTCCATCTTGCCCGTTCTACCGCCGTCTTTTACCCTTACCAGAACCTCGAAAAGCTGCATGATAAATCCGTTCGTTTTCCCTCACCGACTGTTGCAAATTGACCATCGGTTCGGGATAATCTTCTCCCAATTTTACCTGATAGCGACTTTGTTCTACGGGCAATAATTTCCAGGGAAAATGTATTTTGGAAGCGGGGACTTTTGCTAACTCCGGCAACCAATGTTTGACGTATTTTCCCTGGCGATCGTAATCTTTAGACTGTTTGGGAATATTAAAATAACGAAATCCTCTGGCATCGTTTCCCACTCCTGCGGTGTAGTTCCAATTTCCCCAATTACTACAGACATCGTAATCTATTAATAAAGACTCGAACCATTCGGCCCCTATTTGCCAATTTATGCCTAAATTTTTGGTGAGAAAGCTAGCTACATTCTGCCGCCCTCGGTTTGACATAAAACCGGTTTTTGCCAGCTCCCGCATATTGGCATCTACCAGGGGAAAACCTGTTTTTCCTTCCTGCCATTTTTGAAATTGTTCCCAGTCTTCTTTCCAAGCAATATTTAACCCTTGCAAGCCAGATTTATGAAAGAGGCGATCGCCATGTTTTTGAGCTACAAAACGAAAATAATCTCGCCACAATAATTCAAAGATTAACCAATAAGTAGAGTTATTTTTTTCCCGCTGGTTTTCGTATTCTTTCACCTCTTCGTAAAGATAGCGCGGCGAGAGACATCCTAAAGCTAACCAAGGAGAAAATTTAGAGGAATAATCTGCCCCTAACATTCCGTTTCTGGTTTCTTTATAATCTTTCAAACAGTCTTTTTCCCAGAAGTAATCTTTGACTCTGGCGATGCCTTCGGTTTCTCCTCCTTTGAATTGTAAAACTGCCCGGGGTTCTTCTGGGGGAGGTTCTAAATTAAAATCTGCTAAATTAGGCAGTTTGCCCGGGTCTAATTCTGCTGGCAAAGGGGGTAATTTTTGCGGTTTCGTAAAAGTAGGATTTACTGCGGATTTTTTTTCTACTTCTTTGCGGAAGTCGGTAAATAGTTCTGGCAAATTTTCGATGTTAAAGGGCAAATTTTCGGGATGGTAGAGAGTATGACCCCAACAGTATTTGAGTTCGACGCCGATAGATTTTAATGCTTTAGTTAGAGCTTTTTCGACTTTAATTTCTTCCGAGGTAACTTCTTTTTGAAAATAAACAGATGTAACTTGTAATTGTTGGGCGATCGCTGGAATTGCTATTTCCGGTAGTTCTTGTCTGATGACTAAATTACTGCCTAATTTTTGCAAGTTATCTCGCAAGTCGGCGACGCTTTCTAATAAGAATTTTGCCCTAAAAGCGCCGGTTTTAGGAAAGCCAAAACTTGTTTTCTCAAATTGCCTCGGATCGAAGCAATAAACTGGGATGATTTCTGCCCCTGCTTTAACTGCTTTATTGAGGGGTTCGTTATCGTTAATTCTTAAATCGTTTCGATACCAAATTATTATTCGTTTTTTTGTCATTTTTTTTGGGAATGGGGAATTAACAATTAGCAATTAACAATTAACAATTAGACCAATTGTAGGTTGGGTGGAACGGAGTGGAACCCAACATCGAGAGTTGGGTTCCGCTTCGCTTCACCCAACCTACAAGATGCATCGGCGAAGGTACTGTGAGTAAAACAGCAATTATTACCGCTATCTCTGGTATTTGTCAAGTCTAATTAACATTTATTGAGCAAAATCAACTTTTCTTTGCAAAAGTTAATATTTCTTAAAATAAAAGTTAAAACAAACTAAAATTTCTGTAAAGGAAGTTAAAAACGAGTTAACGTCAATCCTAATAGCAACATCTTAATTTCAAATAACTCTATAGGAGGAAACCTAATGAAAGAAGAACAAACCATTTCAGGTGTCCGTAACGTTGCGATAGTAGGACCGTACCTCAGCGGTAAAACTACTTTGTTAGAAAGTATTTTATCGGTAACTGGGGCAATTTCCCGCAAAGGTAACGTCAAAGATGGTAACATGGTGGGAGATAGTTCCCCAGAAGCACGCGATCGCACCATGACTGTAGAAATAAATGCCGCCACTACCGAGTATGGCGGCATTCGCTTTACCTTCCTCGACTGCCCCGGTTCGATAGAATTTGCCCAAGAAACGGATAACGCTTTAATAGGTGCCGGGGCGGCGATCGTTGTTTGCGAACCGGATCCGGCTAAGGTGTTAACCCTAGCGCCGCTGTTTAAATTCCTCGACGACTGGGAGATACCTCACCTAGTTTTTATCAATAAAATGGATCGGGTTTGCACTGAAGAAACTCGCTGTTACTCTAACTTTAGCGAAGTGCTGCAAGCGCTGAAAACTGTTTCTTCCCGTCCGATAGTTCCGCAACAGTATCCCATCGCCAAACCGGGGGAGTTAGTAGGATTTATCGATTTGATAAGCGAACAAGCCTATCATTACCACGCCGGGGCGGCCTCGGATCCCGTTCCCCTGCCGGAATCTCTGAAGGAAGAGGAACGCGCGGCGCGACAAGAAATGTTGGAAGAACTGTCTAACTTTGACGACCATTTGTTAGAGGAGTTAATAGAAGAGATCGAACCGCCCCAGGAAGAGATAGTGGCGGACTTGAAAAAAGAATTGAGTGCAGATTTGATAGTGCCGGTGTTTGTAGGTATCGGCGAACGGGATTACGGGGTGCGATCGCTCCTAGATTCGTTAGTGCGGGAGGCACCGGAACCGGCGGAAACTGCGAAACGTCGCGGTTTGAAGGTGAATGCGGAAGTGGCGGTAGCGCAAGTGCTGAAAACCTTTTACACTCCCCAAGGAGGCAAACTATCCTTAGTGCGGGTGTGGCAAGGAGAAATTAACGACGGCATGACCTTAAACGGAAGTCGCATCGGCGGGATGTATCGCTTGATGGGGCAGCAAACCGAGAGCGTTCAGCGGGCGAGTACCGGTGAAATTGTCGCTTTGGCGCGGATGGAAGGCGTGCAAACGGGGGATACTTTGACCCCAGACGGTCCGTCCGTGGAGTTACCTCGGGCGGCGAAGTTACCGTCGGTGTATGGTTTGGCGATCGCTCCCGAAAACCGCAAAGATGAAGTAAAGATGAGCGGTGCTTTGGCGAAGTTGTTGGACGAGGATCCGGCTTTGAACTGGGAACAAGACGGGGAAACTCGCGAAATCGTTCTCTGGGGGCAAGGGGAGATTCATTTGAAGGTGACTTTAGACCGGTTGAGTCGCAAGTACAATTTGCCGATGACTACCGCTTTGCCCCAGGTGGCATATAAAGAAACGATTCGCAAGTCAACGACGTCTCACGGTCGCTACAAGCACCAAAGCGGCGGTCACGGTCAGTTTGGGGACGTTTATTTGGATATTAAACCTCAACCCCGTGGGGAGGGTTTTGCCTTTGCGGAGACCATCGTCGGCGGCGTGGTGCCGAAACAATATATTCCGGGAGTTGAGGTAGGGGTGCGAGAGTATCTGGAAGAGGGGCCTCTGGGTTTCCCGGTGGTGGATGTTTCGGTGACGCTGACTAATGGTTCTTATCATTCGGTGGATAGTTCGGAACAGGCGTTCAAGAATGCGGCGCGGATCGCGATGCAGGAGGGGATGCAGAAGTGCGAACCGGTGTTGTTGGAACCGATCGCCTCCGTGGAGATTTTTGCTCCCAATGACTTTACTTCCAAAGTGTTGCAGTTGGTAAGCACTCGTCGCGGTCAGATTATGGGTTACGAACCGATGCCCGACTGGAAGGGATGGGATAAGGTTTGGGCTCATTTAGCGGTGGCGGAGATGCAGGATTTAATTGTGGAGTTGCGATCGCAAACTTTGGGGGTCGGTTATTTTAATTGGAAGTTCGACCATCTCCAGGAGGTGCCGGGTAAGTTAGCAGACAGGGTGTTGGTCGCTACTGGTAACGGTTAATTTTTCTGGATCCCCGCCCCCCTTGAGAAGGGGGGAGCTAGAGGA
>CAZSTZ010000150.1:1499-3080 GCA_964609515.1 uncultured bacterium | reverse complement strand
GGCGAAACGCGGGGGTGGGGCAAAGCATTCGGACATCAAATTTAATGCTTTTTATCGACAGTCAACGCCCGAATGCTTTGCCCCTACAGACTTTTGCTATGGAACGATTCCGTTTAATTCAACTCGTTAGGATCGATACCCAATTCCCGCAGGCGGGCGGCCAAGCGATCGGCCCGTTGTTTGGCATCAATGGCCTCTCGTTTGGCATCGGCGGCCTCTTGTTTGGCAGCATCGACTTGCAGTTGTTTTTGTGCGCTATTTTCGGAGGAACGTAATAGCATATTTCCTCCGTCATCCCACCAACGCAACCAATATCCCGTTCGTCGTTCCTTCGTGCCATACCATACTCCCAGAAATAGGTTGACTCCTGGTATCCAATAACGTCCGTTATTATCCGGTATTTGGGGCGAATATTTGCCCGATGTTTTTAATTGGTAAACCTCCACGCGACCGGAAGTTGGATCGAAAATTACATAACTCGGCACTTGCAAAATTTGTTCGTAAAACCACCATTTACCTCCCTGGGAGGCATCGTACTCGCCGTTATCGCGATCGGATAAAAATTCCATCACCACTGACGGTACGTCTCCCTCTAAATGAGGGGTGTAACTCCTCGGTTTTCTTTCTCGGAATTCTTCGTTAACAAAGGGGATATAAACCCAGTCTGGTGCTTTGACTATGGTTTTATTCCCGACCTTCGCGCAGATGCCGAAGTTGGAAGCAACTATGGTAGATGCTGTTAGCAACCCTGCGACTCCAAGGATTTCTGATAGGTCTGATGCTAATAGAGGATGTTCTAAATTTTCCACTGGTTCGTCTGGGAGTTCAAAATCAGCGGGAAGGGGTTCCCAAGTAATTTGTTCTTTGGTAACTGTTGTTTCGGTCATGTTTTTAAGGACATAAGCTTTCCATTCGATCTTAGCATGGGATACTGAGGAGCTTCAAGGCCAACTCGCCTGCCAGAAACCAGGTTTCTTACATCTCCACAAATGGCCCTATCGATGCCCACCTGTTTCCACGCTTAAACTATAACATAACTTTTGACAAACGTGCGAGTTGTAAGAAAAAAAATTTTTGGGCCGAGCTTCAAGGCTAAATCGCCCAGCAGAAACCGGGTTTTTTGGAAAAACCCGGTTTCTTACATCTCCGTGCTACAATAAAATGATTTAAGATTGCTACAATGCAACAATTAGGTCTAGGTTTCTACGCCTTTAACCCAATTGTTAATTGTTAATTACCGCTGGAGGCAACTATGCTGAAACTCAAGCAATTCTGGCAATGGCTCAAAGGGCTATGGCGCGGGCTGTGGGGCATTCAACCGCTACCGCAGCCAACGCCAACGCCTATACCGCGTCCCACTCTCACCGATACCGAACGGGAGGACATCTTCCTGGGGCTGTTGGAGGAGGTGGAACGTGGGGCGAGTTCGGGACGGCTTAAAGGTATAATTTTTAGCAAGGGGGTTGATGGCGAGGAATGGACGGACTGGTTGCGCCGGTTTGGGGAAAGGTTGCAGGAGACTCCGGGGCAGCATGGGGAGTTGGCAAGGCGGATGGTGCGTTTGGGGGAGTGTCGCGAGGA
>CAZSTZ010000150.1:0-1399 GCA_964609515.1 uncultured bacterium | reverse complement strand
TTAGGAGAATTATCAGAAGCGATCGCCTCTTACGATAAAGCCTTGGCGATTAAACCTGACAAGCACGAAGCCTGGTCTAACCGGGGCGTTGCGCTGAAAGATTTAGGAGAATTATCAGAAGCGATCGCCTCTTACGATAAAACCTTGGCTATAAAACCTGACTACCACGACGCCTGGCTTAACCGAGGAGTTGCCGTCGGAAAAGCTGTTAGCTACAACCCCATAGCTGCCGAAATCTTGCAAGGGCGTTTTCCCGACTCTCCCCCAGTGATGCCAAACCCTCAACTGACTCGCTGCGGTTATGAAGGGGAGTTATTGTGTTACCAGGAAGGGTTAAAGCATTGCCCGGCAGACACCCACCCCGAAGGTTTTGGAGAGTTGCATCAGTGGATAGGAGCCGCGCACTACTTCCGAGGAAAATACGACTACCGCCAGCGTCAGTCTCTCTATTGGCAAGCGGTCTCCAGTTACAACCGCGCCCTCTCCACCCTGACCGAAAAAGCCTATCCCCAATTGCATCTGGAAACCTTGCGGGATTTAATAAAAGCCTTGCTAGGGTTGGGGCAAGTTGCCGAAGCCCAACAGTTGCGGCGAGACGGTACCGATTTGTTGCGGCGGTTGGTGGCAGAGAAAGGCTCCCAACGGGAGAAACAACAACTGGCTTTCAAATTTGCCGACTTTCAGCAGTTAACCGTCGATGTCTTCGTCCAGTCGGGGCAGGGGCGGGAAGCTTGGGAAGCGGCGGAAGAGGGAAAAAATGCTTGTTTGTCTTGGTTGCTGTATGCTTTGGCGGACGAGCTGCCCGACTGTAGTTATGCCGGGGTGGGGCCGTTGTTGCGGGAGGATCGGGCTATAGTTTATTGGCATTTGAGTCCCATTGCCTTGACTACTTTCGTTCTGAAGTATGGAGAGGAGGGGCCGGTTGTGGTGTCGTCGGGGGTTTTAACCGATACTGCCGCAGACTCCACCGACGAAGCGCCACGGTCGAGGAGAGCAGAAAACGAGAGACTCAACCAATTCGAGGAATGGCTGGAAAAGTGGAATCAATTATACGGCGACTATCGCGAGGGCAAGAAAGAAGAAAAGACTGCCGCGACTTGGGTGGACGAGTTGCCAGAGATGTTGAGGCGGTTAAAGATAATTCTGGATATTGAAGCGATAGAAACTGCCGTGGGGGAGGCGAAGGAGTTGATATTAGTTCCCCACCGAGACTTACATCGGTTGCCGTTGCATGGTTTGTTTGGGGATGGGTTTGTTATTAGTTATCTGCCTAGCGTGGGGATGGGGTTGGCAACGGATTTTGTAACGGATTTAACGGATGGGTTGGTGGCGGGTGATGAAGTTGGGTTGGCAACGGATTTTGTAACGGATTTAACGGATGGGTTGGTGGCGGGTGATG
>CAZSTZ010000149.1:1896-16324 GCA_964609515.1 uncultured bacterium | reverse complement strand
GAAGTTTTAAACTCAGCGCTTTGCTGTTTTTCACCTCTTTGCTTATCTGTTATCAGAATAGCTTTTTTTAGTTTGTTACCGCATCCGCCATTTTGCTGAATTTAAGTGGCTACTAAGTGGAAACTAATTAGTTTTTCCTCAAGAGTTTTAAAACTTTTAATAATACCCACAATCTCTCAGCTACCACAACAGTTTTTCCGCAACTTCATCAAAACAATATAAATACAACCAGAACTAAAACTCCCCAAAATCAAGCTAAATCTTTATCCCTAATGACTTTCATCGGGTTCCCGCCTCAATTGCCTTTTGTAAAGCTTTTGTAAAGTAGGCTACTTAATCTCGACTGAAGAGCGATCGCGTGTTATAATTTCCAACCTTTTCATCCCGAGCCCGCTCATTCAGTCCAAACCTGGCATAATTTAAAGGATTCAAACCCGCATATATTAATAAGTATGGTTAAAGCATTAGTCGTCGGCAGCGGTGGCCGGGAACACGCGATCGCCCGAACCCTCCTCCAGTCTCCCAACATCTCCCAAATCTTCTGCACTCCCGGCAACGGTGGAACCGCCACCCTCCCCGGTTGCCAAAACCGCCCCATCTCCGTCACCGACTTCGAGGCCATGAAACGCCTCATCGCCCGAGAAGACATCTCCCTCGTCGTCGTCGGCCCCGAAGTCCCCCTGGCCCAGGGTATTGTCGATTATCTCCAACAACCCAACCTCAAAATCTTTGGCCCTACTAAAGCCGGGGCCATCATTGAGGCAAGTAAATCTTGGGCCAAAGAGCTAATGCTAGAAACTGGCATCCCCACGGCCAAGGCTGCCATGTTCAGCAGCGCCGCAGTGGCCAAAACTTATTTAGAACAGGCCCCCATCGTCGTCAAGGCAGATGGCCTGGCCGCAGGTAAAGGCGTCATCGTGGCCTCAACAGTAAAAATGGCTCGTCAAGCGATTGACACTATTTTTGAAGGAGAGCTTGACAATAGTAACAGTTTTGTGGTAATAGAAGAATTCCTCAGCGGTCAAGAAGTATCGGTTTTGGCCCTAACCGACGGGCAAACGATTCGGCCCTTAATCCCGGCCCAAGACCACAAAGCCATCGGCGAAGGAGACACGGGCCCCAATACCGGCGGCATGGGGGCCTACGCCCCGACTCCGATCCTGACGCCGGAATTGAGCGATCGCATCCAAACAGAAATCCTAGAACGGACTTTGACCGCCCTGAAAAAGCAAGGCATCGACTATCGCGGCGTCCTCTATGCCGGCTTGATGATTTCGCCAACGGGGGAACCGAAGGTTTTAGAATTTAACTGTCGCTTTGGGGATCCCGAGACCCAACCGATTTTATCCCTGCTGGAAACCCCCCTCGACGAATTATTACTGGCCTGTTGCGATGGCCGCCTGGCAGAATTACCCCCCATCCGCTGGAAACCGGGAGTCGCCGTTTGCGTAGTCTTAGCATCTGGCGGTTATCCCGGCAGTTACGAAAAAGGCAAAGTCATTACCGGCATCCCAGAAGCAGAAGCATTGGGGGCGACAGTATTTCACGCGGGCACCAAACTCCTCGACACCGGAGAATTAGTCACCGACGGCGGGCGAGTCTTAGGAGTGACTGCCGTGGGAGAAACTTTCGAGGCGGCGAGGGCGAAAGCATATTCCGCAGTTGACTGCATCCACTTTGAAGGAATGTACTGTCGGCGAGATATTGGGAGGCGAATTTCTTGGTAGTTCGTAGTAATCGCTTTAGCGATTTAGATCGAGTCATATTTGAAGGAATGTACTGTCGGCGAGATCTTGAGATTCTTGGTAGTTCGTAGTAATCGATGAGCGCGATTTAGAACTATTAACTAACCATAATAATGACTATTTTTGATAAAGAAAAACACGACCAAACAGCAATTAGTTTATTTGCCGGCGCTGGAGTAGGCGACAAGGGATTTGAGGCAGCCGGTTTTCGATTTTTACTCCATAACGAAATCGAAAAAAATCGCGCTGCCTTAATAAAAACTAACTTTCCCAGCTCTCGCGTCCTCGAAGGAGATATCTCGAACTTTGAAGAGAAAATAGTAGGAATGGTTCGCGAAATTATGGGCAGTAAAGAATTATTTGCCCTAATTGCAACTCCTCCTTGTCAGGGTATGTCTCCCAACGGATTAGGCACTATTTTATCCAAGGTTAGAAAAGGGCTACGTCCCAAATTAGACCCGCGCAATCGATTAATATTACCCGCCCTGAGAATAGCAAGGGCATTAAAGCCGAAGTGGGTTATTTTTGAAAATGTCTCTCGAATGTCTAATACAGTTATCGAGGATGAAAATGGCAATTTAAGACAAATTTTAGAGTTAATTCCCGAATATTTGGGAACTGAATATGTGGGAGAAGCAAAAGTAGTTGAGTTTGCAGATTACGGCATTCCTCAAAGACGAAAAAGATTAATTACGGTTTATTCAAAACTATCTTTTGCCAGGAAAGTTTTAACAACAGGAGATTCTTTAATTCCCGAACCCGATCGCGATAAATTAGGTAGAAATAACCTGCAAAAGTGGGTGACGCTTAAGGATGCTATAGGAGAATTTCCAGAATTAGATGCTAAGACTGCCAAAACGGCAAAACATCCGAGTTTACCGCTTCATTATGTACCCGTATTAGACGCCGAAAAATACCAATGGATTAGCCATACTCCCGAAGGTGAATCTGCTTTTAACAACCAATGTATTAATCCAGATTGTCGCTTTGACAATAACCCCTATCATGGAGCTTCTCGCGATTTTTTAGGAATTAATCGAGCTAAAAAAGATACGCCTTTATATTGTCTTAAATGCGGTCATTTATTACCGCGTCCTTTCGCCAGAAATCCCGATGGAAGTCTGAGAATTATGCGCGGTTATACCAGCGCATATAAGCGCATGAGTTGGGATTTACCCGCGCCAACTTTAACTAAAAATTTTAGTTTTCCCTGTTCGGATAATAAGATTCATCCAGTACAAAATAGGGTGCTTTCTTTAGCTGAAGCTTGCCAATTGCATTCTATCTCCGATTTTGATTATCGGTGGGGCCCTTTGCTGTGGAAAGGCAAAGAAATAAAACAGGCGTCGGATAGTTTAATTAGAGAGGCGATCGGCGAAAGTATTCCGCCAAGATTTATGTATTTACTCGGTCGGCATTTTCTTGCTATTAGCAAAGGTCAGGTTGTGCCAAAATTAGAACAGAAAGCGGTGCAACTGGAACTGTTTTCTCTAAGTAATTTTTAACAGTCAACTCCCAGCTTTTTTAAAAAATTGAGATAAGCACTTATTTCGGGTAATAAAACCCAATTACTTGTTAATTTTTCTCTAGCGGTTTTTTTGGTAACGCAAACGCTTGTGGTTCTGCCTCCGCCTTCCTTGGGAACTGTATTTGAAAAGTCGTTTGGTACTAGACGATTAGAGTAGAAAGCAGACATAATAGTTGGTCTTTCATCGAAATAGTCCCAGAATAATGCTAGTAGATTATTAATGTATTGATGGTGTCCTTTCCAGTCTATTCCTGTTAAATGAGAAATTCTAGCCTGACCGATTGCTAAAGTTTTAGTAGCTCCCGTTTTCAAATTTCCACAAGAAGTTTTTACTTCTACTCCTCCATGAAGGAACTGGTCCCAATTACTAATAGAAGTGTCATTTAGATACTCCTTCGGTACTAAATCTGGATGACCTGTTTGAGATGGGTTAAGTGCCAGATTATTTGAAGCAATTTCGGCAAAGTTTGACACAAAAATTGCGCCTATAAAAGCTCCCGTTTGCTTTTTATCTATTACTTCAAACAAGTCAATGCCTGCCACTTGCTGAAAGATAGTTGCCAAACTCACAACAGTTTTGTTGGTTAAAATAGCTGTTTTTTCTACTTCTTCTGGGGTGAATTTGTTTCCCGTGTTAGTGTAAGAAAAATCAGCAGTTTTTGAATTATTGCGCCGATATTTTATGGCAGATTTAAGGGCTGGCGTTTTACCCGTTTCTAATAAGCTAAAAGTTTGAGCAATTAGTTCTGTTGGATGAACTTTTAAGCGATCGGCAAGTTTGGAAATAGTCTCTAAAGTAGGACTTTTTAGTCCCCTTTCCAAATCGCTAATATATGTACGATGAGCGGCACCTTCAAAATCTTCTTGAGATAGTTGTTGAAGTTGCCTATATGCAGCCAGAATTGTGCCGAAGGCTTGGTTCAGAGATTTAGTCATCTCTGCATACTATTGCATTCGGAAACTGCTATCCACAGACAATAGTATGCAATTTTGTAAGGTAAATCTCTCATGTACGCAATTAAAACGCTACCCCTGGCGTAACTTAGTTAAAATTAACTCTATATCTGCTTTTTTAAGTAAGCAAAACGTCGAATATCGCTAAAGCGATTACTACGAACCAGATACCATATAAATAGAAAGCAATTCCCTTGGACTTGAGAAAAATGCTCGCCTTGTTGAAAAAAATCCGAGAAATCATCGCCAGTTGGTGGTCCGAGTTTACCCTCCAAACCAAATTAATGGCCGGAGTCACCCTAATGGTGTCCTTAGTAATGAGTAGCTTTACCTTCTGGGCGGTGAATACCATCCAGCAAGACGCCCGCCTCAACGACACCCGCTACGGCAGAGACTTAGGCGTGTTGCTGGCCGCTAACGTCGCGCCTCTGGTAGCAAAAGGCGATCGCGACGAAGTGGCCCGCTTTTCCCGCCAATTCTACAACACCTCTTCCAGCATCCGTTATATGCTCTACGCCGACGAAGACGGGCATATTTATCTGGGTTTGCCTTTCAACGAGTCAGAAGTGCAAACCTCCCTCACCCTCCGCCGCCGCATTCAACTCCCAGAAGAATTTATCGCCCAAGTGGAGGCGGGAGATTTTAACTCCCTATTAATGGCGCGACAACATCCCACTCCCGATGGAGAAGTTACCGACGTTTTCGTTCCTATTATCGATGGAGGTAAATATTATGGAGTATTAGCAATTGGTATTAATCCTAACCCCAACGTCGTTATTTCTTCCAATCTCACCCGCGACGTTACTTTAGCAGTATTCGTCTCCATTTGGGCGATGGTAATTTTAGGAGCAGTTTTTAACGCTTTAACTATTACTCAACCGATTAAAGAATTGCTCGAAGGTGTTAAAAATATTGCCAAAGGTAACTTCAAACAACGGATAGATTTACCCTTCGGCGGCGAACTGGGAGAATTAATTTTAAGCTTCAACGAAATGGCGGAAAGATTGGAATCTTATGAAGAGCAAAATATCGAAGAATTAACTGCAGAAAAAGCTAAATTAGAAACCTTAGTTTCGACTATTGCCGATGGGGCGGTGCTGTTAGATGCTAATTTAAACGTTATCTTAATTAATCCGACAGCAAGGCGTATTTTTGGTTGGGAAGGTAAAGACGTAATCGGGCATAACGTGGTTGATTATTTACCCGTTTCCGTGCAAATAGAATTAGCAAGACCTTTATATCAAATTGCTGGTGGAGAGTTAGAAGGAGGCGAGTTTCGCTGTTCCATGACGGAACCAAATAAACGAACTATGCGCATTTTATTAACAACGGTTTTATTGCATAAAGCTCCAGAAACAGAGTCTTTATGTAATAGTTGTCTTTACGATGAAGATAATACTTGTACCGATGGCGATCGCCCCAATGCCCTAGAATGTACTTTTTATGTTAATAAATCAACCTCAAATCCCCATAATCTCTATCGAGAAAGTCTTAAAGGAATTGCGATGACGGTGCAGGATATTACTCGGGAAGTAGAATTAAACGAGGCAAAAAGTCAGTTTATTAGTAACGTCTCCCACGAGCTGAGAACTCCTTTATTTAACATCAAATCTTTTATCGAAACCCTACACGATTACGGTCAAGATTTAAGCGAAGCAGAACGGAGAGAATTTTTAGAAACTGCCAACCACGAAACCGATCGCTTGACTCGTTTAGTAAATGATGTCTTAGATTTATCTCGTTTAGAATCCTGTCGAATTTATCAATTTGAAGCCATAGATATCGCTCAACCAATCGAGCAAACTATGCGGACTTATCAACTTAATGCTAAAGATAAAGGCATAGAATTAAGCCAAGAATTAGAACCAAATTTACCGCAAATTTTAGGTCACTACGATTTGTTATTGCAAGTGTTGGCAAATCTGGTAGGTAACGCTCTTAAATTCACCGAATATGGAGGCAAAGTAGTTATTAGAGCTTATTTATTAGAATCGGAATCTAATATTCAAAAAATCCCAGAATTAACTCATCAATTAGAAGAGAAACCCGAAGAAATTATCGAGGCAGAAAAAGACCGAGAAGAAGGATGGAAAATTACGCACCATCCTTATTTATCAACCGCCCAAAAATCCGGTTTAAATCCCCAACCTAAAATGGTAAGGATTGAAATATCGGATACGGGAAGCGGCATCGAACCTAAAGACCAACGAGCCATTTTCGAGCGTTTTTATCGGGTAGAAAATCGCGTGCATACTTTGGAAGGAACCGGTTTGGGTTTATCCATTGTTAAAAATATTATTGAGAAGCATCATAGCAAGGTAAATTTAGTCAGCGAAGTCGGCGTCGGTACTACTTTTTGGTTCGATTTAACTGTCTTTAGCAATTAACAATTTTTTTGTAGGTTGGGTGGAATGAAATGGAACCCAACATAGAAAGTTCAGTTCCACTCCGGTCCGCACAACCTACTTTTCTACTTTAACAATTAACAATTGACAATTGACAATTAGCAATTAACAATTAACAATTAACGAAAACAATTTATTAGTTTTTCCAACCAGTTAGCATCGGTTTTTGATATTGGAGGCGGTTCTGGGGGTTCGTTAAGATCTCGGTAGAGAGTACAATCTTTAGCGTGGGGCCTTTGGGGATAATTGCAGGTGTCGTCGGCATGATAGACGCAGCTAGTACAGAGGTATTCGTCGTCCGTGGCCCGATATAAAGGAATGCCTGGATGTCCAAAAGCTTTGAGAGACAGTCGGCAGTGGGGACAGGCGATCGCTTTGGAATCTACAGGTTGATGGCAGCGGGGACAATTTATCATCTGACTTAAAGGTAAAAACAAGGAACATCAGTATGAATAATAACGAAAACTTACTTCAACAACTCCTAATGATTGGTATTGGCACTACCACCTTGGTAGCAGAAAAATTGCAGGAAGTGACCAACCAATGGGTTAAAGAAGGCAAAATGGACAGCGAGAAGGCCAATAATTTTGTCGAAGAGATTATGGGGCAGCTAAAAAACGAACAGGGCAACTGGGAAGCGCAAATGCAGCGCCAAATGCGTAACGTAATGCAGGATATAGGAGTTCCCCGCCAGGCAGAAATGGACGAACTGCGAGGCAGGTTGGACCGTTTGGAACGTCAGGTCCGAGATTTAGAAAATCGTAATTGGCGTTAAGGTGTTAATTGTCAAACTAGAGAGTCGGTCATTCTCAGAAACCCGGTTTTTTTGAAAAACTCAGAAACCCGGTTTTTTGAAAAACTCAGAAACCCGGTAATTTCGGCAAAACCGGGTTTCACAGACCAGTTAACCATTAAATGTATGGGAGGATAACTACTGTGCGAGAAATTTTGATTAGTTTGGGGGTAATGCTGGTTTGCGCGGTTGTTTTAATCGTCGCTCAAATTACCGGTTCGGGTAATGAGGCGATCGCCAACCAACTCCCGCGCGCCGAAAACCAACCCCTAGTGGCAACAGCAACTCCAAAAACAAAAACCACAACAACAATTGCAGAAAATATAATGTCTGAAGCAAACGAAAACGAAAATATAGTCACCACCGACTCGGGTCTTAAATATGTGGAGATAAAAGAGGGAGATGGTGCTTCTCCCACCAAGGGACAAACGGTGACGGTTCACTATACCGGTACTCTGGAAAATGGGACGAAGTTTGATAGTTCGCGCGATCGCAACAGTCCTTTCCAATTTAAAATTGGCGTGGGTCAGGTAATTCAAGGTTGGGATGAGGGAGTCGGCACCATGAAAGTTGGAGGCCGTCGCCAGTTAATTATTCCCCCAGAGTTGGGTTATGGTTCTCGCGGTGCCGGTGGCGTCATTCCACCGAATGCTACTCTAATTTTTGATGTGGAATTATTGAGCGTTGGCGGTTAGAAATTAGGCAAGAGGCAAGAGGCAAAAGGCAAAAGTAGGCTTTAACTTGTCTCGCACCCTACTAGCTATTAAGAAACCCGGTTTTGCCGAAATTACCGGGTTTCTGGCACGCTTTAGAATTAGAGTAAGAGATTTACGAGAAATGCGCATTTATATGGACGTATGCTGTCTAAGCAGACCTTTTGACGACCAAACTCAAGAACGGATCTACCTAGAATCTCAAGCTCTTTTCTTGATTTTTGGTAAATGTCAATTTGAGGTATGGGAATTAATTGGTAGTCGAGCAATTGAGTTAGAAATTTCCAACGATCCTGACTTAGAACGCTTAAGACGAATTAAGCAAGCTTTATCTCTTGTCAAGACTACAGTTCAAATCAACTCAACAGTCACCCAAAGAGCCACGGAAATTATAACATTTGGTTTTAAACCTTATGATGCTTTACATCTGGCTAGTGCTGAGGTAGCCCGAGCAGACATCTTTTTAACAACAGATGATAGAATCTTAAGAAGGGGCGATCGATATCGAGAAGAATTACAAGTCCCATTAGCCAATCCCGCGAATTGGCTAATCGCAATCAATCAATTTATAGGAGATGACAATGAAAACCCCAATGGAAATCAGACACGAAGGGTATGAAGCTTTAGTAAAAGCCCTCGGCTTTGTAGGAATGTTGAGATTCATGCAACAATTTGATAATGGTAGGGGTAACTATACCGAAGAACGTTCCCAATGGTTAGATAAATTTACTCTTGAGGATATTGTCGCTGAAGCTAACCGACAAAATGCCGATTCTTAAGTTTTTATATTTTCAATTAAAACATTAAAACCCCACTGCTGCCAGTGGGGTTTTACTTTTAAAAGAAAAATTGGGAAATAAAACACACGAGTCTAAAACAGCACTAAAATAACTCATTTATGAAAATGCACGCTGTAGTGGTTCGTTGAAAAAATTACTTTTGATAAAATCCAGCTTCCTGACTCAAATCGATAAGTTTGTCTAACAAATTTGCCCGTTTTTTATCTCTTTTTTCTCGATACACCATTAAATCTTCAAGCCGAATTTGTAGGCGATCGCCCGCTTCGATATATGGAATTTCTCCAGCTTCTAATAGCGAAAACAAAAACTTGGGCGAGACATTCAGAATATTTGCCGCTTGCTGGAGAGTCAGTTCGCAATTATGAGGAAATAAAGAAATACCTTTACCGGAGGCGATCGCTCCCAGGACTTGACGCAACATCGGGTAAACCGACTCGGGAACGATCGCTTCTTCTCCATTGCTGCCGATTAATTTCAGTTGGGAATTTTTCCCGCTTAAAATCTTTTCGACTTGGGCGATCGTCTCAGCTTCCACTTCAGAAATCAAAACCTCTTGAAAACCTGTAATTTTATTTGGCATATCCGGTAGTTGCTGACTTACGTCAGTTATTTTGATATTACTCATCTGTTTAACCTAAATTAATTAACTGTTAATTAATCGTAGCAAAATTTTTTTAGCCAGAAACCGGGTAACTCATGCGAAACCAGGTTTCTTAAAATTAGTTAGCTTAATGCCTCGGAGTTGCTAAATTTCTAAACCTAGTAAATTGCGAATCGAATAACAATTTAATCGTACCAACCGGCCCGTTTCTATGCTTAGTAATAATCACTTCTGCAATGCCGCGATCGGGAGTATCTGGATTGTAATATTCCTCTCGATACAACATAATAACTAAATCCGCATCCTGTTCGATACTGCCGCTTTCTCTCAAATCTGACATCATCGGACGTTTATTCGTCCTAGTCTCCACGCTGCGACTCAATTGAGATAAAGTAATAATTGGCACCGACAATTCCCTCGCCAAACCCTTAAGACTTCGAGTAATTCTCGATAATTCTTGAACGCGATTATCGCTGCCGCTACCTTCCATTAATTGTAAATAATCTAATAAAATTAATCCCAAAGCGCCCCCATTTTCTGTTTGCAAGCGGCGAGTTTTAGAACGCATTTCATTAACCGTAATATTAGGGGTATCGTCGATAAAAATTGGCTGTTCCGATAAAGTACCGATCGCCTGAATTAATGGTTCCCATTCGTTCTGACTAATTCTCCCCGCCCGCAGTCTATTACTCTCAATTTTTGCCTCGCTTGCTAACAATCTTTGCACCAATTGTTCCTTAGACATTTCCATACTAAAAATAGCGATCGGCAATTTTTGTTTAATGGCAATATTATGAGCAATATTAATTGCGAAACTGGTATTATGAACGCAAATATCGTTGGCAACAAAATTGCTAGTTTCGGGAATAGTTAAATCGTAAACTTGCTTTTCTCCGACAGATTCAATAGCAACAATTTCATCCCAGTAAACCTCGCTATTTTCTCCTAAATTGCTCGAACCTTCTCTCTGTTCTACACCCTCTTTAAACAAAGCTAAAATCTCTTTTTTTACCGAAATCCCTATTTCATCTATAAATTTTTTTAAAGATTCAACTTCACTAATTTCTAATTGCCAAATTTTATCGGAGGAAGTTTGATATTTAACAGCGGTTTTTTTCAAACTAGAAATTATCTCAAACCGCAATAAAAGATGTTGTAATTGTCTGGCATTTTGTTCGCAAGTTGTACTATAGCTCAATCGAGGGTTTTTATCAAAAACTAATAAACCAGCCGAGTCATCTTGAGAAAAAAGTCTATTAATAAATAAAGACAACAGTTTTTTGTTGAGTTTAAAGACAATCTCGGGAACAGTTTTAGGAGAAACAAAATCCCCATCTGCAAAATTATCTGCTAATAATTTAACCCGCTCTTCTGGAATATTTTCCGTACCAAATACACCCAACTTACGCGGAACCGCAATTTTAGATCCCGGTTTTAACTCGCTCAGTTTTTGCCACCCATTAACAGTTAAAAAAGGATGAGTAATAGTAGTTTCCACAAACCTACCCAGTTTAGTTGTAACTCGAAATACAGGCTTAATTCCATCGTCAACAAAAGCAGAAGGTTCGGTTATTTTAAATTGCCAATCTTGTCCTAAAGTTAATAACTTAGCCCGACGTTTTTGATAAATTGCTTCGATAGTTTCTAAACTCCCATCTTCTAGTAAAATAAGAGTATTATACGCGCAACATTTCCCCATCGACGGTCTGCCCGCCACAATAATCAAATCCGACCGTTGAAAACCCCCCGTCATCGCATCTAAATCATAAAAACCGCAAGGAAGACCCGGCAAAGCTACCCCTTCGTTACGGTCTTCGATATCCTGAAAAGTATTAACTAAAGTCTCGGAAATAGAGACTAATTCCTGTTGGGGACGTTCTTGAGTAAGATTAAAAACTTTTTGTTCTGCCGAGTCTAAAACCGTTTCTAATTCTATAGCGGTTTGATAGCCAATATCGACAATTTCATTGCCAGCTTGAATTAACTTTCTGCGCAAAAACTTGTCAACAACTAAGGCAGCGTATTGGTCGATATTAACAGCAGAAATCGTCCTTTCAACCAAACTCGCAATTTTAATTTGTCCGCCAACCTTTTCTAATAAATCCCGATCGCCCAACCAAGTAGTTACCGTCATTAAATCAGTCGGTTTACCCTGTTGGTGAAGTTCCACCATTCCCCGATAAATAGTTTGGTGGGAAGGAAGAGCAAAAAACTCCGGGCGCAACATTTCCAAAACTCGACTAATAGCCTCCGGATCCAATAAAATACCACCTAAAACAGCCTCTTCCGCCTCGATATTTTGGGGAGGGAGGCGATCGCTTATTTGAACCTTTCCCGAACTTACCATTTTTAATTACCCCGAACTAAGGTTGTGGCTAATCTTAAGAAACCCTATTTAAGGCTAAATCTCCCACCAGAAACCGGGTTTTTTAAAAAAACCCGGTTTGTTAGAGTCGATGGGGCGTATTAACGCCCGCACCTCTCCTTCAGAACCGGACGAGCGACTTTCACCGCATCCGGCTCCTAGCAGTCTGTGGTAACGTCTCGGAATGAGACAAACCCATTGACTAGGGTCAAACTGGGTCAGAGCTTGGTTATCCTAATCTTCCACTGTATCTGTCAGGGAGTGCCTAAAAAGGAAGCTTCACTCTTATAAATAAGGTGTCTCAAGCATCATCTCCCTTACTGAGAACAGCTTCTCGACTGCCGGGGGCAGTTTCGTTCCCCCATCCTACCCGATAGCAAGCTTTCCGAGCTTCCCTCCTACTAACCAATTAACCTCACTGGCCAGACTTGCTTACCGTTTTTCCTCGTTCCGAGTTATAGATTCTTCTAACGGTTTAGGGCTGCCCAATTCGCCTACACGGTCCCCAGGGATGCACCTACCCCTAAGATGTGGTGCGGGGATAATACCGCGTGCAGTCAGGAGATTTGAATGACTCCTGCTGTGGAGTGAGACGCTTTTATAGGACATTCCTTAATGTACCCATGCCGTCTCCCCATTAGCCCCAGTGTGCCTATCATATTGGCTCTGGTTAGGCCCTGATGCCAGCTTCGTCCTGTTGGTGGTAAGTCCAACTCAACGTGGCCAGGTCGGGGGTCCGTTGTCCCCTAACGGGCTGGACTTTCACCAGCATCCATAACTCAGTTATCCTACAGGCTCTTCTTCGGTGGCCTCGTATTTCTACAGGCTCTTCCTCTGTGGCCTCGTTGGACCCTACTCATACCCCTTTAGTCTCTAAAGGCTCCTAGTAGGAACGAGTCGCACCTTAGATCTCCATGCTTATTCCACGAAAACTCAAAAAAACCTTAACCCGCCACTACATGAACTTCCACTTCGGCAGTTACTTCTGGATGTAATTTAATTTGAGCTTTGTAGAAACCGAGTTTGCTAATATCCGGCAAAGTAATCCCACGGCGATCCACTTCTTGCCCCGAATTTTGCAAAATCGCATCTGCCAGCTCTCGATCCGTTACCGTACCAAAAATAGCCTCGTTTTCCCCAACCGATTTGGCAATAGTAAATCTGCCAATAGTTTCCAGGGCAGTCTTGCGAGCTTTTGCCTCTTCCTTTATTTGTATGAGGCGCTTTCTTTCTTCCTCCTTGCGACGTTCCACCTGTTTGAGAATGCCGGGAGTCGTCCGCAACGCTATTTGTTGGGGAATTAGATAATTACGGGCGTAACCGGGGGCCACCTCAACCACGTCTCCAGCTTTTCCCAGCTTACCTACATCTTTATTCAAAACTACTTGAAGTCTCTTGGACATGACCTTTAACCTATATTTTTGAGTCTAACTCTTAATTTTACCGCCTGATGGGGGACAATAACAACTGATTTGGGGAAAAGAGGAATAGAGGGCCGTTCCAGAAACCCGGTTTTTTCCCGTTCCAGAAACCCGGTTTTTTCCCGTTCCAGAAACCCGGTTTTTTCAAAAAACCGGGTTTCTGGGATACCAATGGACCTTTAAAACCGATCCTTCATCCCTCGGAGGCGGGCAAAAGTTTGGACGGTATCTTTGCTTTTAACAGCTTCCTGGAGACTAGCTTTATCCCAACCCATAAAAGGGTTAGTCCGCTTCTCCACGCCAATAGTCGAGGGCACCGTGGCCTCGTTCCGACTGCGGGCCGCCTTCACCTCTGCAAACCGACTTTGCAAGTCCGGGTTTTGGCCGTCAACAGTCATGGCAAATTGGAGATTTTTTAAAGTATATTCGTGAGCGCACCAAACGCGGGTATTTTCCGGCAACTGGCGCAACTTGCCCAGGGAACTCACCATTTGAGTTGGCGTTCCTTCAAAAAGCCTGCCGCAACCTCCAGCAAAGAGAGTATCCCCGCAAAATAATTCTGGGACTTCATCCGAACTGGTAGCCGGAAAATAGTAAGCGATGTGGGCGCGGGTATGGCCGGGGACGAAGAAGACTTGGCCGGGGCGATCGCCAAATTCCACGCGATCGCCCTCTGCTAAAAACACCTTTTGTCCCGGAATGCGGCCCCGATCCTCGGCCCCACCGTAAACCGTTAGTTTGGGAAACCTTTGCAGCAACTCTTGGTTGGCCCCTATATGGTCGTGGTGGTGGTGAGTGTTGAAAATTGCCACCAACTCCGCCCCCAGTCGATCCAACTTTTGCAAAACGGGCCTTGCTTCTGCCGGATCCACGGTGGCCGCTATTTGGCGCTTGGAGTCGTAAAGTAAAAAAATATAGTTGTCAGAAAGTGCCGGCAACCGATAAACTTCCATAATTAAACCTCTAGAGTCTTGACTTCAATAATGATGAAGTACATTTAGATCCCCCTAAATCCCCCTTAAAAAGGGGGACTTTGAAGCTCCTAGAACCCCCTAAATCCCCCTTAAAAAGGGGGACTTTGAAGCTCCTAGAGCCCCCTAAAT
>CAZSTZ010000149.1:0-1796 GCA_964609515.1 uncultured bacterium | reverse complement strand
TGAAGCTCCTAGAGCCCCCTAAATCCCCCTTAAAAAGGGGGACTTTGAAGCTCCTAGAGCCCCCTAAATCCCCCTTAAAAAGGGGGACTTTGAAGCTCCTTCTGGCTCCCCCCAACTCAGCGGGGGGCGGGGGGGGGATCGAATAGCTGTACCTCATAGATTAAAGAATTGCTATAGATTATTACAAAAAATTTGACATTCGACAATTAACCAATGAAAAGTGGATTGCAAAATATGTTATCAACAGCCAAAAATAAATCGGGGTTTACCGTTAATCAAATGGTCGAAACAATTATGACGAGCGGTCAAATAACTCGCCGCCAACACATACAATTAACTAACGCTATTTTGTCAGAAAATCAAATTACCGAGGAAGATAGGCGTCAAATTAATCGCATCTTAGATTACCTTCAGATTGGCAAAATAAAAATTGTAGATGTGGGAACTACTACAAAAATACAATAGCAATTAACCCTTGAATCAAACCAAACAGTTATCGATTTTGGGGAATAGGGAATGGGTAATTGGGAATGGCGTTCTTAGTCCTTGCTGATTTTTTTACAAAACCGATTTCAAAATCAAAAAATCTAAATGAAGCATCACTGCAGCCAGGTTAATGTACCCAAAAGGCAGTTAAAAATACCAAAACTGCTTTCAAATTCCCCAGAGAGTAGTTTAAAACAACAGTACCTTTCTCTGGTAATTCCAACTTACAATGAAAGCGAAAATCTGAAGAAAATCATCGAAAAATTAAGCGAATTGCTCGAACGGGCAATTCCCAATAGATACGAATTAATTGTAGTAGATGATAATAGCCCCGACTGCACTTGGAAAGTAGCCCTAGAACTAACATCTAAATATCCCCAATTGCGAGTAATGCGACGGGAAAAAGAACGGGGATTAGCCACAGCAGTAATTAGAGGTTGGCAAGTTGCCAGAGGAGAAATATTAGGAGTAATAGATGGAGATTTACAACATCCTCCAGAGACATTATGGCAGCTTTGGGCAGAGATGGAAAGAGGGGCAGATTTAGCAGTTGCCAGTCGCCATCTTGAAGGAGGAGGAGTTAGTAATTGGAATTTTTTAAGGCGGTTTTTATCTCGCGGGGCGCAAATTTTGGGGTTGATTTTGTTTCCCGAAGCGATCGCCCGAGTCTCAGATCCCATGAGTGGATATTTTATGGTCCGTCGAGAGGCGATCGCCGAGATTCCCCTCGACCCCATAGGTTATAAAATTCTCATCGAGGTATTAGGTCGGGGTAAAATTCGTTGGATCGGCGAGGTGGGCTATGTATTTCAGGAAAGGCTCCAAGGAGAAAGTAAGGTAAGCTGGAAACAATATCTCGAATATGTCCGGCATTTATGGAGGTTGCGTTGGGCTTGCTTGCCTCTAGGTCGATTTATCCGGTTTGGAGTAGTGGGATTTAGCGGTGTCTTGGTCGATATGGCCATGTTTTCCGCCTTCAGGGAGGGACTTAGTTTGGGTTTAAGTCTGAGTGCCATGCTTTCCGGGGAAGTGGCCATTATCAATAATTTCTTGTGGAACGACCTGTGGACGTTTGGGGATATTGCCAGTCGCCAGCGAGGCTGGCGCAAGGGATTAAAAAGATTGCTAAAATTTAATCTAATTTGCTTGGCAGGGTTAGTATTGAACGTAACTATTGTAAATTTGTTGTCGGTGGGTCTAGGTTTAAACGAATATGGGGCGAAGTTAGTGGCGATCGCTGCCGTTACCTTATGGAACTTTTGGATTAACTTAAAGTTAAACTGGCGAGTAACAGAAATAGAGAAATAAAT
>CAZSTZ010000148.1:0-16512 GCA_964609515.1 uncultured bacterium | reverse complement strand
AAGAGGGAACTCTTAGCAGAAAAAAAGTATTTTTGGAAATATGAGATGCTCCCCTCAAAATCCCCTGTCGCCAACCCATCCAATTATTAATTATTAATTGAGAAAACCCATCCGCTACAGACTTTTCAAAGCTTTTCCTCTGGCTCCCCCCTTTTGAAGGGGGGCGGGGGGGAGCTAACAAAATACGCTGCTAACCGAGCTTTTTTATCGCGCTCCGCGATTACTACGAACAATTATTAATTATTAAAGGTGCGTTTAAAACGTTATCGCCACTGGCGAAGGTTTTTCTAACTTCAGCGACTCCATCGTTGTCGCGATCGCCCAACAAACGAATGCGATTTTCCCGAGTTTCCGTCACCAACACCTCGCCACTGGGAGTTAGCGCCAACCAACGAGGTCGGTCTAAATTATCGGCAAAGACGTTAACGGTAAACCCTGCCGGCACTTTCAGCGTTGGCGATGGGGGGATATCTGCTATTTTGGGAAAATTGGAAGCGCTTTGGGTGTGGTATGGTTCGGGCAACTCGGCAACATTAATACGGATGGGTTGGGGCGAAAAAGTCTGAGTAGCGATCGCCCCACCACCCGCCGTCAGTCGTTCGGAATTTTGAGCGCTAGCATTTGTATCCGTCTCGCAACCGGTTAATGCCAGTAGTAATAATAGAGGTAAAAACCCTTTCATAACTATCTCGATAAATAATTAAGCTACAAAACTACTATAACCAAAAAATAATGCCACCGTCAGGGACGATGGCATTATCGAATCAAACTAGCTCCAATGCTAAAGCAAAAATCTTACCAAAGTGCCGGCACCGGTGCGGGAGGTGGTGGTGGAGCAACGCGGCGAGTCGGGAAAGAGCCTGGCGGTGGCGGCTGAACTTCTGGCAGTCGGGGTACCACCGGACCGCTGCCAACACTGTTCAACTGTCGCCGGATCTCCCCTCGCACCGCACCTAAATCTATTCGGTCGTAACTTACTGCGGAGATGACTTTGAAATAATCCACGCTGTCGATACTGCCGCGATCGCTCATAGAAGCATAGATCCGCATTCCCGGTACCAGGCCAATTGCTCCCAAAAGGTTGGCGGGCAGATAAATCGATCGAACTAGGCCCAGCTCTTCCCCTGCAACGGAGACGAAAGTCGGTTCCCCATCGTTGGCAGCAATGCCAGCAACGCCGATGGTTGCTTCTTCCTCAACGTAAATTGTCACGACATTGCCAGCAATACTTTTGACATAGCCCACGATTTCATATTGGGCCGCCGTCCCGCCAAAACGACCTTGGGCCACTCTTTCGGCTTGGGCCATTTCTTGGGTTTCTGCTTCTTTAGGAGCTGCTTGAGCGGCGGTGTTGCTTGCGGCCAAACACATTAAGGACAAGCAAGCACCTGCTAAAATATTGTTTTTCCGAAGACGCATGATTACCTCACTTTACTTTTATTTAGACTAAAAATCCCCGATTTAATTTACCTAATATTAATCTGCCTCAAACCATATCATCCATATTTTAATTTGACAACTCCTGGGTATGGCCACTATGCTTTTTTTGAGCATGAGTACTCGTTCTGAGTATGAGTATGATTGAAAGAGGGTTAATGGACGAAAAGAAAAACTGCGGTTAAAATCGAGCATAATTCTAGCGGTCAACCGCCTTTGACAAAAACGAAAGATGAGGAAGAAAATAGTTAGGTTCTGGCTATTGGCAGCCATACTATTAAATTACATTCAAGCTCCGGCGGCGGCTTCATCCCCCACCGATGGCGGAGTGGGAGTTTCTAGGGATGCGAGAGATTTAATCTCGCCTCCGGCAACAGCAAAATTACCCCCCAATAAAGGATTAGAAAATCTATTTCAGGAGGAAAACAATGGATATGCAATTAATAAGATTCGTTTGGTAATCAAATTGAGCGATCGCCGAGTTTACGTCTATAAAGATAACGAACTACAAACCAGTTATCCCATAGCCATAGGTCGAGAAGGATGGGAAACTCCCACGGGAAATTATCAAGTAATCCAAACCGTAAAAAATCCTAGCTGGCAACATCCTTTTACAGGAGAAATAGTGCCCCCAGGACCGACCAACCCTTTAGGGGCGAGATGGATCGGTTTTTGGACCGACGGCACCAATTACATTGGTTTCCACGGAACTCCAGAAGAACAAACTGTCGGAACTGCAGCTTCTCACGGTTGCGTTAGAATGTACGATAAAGACGCGATCGCCTTGTTTGAAAAAATAAAAATAGGAACTCCGGTTATCGTGGAACCTTAATTTTTTGTCAGTTGTCAATGGTTAATTGCAGCGAGCAAATTAGGGTGCATCTCGATTTTGAAGACAACCAACAGCTTACTGCTTTTTGGGAATAGCGAATAGGGAATGGGGAATTGGCAAGAAAGCCTTTTTACCAAACACGGCATCTGGTGAAACCCGGTTTTTTCATGGGGGTTTCAAGACCTGCCCTCTAGCTCTTCCCGCAAATTGGAGGAAAAAACGATGAGGGAACAAAAGGAAAATAAAAAATCATTTAATACTCAGAAAAAAGCAAATCAAAAAAATCATTTAAGATTAGGTTGGCTGATAATAGGAATAGGGATTTTGTGGGGTCAACCTGGAGCGATGTTGCATCTGCAACCCTTCGCGATCGCCAGTCCTACCCCCGAAACCATTAATAACAACTCTCCTATCATCAGAACCAACTCCCAACCAGTACGCATACCCGGACCTAAAGTGTTACCAACCCAAAAAGATTACGAGACCCATCTAGGAAAACCCGACACCTCGAACGTTCGCCTAATTTTAAGGCTAGGCGAACGTCGAGTTTACGTCTTAGACGGAGAACAAGAAATAGCCAGCTATCCAGTGGCGATCGGCAAACCCGGTTGGGAGACACCCGCCGGCAGCTTTGAAGTCATCCAAACCATCAAAAATCCCCAATGGCAAAATCCCTGGACGGGAGAAATAACGGCACCCGGTCCCGATACGGCCTTGGGGCTGAGGTGGATCGGTTTTTGGACTGACGGAGAAAATGCGATCGGCTTCCACGGCACCCCCACCATAGAATCTATCGGTCAAGCCGCATCTCACGGCTGCGTCAGAATGCACAACGAAGATGTAGTTGCTTTATACGAAAAGGTCCAAATAGGAACTCCAGTAACGGTGGAACCCTAGACGGCCGCTCCAGAAACCCGGTTTTTTCATGCATACCGGGTTTCACCAGATACCTTATAACCGTTCTGGGTCAATTCCCCGTTGTTCCCGTTCCAATGGGACCAGAGCATCTTCGGCCCGCAAGGCATTCTCGTTTGCAGTTGGGAACAGACTTCGGTTGCGGTGGTTCAACAATTAACAAGTAACAAGTAAAATGTCAAAACCAAACAAACTATCTACTATGCCCTCTAAAACGCCCAAACTACCAAAACCCAAATCCTTAGTAAGCCTCGCCCTCAGCAGCCTACTTTCCCTCACCGGACTCGCCCCCCAGGCAACTGCCGCCGATGCCCGCAACCCCGACCAAGAAATAGAATGCGAAATCCTCGTGGTCGGCGGCGGTTTGGCAGGGGCCGCCACCGCCTACGAAAGCTTAAAACAAGGTCGCACCGTCTGCGTCACCGAACTTACCGACTGGGTGGGCGGTCAAATCTCCTCCCAAGGTACCTCCGCCCTAGACGAACGCCCCACCCAGCGAGAGCTATTATTCTATCCAGAGGGCTATCTGGAACTGCGATCGCGCATCGAGAAGAAATATGGCAGGCTCAACCCCGGCGCTTGTTGGGTGAGCGTCTCCTGTTTTATGCCCTACGACGGTCATAAAATTCTCTTAGAAATGTTGCAAGATGCCGCCAAAGAAGGAAACGGCACTTTTAAATGGTTTCCCAACACCGTTATTAAGGAGTTAGATATTTCTGGAAGTCAAATTCAAAGCGCGATCGCCATTCAACACCAACCCGCCGACGGTACTCCCCCCCTGAATACCGAACCCCTATCGGCAGTTATCGAAGACGCCTATCGCTACGAAGATTCCTCCAGACTGGACAAAACTATTATTCGCTTCAAACCAAAAGATACAAAATCCCAAGGGGCAGACTGGTACGTCATCGAAGCCACGGAAACCGGAGAACTTATCGGTCTGGCAGACGTTCCCTACCGTCTGGGAATAGATCCGCGCAGTGCCTTAAATCCCTCCTCCCCCAGTCAGGACGGCGACCCTTATTGCACCCAAGGTTTTACCTATACCTTTGCCATGCAGGCAACCGAAGAACCCCAAACTCACGAAATGCCGCCATTTTATCCCGAGTACGCACCTTATTATAGTTACGAGTTAGAACGTTTGGCAGATTTCGAGCTGGTTTTCACCTACCGTCAGATTTGGTCGGTGAAACCGGACGGACCGCGATCGCCCAATCCCAGAGACAACCCCATCTATCCCGGCGACATCTCCATGCAAAACTGGACCTGGGGCAACGACTACCGCCCCGGCACCAACGTCGATAATTTAATCTACTCCCGCGACCAACTCCAAAGAAGCGGCCAACTCGAACCTGGCGGTTGGATGGGCGGTTTGCGCGCGGAAGCTTTGCGCAAAGGCGAAGAAAATTCCCTGGGTTATTTTTATTGGTTGGTAGAAGGCACCACCGACTCCCAGTTGGGCGATGGCGTGAAGGAAAAGCATCCAAATCACGTTTTTCTCAGCGGTTTCGACTCGCCCATGGGCACCGCCCACGGTCTTTCTAAGTATCCTTATATTCGCGAGGGTCGCCGCATTATCGGTCGCCCGGATAAGACTAACCCCGAAGGGTTTACCATTTCCGAAGTAGATATCACTCGCAAAGATTTTAACGACGATTTCTATCGCGATAATCTCACCGATAAAGAATATCGTTACGCGCGCGGTGCGATAGCAGGCTTGCAAGCGCCCGCTTTAGCTCTGGGGCGGATATCTGCCGACGAGATAACTTCGCGATCGCGTTCCACTATGTACCCCGACAGCGTAGGTATCGGTCATTACGCGATCGACTTCCACCCCTGCATGAACGTAACCCCCGCTTATGCTCCCGGAACCGCAGAAAGGGAAGGAGTGCGTCAAGGTCAAGGGGCCGCCTATCCGTTCCAAATACCCCTGCGATCGATGATTCCTCAGAAAATCGATAATCTCTTAGTAGCGGGTAAAAGTATCGCAGTTAGCTATATTGCCGCTGCCGCCTATCGGGTACATTCTTTCGAGTGGTCCGCAGGTGTCGCTGCCGGTCTTACAGCAGATTTTGCCCTAGAAAACGGCATTTTTCCTTACGAATTGGTCGATGATATGCCTTCTAAAGAACCTCAATTAGAAATACTCCAAAGTCGCATCCGAGAACTAGGCAACCCCACCGCTTTCCCCGAAACTTCCATTTTTAATAATTCCTGGGACAGTTGGAAATAATTAACAATTGGGAATTGGGAATTGGGAATTGGATAAATTAGCAACGCAATTTACGGGATGTAACGGATGGGTTGTTGGTGGCAAAATTAGCAATTTCCAATTTCCAATTCCCCATTCCTTATTCCCCATTCCTTATTCCCCATTCCCCATTCCCCGTTCCCTATTCCCCATTCCCCATTCCCCGTTCCCTATTCCCTATTAACATACTTTTTCCGTTCTTGCTGCAAAGCCACCCGAACTTTTTGATAATTAACAGTTATCCCCGGCATCAGCAGAAGTATTTTGACAAAATTACCATCTTTAGCCAAAGATTTAACCTCGTTAAATAACTCGGAAAATTTCCTAGCCCCTACGGTATTGCTGCTGGATATAAGAGTATGGGCTATTCTTTCTAAAGTCCTTCCATCTTTGACAGCTAAAGCTTCCTTCAAGTCAGCTAAAAGCAACTCGCTTTCCTTAAGATAATCATCGATTATTTCCACGACAAATTTATTGTAAGCTTCACCTTCAAGGGCGATGGGAGATGTTAAATTTATTTGAGAAATCTCGATTTCATCTGGGTAACTAACTTCCGCCAAGTCAGAGCCATTTTCTTCTAAAACCTCCGCTATTGTAGCATTTAATATTTGGTCTTTACTTTCTGCTGGGATACTTTGAATTTGTCGTCTTTTTTGATATTTCCTCAAAGCAATAATTAAATCCTGAATTTGCATCGGCTTGCTCAAATAATCGTTCATGCCAGCATCGATGCATACTTGGCGATCGCCCGACATTGCATTAGCAGTTAAAGCGATTATATAAGGTCTTTCCTCCAGACTCCGCTCTTCGCAAATTTTCCGCGTCGCTTCCAAACCATCCATTTCTGGCATTTGCATATCCATCAAAACGACATCGTATTTCTGACGTTTTAAAGCCGACAAAACCTCCAAGCCATTAGCAGCAATATCCGCTAAATAACCCAACCTTTTTAAAATATTTAAAGCCACCTTTTGATTGACAGCATTATCTTCCGCCAACAAAATTCTCAAAGTCAACTCTTCGGCTAAATTAGGAATGTCTTGTTTTTTCCTTTCTGGCTGTTCCGCAGTTAATTTAATGGGCTGTTCGATGAATATTCCCAATAAAACTTGGTACAAATTAGATTGTTTGATTGGTTTCTGTAAAATCGCTGCAAAACCAATTTTTTGCACTTCCTCCGAACGTTCTGGTATCCCGCTAGAACTCAATAATACCAAAGGCAACGATTGACAATTATTCAATTCCCTAATTTCAGTTGCTAGCTGCAAGCCATCTATTTCTGGCATTTGTAAATCCAGAATTGCTACATCAAAAGGATTTTCTTGCTTTAATAATTCCAAAGCATTTCCTGGTACTGAAAATACCCTGGGTTTCATTCCCCAAGATTGAGTTTGCCAGCTCAATATTTTCCGGTTAGTAGCATTATCGTCAACTATTAATATTTGTTTATCTGTTAGCTGTGGTTGTTCGATAAATTCCATCTCAAGGGATTGAGAAGCAATTTTTGCCCTAATTGTAAAGTAAAAAGTAGAACCTTTACCAACTTCGGTTTCTACCCACATTTTGCCCCCCATCATTTCGCTCAGACGCTTGCTAATTACTAAGCCCAAACCCGTGCCTCCATACTGGCGAGTTATGGAGGCATCTACTTGAGAGAAAGCTTTAAATAAACGTTCTTTTTTCTCCGGAGGAATGCCAATGCCAGTATCCCGCACTGAAAATTCTATCTCATAACTTTTATCCTCATGTTCTATGTCAATTTCTAGACCTTTAACCTTCACTACTACCTCCCCTTTCCCGGTAAATTTAATCCCATTGCTGAGAAGGTTCATTAATATTTGTCTTATTCTAGTTACGTCCGCGACTACAGCTTTCGGCACCGATGGCTCTATGTAGTAAGCTAATTCTAAACCTTTTTCTCTTGCCTTGGGCCCTAATAAATCTAATACTTCTTCTACAGAATTTCTTACCAGTAAGGGTTGCCATTCCAATTCCAGTTTGCCCGACTCGATTTTGCTAAAATCGAGGATATCGTTAATAATTGTTAGCAGCAAATCTCCGCTACTGCGAATGGTTTCGACAAAATCCCTTTGTTGAGAATCTAACTGGGTATTTAATAATAAACTGGTCATGCCAATTACCCCATTCATCGGAGTTCTAATTTCGTGGCTCATGGTGGCGAGAAATTCGCTTTTGGCGCGGGTGGCATCTAGGGCGGCATCCCTGGCGGTTTCTAATTCTTTATTGGTTTGGTAGAGTTCGTCGGTGCGTTCCGCGACCAATTTTTCTATTTTTGTGGTTCTGTCTATATTGGAATACAAATAAACAGCGATCGCCCCCGTAAATAACAAACCCACTGCTAAAACTGCCCAAGGGATAAATACTTTTCTCGCTGCTAAAAATTCGGGAGTCGGAGTGAAGATGACCACCCATTCTCTACCCGGAATCTTTACAGTTTCCATCCCGTAATATTTTCGATTTTTAGCAGTAGTTTGGAAATTAGATAAAGCCTCGTTTTTACGGATTTTTACTCCCTTCGTATCCTGGGAAGGAGAACCGGGCATCAAGTAAATTAATTTGGCTGTTGAAGCGGATAATTTGTCGTAAATATAAATATTAACTGACTCGGATATCTCAGTTAAGTCAATTAAAGATTTATCTAGCAAGCTCGGAACTTTGAACGCGCCCAATACCAACCCCAAAAGATTTTCTCGGCGCTCTTCTACAGAGTTACTAACAGTTTCATTTTGATAAATTGGCAGCAAGATTAAAAAACCATATTCGTTTTCGTTTTCGTTTTCGTTTTCGTCTTCGTCTTGGAGTAATGTTATCGGTGGAGTGGCGATGGCCTCCCCGCTATCCCGCGCTTTTTCTAAAGCATTTAATCTCTCCCAATTAGAAGCTAAATCGAACCCCAAAGCTTGTTCGTTGCCTCGATATGGTTCTAAGTAATAAACTGGAAAATATTCCTCCCTTTCTCCAGAAGTTACCATCTCTCCTTTTTCGTTACGAACCCTAAATTCAAAATTAGCATAACCATCTGCTTTTGCCCTGGCTTCATATTCTTCTCTTTCAAAAGCAGTCACTCTAGGAACCCATTCTAATGCTTGAATGCTTTCTAGTCGCGATAAGGGAGAATCGACAAACTGTTTAAATTCTTCTCTAGATACTTCCTCGGAACTTTGATAAAAACTTCTTATCGAAAGCAGCACTTCTAAACTTCGATCTACTTCTCTTTCTATAGCTAATGCTTTGCTTTTTGCTAGAGCTTCAAACTCTATTAAAATTTTTTGGCGTTCCCACCCTCTAATTAATGCAAAACCAATACCAGATAACCCCAAACCAATAATTATTGTCAAGATTATCGACCAATATTTAAACAAGAAACTTTTGCCAGATTTGGCTTTTTTTAATATCTTCATGTTTCACCTTCCTAAAAAATCCTAACTGAGTTTTTTTCATTAATTCCTCGGTTTTAATGGAAGTTCGGGCCCGATAATGGTCCCGATGGAATTCTTGCAGGAACCAAGATTCACTCGAATTATAGCATTTTTTTCTGACTCGACCCAATTGCAAAAACTCTTCGCCGATGCTTTTATACAAAAGCATTTATCTCTTTTCCCTCTTGCTTTTTTTAGTATGATTATTAGTATTACTATGAGTATGGAATAAATCTTCGATAAAATTGTTAAAATATGTCTTGTTGGGAGTATTTTGACAATGGAGGATAATCTTAGTATGACTGGCATATTCACCCCAGTGAAGGCTGCTACAGCTTCACCAACTATAACACCCGATCGCGTTAGCGCAGTCGTTCGCAAACCTTATCCTAATTATAAAGTGATAGTTCTCAACGATGATTTTAATACTTTTAAGCACGTTGCCGAATGTTTGATGAAATATATCCCTGGCATGAGTGGCGATCGCGCCTGGAAGCTTACTAACCAAGTTCACTTTGAAGGTCAAGCTACTGTCTGGGTAGGACCGTTAGAGCAAGCAGAATTATATCACACGCAGTTGAGCCGCGAAGGCTTAACAATGGCTCCCCTAGAAAAGGCTTAAGCTTAAACATCGGGTGTCGCTAATTCAAAGCGATCGCCCCACTAACAATTTGTAATAACGGGACTTACGCATTCGGGATTTATTTCTGTCACTTTTGCGTCGCAGATGCGCAAGTCCCGATAAAAATAGGTAAAAACTCTAAAACTCTTGCCAATTCCCCATTCCCCATTTCCCTTTAGGAGTATAAAAACTTAGCTCGCTCTTGGGTCGGCTTTTGCCATTTTTAATTCTATAGACTAGACTAGATGCATCGATTTGGAATTAATGCAATGACAAAATCCTCAAAAGGCCGGTTAGTTTGGAACCACTCAACCCATATCGACGGGTTGATACCCGTTCTCGAAAAACTCAGCGACACTGAAGGCATCCAAACTGTTACCCCTGGCCGTCTTAGCAGCGCTAAAAGTAATATACCTCACTTAAAATTAAGGGTGTCGGTACCCATTCGCGGCGGCTTTAAGGTGGTAGCCAGAAACGGTAAAGCAGTACAAGAGGTATTTCTGCTCACAACTTTAACTCAGCCAGAGTTGGAAGGAACTATCGCTAAACTCTTGAGCTAGTCTCCCTTTTGTAGCTCGTCGCGTTCGATAGCGTTTAAATACTTTGAATAGCTAACAAAGCGCGAGCGGAAACTGCCGCAGTTTCATCCGCATTCGCGATTTCAGTAAGTCTAGTTACAATTTGTTCTATCCATTCGGGATGATTCGCAACTGCCGCACTTGCCAACCCCTGCAAACCTACTACAGCAGCATAACGAACTACCCACTCGGGATCCTCAGAGGCTTGGAGCAAAACTGCTGCAACCCTCTGTTGCTCTCCCGGAGTTTGTTTGACCGGCAAACGTTCCCAGCGAATCGTCCCTAACCCTCTAGCAGCCGCCCGACGCACGCTCAAGGCAAAATCGTTGGCTGCTGTCTCTAACAATATTTCTAAAGAACGCGGATCTCCTATACCTGCCAAAGCCCGAATTGCCCAAGCCCTCGCCCCATAATTATACCCATCGAGTTGTTCTAGCAGCGGTTCTACTGCGATTTCCCCTAAGTCTATCAATCCATCCACCGCCGCCACCGCAGCCCCCGGGTTGTTATACCCGAGAACTGTAATTAAGGTGGAAACCGTCCCAGGGTCTTTCGCTGCTGCCAAAGCTTTTACCGCTTCTAACAAACTATCTGAAGAGTCCGCTTCCTCTACCGTTCTAATTAGTTCTACTACCATATAATTAACAATTAATAATTAACAATTGACAATTGACAATTGACAATTCCCCATTCCCCATTCCCCATTCCCCATTCCCCATTCCCCATTCCTCATTCCCCATTCCTCATTACAATAACGAATCCATCAGATTCATTACAGCGATCGCCTCATCGGACAGACTACCAGATTTTACCCCCTGGAGGTGATGTTCGAGAATCCCTTTGAGCGCTATCAGCTTCATGCTATTTTCTGCCAGAGTTTCGGCAATGGGTTTGGCCGCGCCCAGATAGCCGATCGCCCCTAAGTCCATCAGCGCCGCCCTTCGCAATTGCAAATCGTCGGCCTTTAAACCTTGGGTTACTCGTTCTCCATAAATTGCTTCTCCAGTTAATTGATACATCGCCCGGGCTGCCGCGTATTCGACTCGCTTAACTGGATGTTGGAGGAAGGGTTCTATGGCCGCGATCGCTTCTGTTGCTTGGAGAGTTCCCAAAGCTTCGAGGATGGCATCGTAGGGTTGCACTAGATGGGGTTTGCCTGGAACCATTACTGCTGCTTCTATTCCTCCATCTAGCATTTTGCTTAAGGCCCCAATGCAGCTTTTGTCTCCTAGCATTTCTAATGCCTGGGCCGCCGCCTCTCGCACATAATAGTCCGAACATTCCAAACACTCGATTAAATTGGGGACCGCTTTTTTGTCTTCCAGTTTGCCCAGGGCCCGGGCCGCATTTCGTCGCAGGGGATAGCCTCCGTCTTCGGTGCGATCGCTCTCGTCTGCCAAAGCTTCTATTAACGCATCCACCGCCGCCGCTTCTTTGACTCTGAACCTACCCAACCACCAAGCAGCATAATATTTTTTACCTTTCTCGGCCTGTTTGAGGTTGGCGAGCGCCTGAGATACCGTTAAAGATTCTTCATTCATTGTTAATTGTTAATTGTCAATTGTTAATTGTCAACTGTTAATTGTTAATTACTCAAAACTAACCTCCCCAGAAGAAATCTACTTTCTTTTGGGGAGGTTGTTGGTTGGTTATTCAGCTTTTTTTAAACTGGCGTAATGCTGGCAACCTTTCCACCTTCGCGTTGAATTTGTTGTAGAAAACTCGATAGCTTTTCGTAAGGTACGATAAAGGCGCGACTGCTGCGGCGAACTTTCGGATATCGCCTTGTTGAAATTGCAGATACTTCTACCCGATAAGTGCGACCTGATTCCGATACTATTGCCGAACTACCAAAGGAACTGTTACGAGTCGATCCTTTCTCTGAAGGACGGTAGGACCAACCTTCGTTGCTGCCGGACGGACCTACTACTGCTGAAGCAGTATTTGTACCTAGTTCTACTGCCAGACGGGACTCCTTACCTTCTGCTTGGGCGCGATCGCTATTAGCATAGCCCCGATACAACCGGAACATCCGCGTAAACCCGACTGTTTTTTGTCCCCGTTGGGTTGCAAAACCGCGATAGTAAGGTACTATATTTTCCCCGAAGCTTTCTTGATATTCCACCGAATCTATGTATGAATCGATATCTGCATCGTATCCTTCCTTTTGATACATATCCAAATGATATACTACTTCCGACTCATCGTAAGGTGCGCGACCTAACAAATGTTTGTAGTTTAGTTCTATGGTTCGGGTTTGAAAATTGTTGTAGAAAAACTTGTTTTTGTAAAGCTCTGATTTAGCAACGCAACGCACAAATTCTCTTACTGTTATATGACCGTCGCACAGCAGAGATTCCGCACTCGTCAGTCGTTCCGATTTCATCAAATAGTCGTTGCCTAATAACTGTAGGTAAACGGCACGAATTACCATTTCTGCCTCTTCTTTCCTCCAGTTTAGGCGCAATTCTACTGGTTTGGCGTCTTGAAAAGCCGATACTCCCAGTCTCGATGCTGCCGTAGTTATTGCCACTTTTAAATCCTCCTTTTCTACGTTTTTTTACACGAGATTAAAAATTATTTTAATCTTATTAACCGACAATTGGTAATTGCTAATTGCTATAAAACTTTAATTTTTTTGAATTTTTTCTTGTCTCTCTTGCTTCTTGCTTCTTGCTTCTTGCCTCTTGCCTCTTGCCTCTTGCTTCTTGCCTCTTGCCTTCTTATAAAGATGCCCGGCTCAGTAAACAACTGCTAACTCTTTGCTAACAGCCGCTTACTTTTCCGGGCATCGAGCGCGTCTAGCGCCTTGATGCTAGCTCAGAGCGTTGATGGCGTAGTCGATGTAAGAATTAGCTTCGACAGCCGCATCGCCACTTAAACCGTGGTTGGCTTTGATGTATTTCAGAGCTTCAACGTACCAGCTTGGAGACAGCTCGAATGTACGGTTTATTTCGTCAATACCCGCTACCAGGTACTCATCCATTGGACCTGTACCGCCTGCTACTAAGCAGTAAGTTACCATCCGCAGGTAGTAACCGATATCGCGGGCGCACTTTTGCTTACCCACTGGGGTAGAAGCATAGTTCGGACCCTGCATTTGAGTGGTGTAAGGGAACTTGTTGTACACCGCTTGAGCAGCGCCATCGATTAAGCTTTGGGCTTTGTTGGTCAGAGCCTTGGCTGCTTCTAAGCCTGTTTTGGCTTGACGAAGGCGACCGAAAGCTACTTGCATTTCTGTGCTGCTCAGAAAGCGACCTTGAGAATCAGCTGCGCTGACTGCTTCTGTCAGGGGGGTTTTCATTGTTAGGCTATCTCCTAATTTTCGGCATTTTTTTGGTACAAAATCTCTCCGGCAAGTCTATTGCGCCTTTGTTTTTACGCTAACAGACAAGCTGTTGTTGGGGCTGCATTTTCTTGATGGCCCCTTTTTTGGCTTTTTCTTGCCTTAGCCTACGGATGCGGCGGCGCGATCGAAGTAGCTAGCAATCTCAGATTGCAGGGCAGAGCAATCTCCAGGAGTGATGCCACTGGGTTCCATCACCATTCCCAAAGCTGCTTCTTTCATTTTGCCCACGCCTACGGCCACGGAAGCACCGGGAGTGCCCAGAGCCAAGTAGGTTTCGCGCAGACCGTTCAAGCAACGATCGTCTAATACGCTGGCATCCCCTGCGAAGATTGCGTAGGTTACATAGCGCAAAATGATTTCCATGTCGCGCAAGCAAGCTGCCATCCGGCGGCTGGTGTAAGCGTTGCCACCTGGAGCAATCAATTGAGGCTGTTCTGCGAATAAGGCGCGAGCTGCATTAGCAACGATAGAAGATGCGTTGCTGGTGATGCGGTTTACTGCATCCAGCCTTTTGTTGCCATCGGCGACCATTTTTGTCAAGCTTTCCAACTGTGCGGTACTCAGCATTTCGCCGCGAGCATCGCATTGAGAAATCACTTTGGTGAATGCGTCAAACATTGACTAAACTCTCCTACTTTTTTTTGCTTAAGTTTGCCGAGCCTTTCCAACTTTCTTTTATTTTTTCAGGCTTTTAGCTTTGCAAGCCACTTGTTTTGGATTGTATTCCGCTAGCAAGCTACTGTTTCTGGTTTCTGGCCAACAGCTAGTTTGTTACTGGTTTCTGACAGACACCAGCTTTGACGCTGGTTAAGATTTGCTTTTGGCTGTCTGGCTGGAAATTACCTTCAGGGCCTTCAAGGTTTTTGAAAGCCGTTCCATCGACCTTTCCAGAATCCTGAGAAAATTTTACCAGATTTCTGAGAGACTTTTTAGTTTTTCTCTCAATTTTTTTCTTAATTTTTGTCTGTCATCTTTAGCCTTCCCATATCTTTTATACAGCCCTGGCGTCTTTTTTTTTGTTACAAATTATTAACAAGTTTTTTATCTGGCCCTTTTCTTGGTGGCCATCTAAACGGAAGATGCCCGTAACTGCCCGCAAGCTGCATCTGCTTCTAAACCGCGAGAATAACGCACGCTGGCTGCAATCTTCCGACTTTCCAACTCTCGGACAAAATCCTCAATCCTATCCTTACTCGGTCGCCGATAATCCACTTCGCTAATTGGATTGTAAGGAATCAAATTAACGTGACACTGAAAACCCCGCATCAGTTTGGCCAACTCTTCGGCATGGTGGAGCAAATCGTTAAAGCCTTCTAAAAGAATGTATTCAAAACTCAAACGGCGACCGGTCATCTTTACATATTCGCGACATTCTGCCACTAACTCCTCCAAACGATAGTTGGTGGCGCTGGGGATGAGTTCTTCTCGCAATTTTTGGTTGGAAGCGTGGAGGCTGACGGCCAGCGTAACTTGTAACCGATGCTGGGCCAACTGAAGGATGCGATCGCGTATTCCTACCGTAGAAATCGTTATGGCCCGCTGTCCGATACCAACATCTTGATTCAAACAACGAACGGCGGCCACAACGTTATCCATATTTAAAAGCGGTTCCCCCATACCCATAAAAACGATATGACTAACCCGACGGCCAAATTCTTCTTGCACCGTCAACACCTGATCTACTATTTCGTGGGCCTCCAAATTCCGAGTAAAACCGCCCTTACCGGTAGCGCAAAAATCGCAGGCCATCGGACAACCTACCTGAGAAGAAACGCAAACCGTCAGTCGCTTCTTTGTGGGAATGCCCACAGTTTCGATAATATTGCCATCGGCCAGTTGCAGGAGAAACTTAACCGTAGAATCCGGGGCCACGGAACGATGGGCAACGAGCGATCGCCCCACATAAACCCCGGCAACCTCCTCCCGCCACTTCTTGGGGAAGACGGTAATCTCCTCAAGAGACCTGGCCCCTTTTTGATAAATCCATTGATATAACTGCTTTCCTCTATAACCGGGTTGTCCTTGTTGCTCCACCCATGCAGTTAACTCGGACAACGATAGCCCCAAAAGAGGAGATGTGGAAGAAACCAATAATTTAGTCATAATTTCAAAAAAAAATGTAGGTTGGGTGAAGCGAACCGGAACCCAACAAGCCCATCCTTTTATTTTAGTTAGGGCTGCCCATTACCCATTACCCATAACCGATAAATGATAATAAATGCTTTCCTATTACCACTAGCCTTTCAATTTACCTCTCCAGGCCCCGTAGTCTTCCAAATAGGCCCCCTAACCATTCGCTGGTACGGACTGTTAATAGCCAGCGCGGTTTTAGTGGGAGTCACTCTCTCCCAATATTTAGCCGAACGCCGTCACGTCAACCCCGATTTAATCGGAGACTTAGCGATCTGGTTAGTTATTGGAGCCATTCCGGCAGCGCGTCTCTATTACGTCATCTTCCAATGGCCCCAATACCAACAAAACCCCGGAGATATTATCGCGATTTGGAAAGGGGGCATTGCCATCCACGGGGCTATCTTGGGAGGAACTATTGCAGCGTTAATCTATGCCAAACTCCAAAAAATCTCTTTCTGGCAACTGGCAGATTTAGTCGCTCCTTCTGCAATACTTGGACAGGCCATAGGCCGTTGGGGCAACTTTTTCAACTCGGAAGCTTTTGGCGGCCCCACGGAGCTGCCTTGGAAATTGTACATACCCCCGGCCAACCGTCCTTTGGAATATCTCAGCTTTGACTATTTCCATCCCACTTTTCTCTACGAGTCGATTTGGAATTTGATGGTATTTGCTTTACTGCTGACTTTATTCTTTAGAGACTTGCGAGGCAAACCACCGCTGAGGGTGGGGACTTTGTTTTTGGTTTATCTGCTGGCCTACAGTTGCGGTCGCTTTTGGATTGAAGGGTTGCGAACTGATAGTTTGATGTTAGGCCCTTTGAGAATGGCTCAATTTATGAGTTTGGCAGGTATTGTTTTGGGGGCGGCAGGTTTGTTTTGGCTTTATCTAGTGAAGCGACCTTTGCCAGACGTGATGCCGCCAGAAGAGAAGACACGGTGACGCGGAGAGAAGCTAG
>CAZSTZ010000147.1:0-16536 GCA_964609515.1 uncultured bacterium | reverse complement strand
ACGGATGGGTTGTTGGCAGCGGATTTTGTAACGGATTTAACGGATGGGTTGTTGGTGGGGGATAAACTCTCTTCTCCCCCCTTATTAAGGGGGGTTGGGGGGGATCCGATCCACAAACGCAAAATATTAGGAACAGCGAAATCTCGCGAACCCGCCCCCAAACCGATACAATCGATCGCCATTGGCGGCACTTCCCCAAACGCAGTCGCTAAAGTACAAGCGATCGCCGCCCCAGTGGGAGTAACTAACTCTTTTTCAATACCGTTACTATAAACCGGCACCTTTCGCGACTCCCACAACTTCAACACCGCAGGCACCGGCACCGGCAAACGACCGTGGGCCGCCCAAACCGTACCCCCACCCACCGGCAGCGGCGAACAATAGAGGCGATCGATACCCAACCAATCCAAACCCAAACAAGTACCGACAATATCGACGATCGCATCCGTCGCCCCCACCTCGTGAAAATGAACCTTATCCGGAGTGGTACCGTGAACCGCCGCTTCCGCCTCCGCCAGTTTTCTAAATATTGCCAGACTCCATATTTCTACTCGCGGCGGCAACCCCGCCCCTTTAATTTTTCTTTCAATTTCGGGCAAGTGGCGGTGGGAAGAGTGGGTATGAGGACCGGATGGAGGATCGAAAGACAAGGGGGACAAGGGAGACAAGGGGGACAAGGGGGACAAGGGGGACACGGGAGACAAGGTAGTTTTAACCTCTCCCTTGTCTTCCTCCTCTCCCTTGTCTCCCCCCTCTCCCTTGTCTTCTTCGTGGTGGTGGTGGCGATCGAAAGTCGGCGGTTCCTTTTCCCCGTCCCCCGGGTGCGTTTCCAGCTCCCCAATTAAATCCACATAAACCTTAGTTGCCATCTGGCCCCGGCGCAGGACATTTTCGGCCCGCAAGCGATATTCTGCCGAAATCCCCAATAAATTAAGTTTCTGCACGAGATACTCCAAAGGACATCCAGCATGGACCAAAGCTCCAAGGCACATATCCCCCGCGATGCCCGTGGGACATTGTAAATAGGCTATTTTAGTCATAAAACAATTAACAATTAACAATTAGCAAATCAAAAATAGAAAAGGGAATTATGGCTATTACTTACGAAATTCATCCAGAAAACCCCCAACAGCGCAGCATAGACGAAATCGCAGATGCCCTCAAAGATGGGGCAGTGATGCTCTATCCCACGGATACCGTCTATGCCATCGGTTGCGACCTGAACGTAAAATCCGCAGTACAGCGAGTCCGGCAAATCAAGCAACTGTCCAATAACAAACCTCTGACCTTTCTCTGCGACTCTCTGTCCAACATCGCCAGTTACGCCATTGTAAGCGATCCTGCCTATCGCATCATCAAACGCTTAATACCTGGCCCCTATACCTTTCTGCTGCCCGCCACTAAATTAGTTCCCCGACTGGTAATGGACCCCAAACGCAAAACAACGGGGATTAGGGTTCCGGATAATAATTTTTGTTTGGCCCTTTTGCAGACTTTGGGCTATCCTATTATTTCCACCTCCGCCCACATAACCAACGATGCCGAGGGCCTGGCCCCCGTAGAACCGGAGTCCTTCCCTGGCAAAGCAGAATTATTTGACTGTTTGGAAAGCTTGGTGGATGTAATAGTAGATGATGGGTCGGACCCCGGATATCAAGTGTCCACCATTCTCGACTTAACCGACTGGGAACCCACCGTTGCGCGAGAGGGTCTCGGGTTTGAGAAAGTAGCCAGTTTAGTCGATTGAAGTTTATAGTAGTCATTGAAGTTGTGCCACTTTACCATTCGGTCTATAGTGGCACTGTCAATCTCAGAACTGTCATAGTTCGTCGGCGGTGGCATTTCTGGCTTTATCAACTAAAGGTTATGAGGCTAGGATGCAGGCTACATCGGCTTTACGCCATACTTAGGGGTGCATTAGGAACGTGTGTTTTCTCTTGGGAAAACTGTAGAGACGCCATCAAAATTGGTTGTTGCAGGAGAACCAGATCGTAAAAGTGGTAACTTGCCCGGCATTTTCTCTAATAGATTTCCTAAAGTTGAAATGTAGATGAAGGAAGCGCAAACGAGGAATTATTCCCTCAGCCTAATTTCTTCTACTAACTAATTCACACGCGACGGTGCATTACCAGAGGTAAAAAATCATGACTGTTAAATTTGCTGAATCTTCCAACGTTCAAACTCAAGTTGTTTCCGCCCCACAAGAAGCTAACCAATCTTCTCAAACTGAAACTAACGTCGCCCCTGCCCTGGGCATGGATACAGAAATCCTAGCAGAGACGATGTTTAAAGAACTCGAAAGTGCTTTAAAATTCAAGCCAAGCAGCGGTCGCACCGTGACCGCGCGCATAGCTCGCGAAGTAGAGCGCATCTGCGAAAAGAGCAATCGGATCCAAAATTCCGGCGAGGTTCGTTCCTGGCAGTTGAGTTTGGCACGCCATCGCCTGCAAAAGAGCTTGCAATATTATAAGTTGGGCTCCAAGCAAGGCCGCGTCGAGCTGCATTCTCTCCTCGCTTCTATGGTTTACCGCCATATCGCCTCCTTTGCCGCCCACTTGAACTTCCAAGGTCGCTATAATTTAATCGAGGATTTCTTACAAGGCTTTTATATCGAGTGTCTGCGGGCATTCCGCCGGGAACACGATGTGGATGCAACTTACACTCCTAAGACTAAGTTGGAGTTGGCCGAATATATGGCGTTTACCGAACAGTACGCCAAACGTCAAATCGGTTTGCCAGGTCGCAACCGCCAAAGATTAATCGTTCTGCGGGCTCAGAGCTTCGCTAAGGGTCAACCCCCAGAAACTTCTCTGGATATTGAAATGGCTGTCGAGTCTGCTAAGGGCGAAGAGGCCGAAGCTCACAGCCGTTCTGCAGCGGTACAACAAGTTCGCGAGCAGATGGTTTCCGAAGCGGTGGATCCTTCCGAGGCGGTGTTGCGCGATCGCGTCATTGCCGAACTGGTAGAATATCTCAAGTCCCAAGGTCAGCAAGAGTGTATCGATTATTTGCGCTTGAAATTACGCGATTTACAAGCTTGCGATATCGATAAAAAACTCGGTTTGACCGCCCGCGAACGGGATTACCTCCAACAGCGGTTCAAGTATCATGTAGAAAAGTTCGCTCGTTCCCACAACTGGAAGTTGGTTCACGAATGGTTGGGTGCGGATCTAGACCAAAAGTTAGGCATGACTACCCAACGCTGGGAAGAATTTCAACAACAGCTTAGTAACGAAGAACGCCAAATGTTGCAAATGAAGCGGGCGGGCGAGACCGATAAAGCGATCGCTGCTGCCATCCAATGCACTCCCAAACAAGCACAAAAGCGCTGGGCGAAATTGTTAGATTTAGCATGGAATTTTCGTAACAGCGACGGTTAGTGGGGGATGGTAGATGAGCGATACGATTTTTTTGAAATTGGGAATTGGAAATTGGGAATTGGGAATTGGGAATTGGGAACAGGCATCCTGCCTGTTCTACGGGGAATTGGAAATTGCATCTCTATGTACAAATACGGGTTGCACTCCAAAAGTGGGTGCATCCTACCCAAGGACCTTTACAATTTAGATTTTAGATGTCATTAATAAGATTTTTTGAATCCCAAGGACAAATTCCCATTCCCCATTCCCCATTCCCCATTCCCCATTGCCTATTCCCGAAAAGTATAAACATGAGTATGATATTTGGAATTTGCAGTTATAGTCATGCAATGGCAACTGGCAGAATTTGGGTAAGCTACAATAAATTAAGATATGGTAACAATTTATTAAGCCAATGACGTCTATTAATCTCGCTCCAGCTCCATCTTGGATTCAGCAAGTGGCCCGCAACGGCCAAACGCTCCAGCAAGTCTTCCAGAGTCTTGATGTTGATAGCTGTCCCCGTTCCTACAACTTCCATACGCACACCATCTTCTCGGACGGAAAATTAAAACCGGAGACGGTAATGCAGCAGGCCATCAAAAACCGCCTCCAAGGTCTGGCCATCACCGACCATCATAGTGTAGGCGGCTATCAAGTAGCAAAAAACTGGTTAGAGGACTGGAAATTAGAAAATCCCGACGAAAGTTGGAGGGCACCTACCCTCTGGAGTGGGGTAGAAATTAATGCCCGACTGTTGACAACCGAGGTACACATTCTCGGTTATGACTTCGATCCCGAACATCCTAGCTTAGAACCCTATCTGACAGGACAGGGCCCCATCGGCGAAGATTATCAAGGGGCGAACGTCATTGCGGCGATTCAAAATGCGGGCGGTATAGCGGTACTCGCCCATCCCTGCCGCTATAGAATTTCAGCCGCTAAGTTAATCCCAGAAGCCCACCGTTTGGGCATAGATGGGGTGGAAACTTACTATAGTTACGGTAATTCTAAGCCTTGGCGTCCCACCCCGAAGCAAACCAAACAAGTAAAAGAACTGGGCAACCGTTACGGCCTGCTCCATAGTTGCGGCACGGATACTCACGGTGCAGATATTTTACTGCGTTTGTAGTCAATTGTTAATTGTTAATTGTCAATTGTTAATTGACAACTAACAATTCTCATAGGTAGTCATGCAAAAGTCAAAATAAAATCCTTGTTAACGTATTTTTTCTCAAAAGCTCTTAACTTTTGCCTTTTGCCTTTTGCCTACAACTGTGGCGAAGTCTAATCTGTCAACCCGTGTTCGAGAGCAAAACGAACCAACTCGGTACGACTGTTAGTTCCAGTTTTGGCAAACAACCGACTGACATACTTCTCGACGTTGCGGACGCTAGTATTTAAGTCCCGAGCAATTTCTTTATTCATCAACCCTTTAGCTACCAAGTCTAAAACGCTTTGTTCTCTGGGAGTTAGATCGACTTTTATCGGGGATGGAGTCCGCTCTATCCCTCCTTTTCCCTGCAACATCGCTTTAATCTCGGCAATTTGACTCGCCAAAGCGGCAAGATCGGGAGTTTCTCCATGGCCGACGGTTGGCCTACTGGCAGCTTTGCGCTCCAGCAAGTTTTCGACGATCGCCACCAACTCTTCTGGATCGAAAGGTTTGGGCAAATAAGCATCGCAACCTGCCTGATAGCCTTGGATGCGATCGGTTGTCATTCCTTTGGCAGTTAAAAATACCACCGGCAATGCCTTAAACCTTGGCTCTTCCCTAACTTGCTTGAGAAACTGATAGCCATCCACTTCGGGCATCATTACATCGGTAATTACTAAGTCGGGAAAGTTTTGTTGCAACAATTCCCATCCATCTTTGGCATTACTGGCAACGTCAACGCTAAAATCGCTATCTTCTAAATACGCTTGTACGGCTTCGCGCAATCCCGGTTCGTCATCTACCAGTAAAACTCTTCCTGACATTTTTACCTCCTTTAATAATTAACTTCTTACAGAAGTAGGCAAGAGCTCGTGTGGCATGCATGCAAAAGTTAAGAAAGGTGTTTGTAATTTTTGGCTATTAGCAAAACACTAATCTTTTCTATTTTTTATCTACTTTTCCCTACTCTTGCATGCATGCCTCTTGCCTTTTGCCTAAAGCAATAAATGCTCTTTACACGACTCAGATAAGATTGCTACAATTTTGAGCGATCGGTTAAAATTTCGCAGCCGGTATCGGTAACTACCACTGTATGCTCGAACTGAGCGGATAAAGCATTATCCACAGTTACCGCCGTCCACTTATCTCTTAAAATCCGAGTCATCTTAGAACCGCCATTAACAATGGGCTCGATCGCTAAAGTCATGCCAGAGCGTAACTTAATATTTGGCAAGTCCTTGGTACGGAAATTAAATACGGAAGGTTCTTCGTGTAAATTCCGCCCCACACCGTGACCGGTAAATTCTTCTACCACGCAAAAACCATTTGCCTTGACATAATCTTCGATCGCCCCGGCAATATCCAACAAATAAGCCCCCGCTCTCACTTGTTCGATGCCTTTATAGAGGGCACCTTCCGCCACTTGAATTAATTTCTCTGCCTCTGGTGTCACTTCCACCACGCCGATAGTGATGCAGGAGTCTCCGTGGAAACCTTTATAGTAAGCGCCCGTATCCACCTTGAGGACGTCCCCAACCCTAATAACTTTTTTCTTATTGGGGATGCCGTGGACGACTTCGTTGTTAATGCAGGCGCAAATTGAGGCGGGAAAACCGTGATAGCCTTTAAAACTTGGTTTGGCCCCCATCTCCCGGATGCGTTTTTCGGCTAATGCGTCTAAGTCGGCAGTGGTCATTCCCGGCTGGACAATTTCTGATATTTCTTTGAGGACGGTGGCTACTATTTTAGCAGCCTGGGCCATGATTTCTATTTCGGCCTTGGACTTAATATGAATGCCTTGATGCTGTTTAATTTGAGCTCTTTGCTCCCGTTGTTTTTTGATGCGACGGGGCTTGGATTTATTGGGTGCCGAAAGTAAACTCTCAAAAATTCTCATTTATGTTGACAAATTGGTAATTTTGTGGTATAAAATCCAGAACCGACTAAAGTCCCATCAGTGACTTTACCTATTTGGCTCTAGTTTTTTTTGTCTCTTTTTATTAAGATACCTTAACTTTTGTATTTGCTCCCTACTTTACCATTAGAAGTTGACAAATTAAGGAGAATATGGTATTGAGAGCGACTTCGAGGCGATCGCATAAAACTACGTTTAGCTAAACCGTCGAGAAGCCCCACGCTATAATTTTCAATTTGGCGTGGGATGAATCGACAGTCAATATAAAAATTAAAAAAAAAAGATTTGCCCTTGTAGCTACGCTCTCAAGGCCCATTATCGAGATTTAAGAAACCCGGTTTTTTAAAAAAACCGGGTGGTGCGGAATATGCTGGGTTCGGCCTGCACCGGAGCCCGCCGACCGACAAGAAAATGACTACTATTGCCTTTTGCCTTTAATTTGCTTCATCTGGATCTACTCCCAATTCCCGCAATTTCGCCGCCAATTGCTCGGCTCGTTGTCCTTCCTCTTTAGCCAGTTGTTCTGCTTGCCGTCGGGCCTGGCGTTCTTGCCGCTGCCGTTGTTCTGCTTGCCGTCGGGCCTGTTGTTCTTGCCGCTGCTGTTGTTCGGCAATAAGTCGTTGAAGTTCCGATTGCTGTTGGGCCTCTTCTGGAGTAGGATATCGCCAACCGTCGCGATCGTACCAATACAACCATTCCCGGTTAATTCCTTGATAACTTCCCACTTCGCTGCCGATGCCCAGACCTATTTCTGGCATCCACACCGGGTTATCTTCTAACAACTCGTATTTATTGTCTTCGTTAAGTCGATAAATCGACAATTTTCGCTTGCGGCTGCGAAGCGGAGCATAGATTACATAGTAAAGCACTCCGCGTTCGGCGTAGATTTTCTTTTTCTTTTTATATTCACCTCCAGGAGTCTTAGATACTACTTCTAGCACTAAGGAAGGAATTACTCCATTTTCCTCCCAAGTAACGTAACTCAAACGCAAATTTTCCCCTCTGATGCGCTGCACTCCCAAAGATAAAAAAGCATCGGGGGCAATTGCGCTTTTATCTGGGTCGTAGTACCAACCGATGTCGATACCAAAAAACCAATCGTTGCGATAGGCCCAGATGTAGACTAAGATTGATTTTAATAAGTGAGCTATGAGGTCTTGTAGTTCGCTATCCACTGGTTTGCCATCTTGGTATGGTAACTCTTCCATCGTGGGAAGGGGCTTTTGGGCTTTGTTATCCGATATTAACATGATTCGGAAATTACAGTTATTTGACATTCTTTCACTAAGATAACATAAGCGATCGCTCTTCGGCAACTGGAACCCCCAAGCTGTTATAATGGTTTTTTTACTTCAATTGTTGTGGAAAATCAAAAATGGGTTTACGTTCGTTTTCCAAAATTTTAGCCATCGCCGCTGTTATCTTACTGCTAGCTGGAGCCGGTATCTATTGGTGGAGAAACTATCCAACTAAACTCGTTCTAGCATCGACAACGCCTCCGAACCAAAGCGCGGCTATCTTCGTTCCCAAAAATGCACCGCTAATGGCATCCCTACTGATAAACCCCGACGAGATCCAAAGTTTGGGGCAAAGTATCGGAGTTCCCAGGGGGCCGTTGCGCGATCGCCTCAAAAAAATCGAAAAAGACTTACTATCCAATGGAGCGATCGACTACAAGCGAGACATCCAACCCTGGGCGGGAGAAGAAGTAACCCTAGCCGTCACCACCACGGATCTAGATCGCGACAGCAGCAACGGCCAACAAATAGGAACCTTAATAGCCGTCGCCACCAAAGACGCCGAACTTAGCAAAGAATTTCTCGAAGTCTTTTGGCAAAAGCAGGCAGTGGCGGGGGTGAATTTAGGCTTTGAAACCTATAAAGGAGCAAAATTAATTTATGCAAAAGCCAGCCAGTTCAACCCCACCAACTGGTTCCAACCGGTAGCTACCGCTCTGGTGGGGGATAAATACGTTCTCTTCGCCAACCATGCCAAGGTATTGCGAGAAGCTATTAATAACGTACAAGCTCCCAATCTCAACCTCAAAAGCGCTACTAATTTCCAAAAAGCCTTCTCGGGGATGAAGGAAAATCCCGTCGCTTCGATATTTATCGATTTTGCCCCCTGGGATTTAAAGATTCGCGACTGGGATACTCTGGTTGCCAACAAACCAAAACTAGCTCTTGCCTTGAGCGTCAGCAGTCGAGGTTTAATTGCGGAAACCGCTTGGCTGACTGAGGGCGGCAATTTACCTCCATCGTCTCCTGGGTTATCCGAACCAGTGGCAGCCTTGCAGTATATTCCTGCCGCAAGTTCTTTGGTAGCGGCGAGTCAAGATTTGCGAAAACTGTGGGATGGAGTTTCGGCTGCCGCTGCCGATAATTGGCTGTTGTCGAGTGTGGTGAGTCCCCCCCTAACCGAGTTAGAGAGAGAGTGGGGCATAGATTTGGCGGAGGATATTTTTAGTTGGGTGACTGGGGAGTATGCTTTGGCATGGTTGCCCGGTAGCGATCGCCCGATCCCCGATTGGATTTTTGTCGCCGAAAGGTCTCCAGAGACGGAGGAGGCGATCGCTCGTTTGGACGCTACGGCTGCCGCTGTCGGTTACAGTATCGGTTCTTTTTCTGATAGCGATCGAACGGTTTCTGCTTGGACGCAGCTAACGACTGGGGGCGCTGAAGATAGCAAAGAAATTCAAGCGGAAGCAAAAGCTTTGCGTGCCACTGTCGGCAAATACGAGATTTTTGCTTCTTCCCTGGAAGCGATGGATAAGGCGTTGAGGGCACCCGAAGCCGGCAGTTTTTTGGCAGGGGAAGACTTTCAAAAAACCATTGCTCTTTTGCCTGCTGAAAATAACGGTTATTTATATTTAGATTGGGCTGCCAACCGACAGTTTTTAGAAAGTCAATTGGGCTGGTTAAAAGTAGCAGAACTTTGGAGTACGTTATTATTTGATTCGGGAAAAACCGTTACCGTTAGTACCACTGGCGGGGAAAAAAACCTCCGTCGCGCTGAGGCGATTGTGACTTTTAATTGAGATTGCCACAGCCCCCTATTGTCATTTGGAGGGGGCGGTGAAACCCGTCAACCTCCTGGCAAAATCGTTAGACTTCGCCGCAGTTGTAGGCAATATCTCATCTGGCAAAAGTAGATACAAAAAGAAATTTTCCAAAATTCTTGCCCATTCGCAATTCCCCATTCCCCATTCCCCATTTCCTATTTCTTAAAATAAGTTTTATAAACCTCTTTAGCGATGGGGGCGGCGGCGACGGAACCGTAACCGCCATTTTCAACCACGATCGCTATCGCGATTTCCGGCTTATCAGCGGGGGCAAAACCTACATATAAAGAATGGGATTCTTGTCCGATGCCAGCTTCCGACGTGCCCGTTTTACCCGCTGTCAGGGGAAGAGACTCGTCGGCGAGAGCGTAACTTGCCGTACCGTATCTGACCACATCGGTCATGCCTTCGCGAATTACGGCAACTGCTTCTGGGGATAAGCCTACGGGTTCGGGGGCGGTGAGGGGAGTATTGGTATCGGAAGCAAACAGGTGAGGCTTAACTCGGTAGCCGCCGTTAGCGATCGCCGCTGCCACCTTTGCCAGTTCCAAAGGAGTACACAATACCATACCCTGACCGATAGCCATATTCACCGTATCTCCCGCATACCAATAATCCCCATAAAGTTTCTGCTTTTGCTCTGGGTTGGGAATCAAACCGTTATAGGATGCCGAAATTCCCAAAACATCTAAATCGATGCCCCCCAATCCCAGACGGCGGGACCATTTATAGATATCGTCCGCTCCCACACCCAAACCTACTTGATAGAAAAATGTATTGCTACTGTAAGCAAGAGCTTCCCGAAAACCGATATAACCATAGCCCGCACCGCTATGCTCGTTGAATTGAATCCCACCGACCCAGATATAAGCATAAGTACCCACTTTGGAGTAGGGAGAATACTGACCCGAGCCCATAGCGGCTACCGAAGTAACAATTTTAAAGGTACTGCCAGGGGGATAGCCTTGCAAAGCGCGATTGACAAAAGGTTTTTCTTTACCCTGAAGTTGTTCCCACTCGACTTCAGCGACAGGCTTAGTGAAAATATTAGGATCGAAGCGGGGGTAGTTAGCCATTGTCAGCACTTCCCCAGTTTTGACATCGAGGACTACTACCGCTCCTCGGCGCGGCCCCAAAGCTTTTTCTGCAGTTTTCTGGAGGTCGATATCCAGGGTAAGGTAAACCGTTTTGCCGCCGACGGGGGGAATTTGCCCTAATTCCCCCAGTTGTTGACCTTGGGCGTTTATCTCTACAAGGCGATCGCCCCAGGTTCCTGAGAGGATATCGTTAGCAGCAGCTTCGACACCTTCTTTACCTATCTTCATTCTCAGCCGATATTCTGAATTAGCCTCGATTTCTTCCCGCGTCACTTCCCCAATGTGTCCGATGACGTGGGAGGCGTGTTCTCCTTGGGGATAGTAGCGAGTCGATTCTGCTCTCACTTCTACTCCCGGAAATTCTGCCCCTCGCTCTTTGAGGGTGATAAAAACATCTGGACTGACTTGCTGGCTAATTGCTATGTTTCTTTCTTCTATAGTTATAGCTATCTCTAATCTTTTGAGTATTTCCTCTTTTGGTATGTCGAGTATGGGGCTTAGTTTAGCTGCGGCAATCTGCCATTGTTCTAGAGATTGTTCTCCAGGCCACAAATAGACGGAACGGGTCAGACGGGTGCCCGCTAAAAATTTGCGATTGCGATCGAAGATGGCACCTCGGTTGGAAGGGATGGGAACTAAACGAATTCGATTGTTATCTGCCCGTTCCCGGTTTTGTTCTCCTTCTACAAGTTGTAACTGGGCCAGACGCACTGCAGGCAGGGTCATTAAACCGGCGATCGCTAAGATTACAGCGATCGCTCTGGCTACAGGACGTGCCTGGCGATCTGGATCTAACGATTTATTATTGTCAATTTTGCGAAAGCCAAAGCTAAAAGAAAATTCACGCACCATGATTTTTTTTAATTAACAAGTTCCCAATTAGCAAGTTCCCAATTAACAATTAGCAATAAGATTTATTTTCAATCTCCCAAGCACCAAGAAATAATTAAGAAGACGATGGCCAGAGCCAACCAACTTGGCAGATGCAGCCATTGAAGAAAGTCCATAGGCAGCAGGGCCAAAACCTCAGTTAAGAGCCAGCCAGCCATCAAAAGCAGCACCATCACGATGGAAGCCATAGTAATAATACCTAACTCTACCCTCTGATTGAGAAATGTTACCCCAACTTTGGTAAAATGTTAAACGACCAGCTAAATCGTAATGAATAAATTCTCGTGCTTAAGACCCTTAAAGCTGACTTCCAAATTATCTTCGAGCGGGACCCTGCAGCCCGCAACTGGCTGGAAGTGTTGTTCTGCTATCCCGGTCTTCAGGCCATAGCGTTCCATCGCTGGGCCCACGGCTTGTACTCTCTCGGAATTCCTTTCATTCCCCGCCTGATTTCTCATATTGCCCGATTTTTAACGGGTATTGAAATTCACCCCGGCGCGGTCATCGGTCAAGGGGTATTTATCGACCACGGTATGGGGGTAGTCATTGGAGAAACGGCCATCGTCGGGGACTACTGTTTGATTTACCAAGGGGTGACTCTTGGCGGTACCGGTAAGGAAAGCGGCAAACGCCATCCTACCCTGGGAGAAAATGTGGTCCTCGGCGGCGGTGCTAAGGTTCTGGGTAATATTGTCATAGGTAATAATGTCCGCGTTGGCGCGGGGTCGGTGGTTCTGCGGGATGTCCCTTCTAATTGTACCGTGGTGGGAGTTCCCGGTAGGGTTGTCTATCGTTCTGGGGCCCGAGTTAATCCATTAGAACACGGTAGCTTGCCAGATTCCGAGGCCCAGGTAATTCGCGCTTTGGTCGATCGCATTGAGGCTTTGGAAGAACAGCTTCAGTCTTTACAAGGTCAATTGTCGGTTTCTTCTCCGGCGGCTTTAACTTCGATGGCTAAAGACGAAAATCGCCAAGCTGTCCTTTCTGGTAGCTGTCGTTTGAAAGATAAGACTTTTCAAGAGTTTTTTGATGGTTCTGGTATTTGATTTTTTGTCTGTAGAGGAATGGGGAATGGAAGACAGGCTAATGGAAGACAGGCTAATTGCTAATTGCGGTCTTCCCCATTCCCTATTCCCTATTCCCTATTCCCTATTCCCTATTCCCTATTCCCTATTCCCTATTGCTGGCAATTAAGGATTAATCTCTTGTTTCGACCAAACTCCGTTGGCTTCCCGTTGATAAAGCCAACGGTTTTGGGGTTCCCCTCGCAGTTCTAAATGTTCTACTTTTACTGGTTCTAATAATAACAAACAAAAATTTGGTAAAGGTTCTATTTTATCCAAGGAAGCTAATTCTTTTTTCGCCGGGAGGCGGCCAGGCAAATTGTCCTCTGGCGGCTTTAACTTCGATGATTTCTTGCCAAACTGTGGCGCGAATTTGCCCTAGTTGAGTATGACTATGTTCTGCTTTAATTGTATTTATCTGTCCTGCCAGCCTAAATTGTTCTCTGGTTTTGGTAAAATACCAACAAACTTCCGCTAGGGGATTTTTGGCGATTTGTTCTATTTTTGGGCTGCGAATATCGGTAATGATTTTAAGCCAATTCGTTCTTTCTAAAAAACCTCTAAATACTACCGTGCGATTGGCGGGAAAACCGCCCTCGGCCGAAAACCGCTCGCTAATTGGAAGTAGCGGCTGTGGGGGAGGCTGCGGTTGCGGTGGAGGGCCCTGCTAATGGGCGATCGCCACGGAGCTAGTTCTTCGGCCTCAATTTCATTATATACCATAATTGTTAATTGTTAATTGTTAATTGTTAATTGTTAATTGTTAATTGTTAATTGTCTTTTTTCCATTACCCATTACCCATTACCCATTACCCATTACCCATTACCTAATTGTTAATGTTTCCAGAATTTCTCCCAAAACTAACAGAAAACCTCACCGAAACGACATCCGTTGCCCTCAGCAAAAACATCGATCGCGAACCCATCCAAACCCCCCTAATCTCTCAACCAATTGCCACAACTTTCGTCCGTCAAGGCAACGGCGGCATACCTATTTTATTATTGCACGGTTTCGACAGTTCCTTATTAGAATATCGCCGCATTTTTCCCTTACTGGCAGCTAATAACGAAACCATCGCAGTTGACTTATTAGGATTTGGCTTTACCGAAAGATTGCCGGGATTAAAAATTAGTCCCCAAAGCATCTCAAGCCATCTTTATTGTTTCTGGAAAACCGCAATCAACCGACCAATAATATTAGTAGGAGCTTCGATGGGAGGTGCTGCAGCTATCGATTTTACCCTAAATTATCCAGAAATAGTCGCCAAATTAATTTTAATCGACCCGGCAGGGGCCACCGGTGGTCCGCCTTTGGGAAAATATTTATTTCCTCCTTTAGCCTATCTGGCAACTTCATTTTTACGCAGCCCCAAAGTGAGGCAAAAAATTAGCGAAAATGCCTATTTCGATAAAAGTTTTGCCTCTGCCGACGCTCTAATTTGTGCTGGATTGCATTTAGAAACGAAAGATTGGGATAAGGCGTTAATTTCCTTTACCAAAAGCGGCGGCTATCGGCCTTTTAGCAAAAAACTGGCAGAAGTTCGGCAGCCCAGTCTAATATTATGGGGAGAGTACGATAAAATACTCGGCACCGGCGATGCAGTTAAGTTCGAGAAGGGACTTCCCAATTCTCAACTTATCTGGATAAAAAATAGCGGTCACGTTCCCCATTTGGAACAACCGCAAATAACCGCCGAAAAAATTCTGGAATTTAGAGGTTAAGAAACCAGGTTTTTTCAAAAAACCTGGTTTCTGAAATACTAAAAAACGTTGAATTATGTACGAACTAGAAATTCAAGACAATTTCACAGCTATTGCCCCTTTTGCCGATGCTGAATTGCCAGCAGAATTAACAAACAATAACAATTTTTATGGGGATGTAGTTTCAGAGATATTGCCAGATAATTTTACTTCTAATTCTGGGGATGTTGCCGATTCTTTAATATCTGGAATTAATCCAATCTCCGAAGAAGATGCTCCAGAGGATAACAAAGATTTTTTAACTGGAGAAACAAGCAATCCAAATCTGAGAGAAAATAGTCAGGCAAACTCCCAACCTACTCTCGACTATTCAACCTTATTAGGAGGCAGCAGTTTCGAGCAAGGAAACGGCATTGCCAGAGACAGTCAAGGCAACATTTATCTAACGGGAAATACTAACTCGGAAAACTTTCCCGTAACTGCCAACGCGGTACAAAACACTTTTGCCGGCGGCGACAATTTGGGTAGGGATGCTTTTGTTGCCAAAATCTCCCCCGAAGGTGACTTGCTTTACGCAACTTATATCGGCGGCAGGGGCGACGATTCGGGAACGGATATTGCGGTAGATAATGCGGGCAATATTTACCTTACTGGCAATACTACTTCTGCCAATTTCCCAACTATAAATGCCCTCCAAAATAACTACAACGGCGGTCAATTTGGTGGGGATGCTTTTGTGACGAAAATATCGGCAGACGGCAGCACTATTCTCTATTCCACTTATTTAGGCGGGCAAGACGACGATGAGGGTAATGCTATTGCTGTGGATGACAGCGGCAACGTTTATCTAGCAGGAAATACTGGGGGCGTTTCTCCTTTTCCCCTCCAACCTATCCCAGGAGTAGGCGACTTTCCCACTACGGAAAACGCCAGCCAAAATCGCCTCGCTAGCGAATTTAATCGAGATATTTTTGTTAGCAAAATATCTCCCGACGGCGGTAATTTAATTTACTCGACTTTATTGGGGGGAAATGATTTTGACGTTCCTAACGATATGGTTTTAGATAGTAGCGGGAATGTTTATTTAACTGGGGATACTCGTTCTCCAGATTTCCCAGTTGTCAATGCCACTCAAGGCAGTTTGGGAGGCGATAGGGATGTATTTATTGCCCAATTAAATAGGGACGGCAGCGATTTAATTTATTCCTCTTTTTATGGGGCAGAAGATGGAGATGCCGGCGAGGGTATTGCTTTAGATAATGCCGGTAATATTTATGTCAGCGGTACTAGCGGAACTCGAATTATCGGCGGCGATGTTGCGGTTCCTCCAGAGGGAGATTTTCCGACTTTTAACGGTTTCCAAACCAGTTTTGGTGGAGGGGGCAGCGATGGAATTGTTATTAAGATAAATAGCGATCGCTCTCTGGGATATGCTACTTATTTAGGCGGTCAAAGCGGCGAATTTGCTACTAAAATTGCCGTAGATGAGGCGGGCAGCGCTTACGTCACGGGCAATACTTCTTCTGGTGCTTTTCCGCCGTTACTTCAAGGGGGCGAAAGTCCTTTTAGCGAACTAGGTTTTCCCGACAATGCTTTTGTTACTAAAGTATCGACTAACGGTGGTTTAGAATATTCGGTTAGCGTGGGGGGAAGTTCCAGCGAACAAGGCAACGATATTGTTGTGGATGGCGCGGGCAGGGCCTATATTATTGGTTCGACTAATTCTACGGATTTCCCCGTCGTTAATGGTTTCGATAATGTAGGTTTAGAAAGCGATGCTTTTGTGGCAATACTTTCTGGTAGCGCCACTCCTCCGGGGGGCGTTTTTGAAGGTTTTAACGAGAGCGTTTATTTAGCAGAAAATCCTGGGGTTGCCGAGGTTGTAAATAACGGTTTGTTAAGCAGCGGTTTCGAGCATTGGTTACGATTTGGTTATTCTGAAGGCCGCAGTCCTCAGATTGTTTTTGACGAGGAGTTTTATCTGGAAACTTATCCAGGAGTTGCGGATGCTGTCGCTAATGGAGTCTTTTTTAATGGGTTAGAACATTACGTTTTGTTTGGCGAAGATGAAGGTCGCGAACCTGTTGCTTAAAAGTTTGTAGTAAGCACTTTAGTGCTAGTTTGTAGTAAGCACTTTAGTGCTTTGAAATGTTTGTAGTAAGCACTTTAGTGCTAGTTTGTAGCAAGCACTTTAGTGCTTTGACAAGTTAGATTTATAGCGCTGAAGCGCTTACTACGAACTACGACTAAAGTCGTTACTACGAACTACGACTAAAGTCGTTACTACGAACT
>CAZSTZ010000146.1:0-16566 GCA_964609515.1 uncultured bacterium | reverse complement strand
AATGCTTAAAGGCAGGGGTGTCCCCCCAATTTCCGAATCAGGGAACACCCCAAGGGGGAGTGGTATCACCACTACTAGCCAATATAGCGCTAAACGGCATAGAGGACATCCACCCTTCCGTAAGATATGCGGATGATATGGTGTTTTTCCTCAAACCTAAAGACAACGCTGAGAAAATATTAGAAAAAGTACAGCAGTTCCTATCAGAGCGCGGAATGAATGTGTCGGCTCCTAAGACAAAGATTACGCGGTCTATGGAAGGCTTTGATTTCCTGGGATGGCATTTCAAAGTGCAGAAAAACGGGAAGTTTCGTAGCATACCCTCAGAGGATAACTACGAGAAATTCCGCTTGAAAGTAAAAGCCATAATCAACAGTTCTGTATTAGCCACAACCGCCAAAGCGAAGAAGCTTAGTTCAGTTGTACGAGGTTGGAGAAATTACCACCGCTATTGCAAGATGGACGATTCAAGGTTCAACCTATGGTACTTAAGTCACGATGCCTTTAAACGGTTTAAAGCCGATAAAAACAAAGGCAAAAATGAAGCCATAGAACTCGTCCGCCAAGCTTTTCCTGCGGTTCCTTATGCCGAAAACAAATTCGTCATGGTAAAAGGGACAAATTCTCCATACGACGGCGACCTTCTCTACTGGAGCAAAAGAAACTCCAACCTTTACGATGGGCATACAGCTAAAGCGCTAAAACGGCAAGGCTATAAATGTGGACATTGCGGACATTACCTTGACGGAAACGAACGGGTACATCTGCATCATATCGACGGCAACCACGACAACTGGAAAACCCAAAATTTAACGGCGATTCACGAGTCATGCCACGATTACATCCATATGAGGGCATAAGTCCAAAAGACTAAGATTATCCAGGAGCGTAGTGCGGTGAAAGTCGCACGCTACGTTCTGAAGGAGAGGGGCGAGGAGGTAACTCCTCCCTCGACTCTAACCGATAAGAAAACAGCCGATGACATGATAATGATAAAGTCCCATAAGAACGGCCAATCCAAAAAGGATAAGGTCCAAAGGAATATCAAAGAATCGTCAAAAGTTTGCCGGTTTGCAAAGCACTCTTAGGAGCCGTGTGCCGTGAAAGTGGCAAACCGGCATGCTTTTGAAGACGAGTCGGGTTGGTAACAACCTGGCTTAGTTTAACTAAAAATATTAGGCTCGGAGTCTTAATCTTCTCCGAGCTTATTTTAAATATTTTTGAGAGGGTGTCAGTTCTCAGTTGTGAGTTACGAAAAAAACTGACACGCTCTCAAAAGACAATGGACCAAGAACCCCCCATCGTTGACTGACAACCAAAATGGCCCAGAAGGTAGAAGGCCATAAGCCGATGCCGTAGTTCTTTGAGTTTGAGAAAGAGTAGAAAAGCAGTACAATAAGCAACGATAATCGAAAAAGTATTGAAGGCGTGGCCAACGAAAATCGCAAACCCATCCTCTTAGAGTTTGAAAAGCCCTTAGCGGAACTGGAAAATAAAATTAACCAGGTTCGCGAACTAGCTGATGTAACGAGCGTTGATGTTTCCGAACAAATTCGGCAGTTAGAATCTAAGGCCAATCAACTGCGTCAGGAAATCTTTAGCAGTCTTTCACCATTACAGCAACTACAACTAGCCAGACATCCGAGAAGGCCCAGCACTCTGGACTACATTCAAGCGATCGCCGATGAATGGCTCGAATTACATGGCGATCGCTCTGGTAGCGACGACCCGGCCATAGTAGGGGGCCTAGCTCGTCTGGCAGGAAAACCAGTAGTAATTCTAGGACATCAAAAAGGCCGCGATACCAAAGACAACGTGGCCCGAAAATTTGGAATGGCCTCTCCAGGAGGTTATCGCAAGGCCATAAGATTAATGGCACACGGGAATCGTTTTGGAATGCCCATTTTAACTTTTATCGATACTCCCGGGGCCTGGGCAGGGGTAGAAGCCGAACAACTAGGACAAGGAGAAGCGATCGCCTACAACCTCCGAGAAATGTTTGTCTTTGATGTGCCCATAATTTGCACCGTTATTGGCGAAGGAGGTTCTGGAGGAGCTTTAGGTATTGGAGTGGGCGATCGCCTGCTGATGCTAGAACATTCAGTCTATACGGTCGCAACCCCCGAAGCCTGCGCGGCCATCTTATGGAAAGATTCAACTAAAGCACCTCAAGCCGCAGAAGCGCTGAAAATTACTGCTAAAGATCTGAAAAACTTAGGAATAATCGACCAAATAGTGCCAGAACCAACGGGCGGCGCCCATGTCAATCCCCTAAAGGCCTCAGAACTGCTCAAACAAGTTCTGCTCGACAACCTCGAAGAATTAAGTAAACTAACCAGTCCCCAACGTAAAGAACTGCGCTATCAAAAATTCCGCAAGCTCGGTCAGTTCGCAGAAGGCTCTTTGGAAAGCCAAATAAAAGCTTAAACCAACAATTACCCCAGACAGAGGGGGCCACCTAAACTAGAAAAGTAATTTTTGCAGTTTCTTTTATGACTTTCCCAACAACTTCCACGGGTGGTAAAATTAACTGTGTAATAAAACTTAATCAGTTTTTTTTCATTTTTTTTGCGCTCGAATAGAATCAAGTAGCTAAGGGACTTGTGCAAAAATAAACTACCAATCTCTTGTAGGTTGGGTGCGAGCGAACCTCGACCCAACAACCGATATTTTATTAAATTGCAAGTCCCTAACCCAAATTAGCTAGCTCATAAATATCCAACCCAAAAAAATTACATGAGCTCTTCCGTCACCAGACGCGCCCTAATCACAGGAGCCAGCAGCGGCATAGGCAAAGCCACAGCCCTAGCATTTGCTAAAGCAGGAATAGACCTGGCTTTGGTAAGTAGGTCTCAAGATAAATTAGAAACAGTAGCTAAAGAGGCCAAAGAAGCAGGAGTTGAAGCGCAAGCTTATGCTGTAGATTTGGCCCAAACATCCCAAGTGCGAGACAAGATTAAAGCGATAGCTACTGAATTTGGCCCTATCGAAATTCTAGTCAACAACGCCGGCATCGGTTACACCGCTCCCCTCAGCGAAACTCCCTTAGCCGACTGGCAGCAAGTAATAGACATCAATCTTACCAGCCCTTTTGAATGTATCCAAGCGCTCTTACCGACAATGCGCGCTCTCAGCTCGGGCACCATCCTTAACATCATTTCTATTGGTGGAAAACAAACATTTCCCAACTGGGGAGCCTATTGCGTCAGTAAATTTGGCCTCATGGCCTTGACAAAAACCCTAGCCGCCGAGGAAAGGGTCAATGGAATTAGGGTGACGGCTATTTGTCCGGGCTCGGTCAATACATCTCTTTGGGATACAAAAACAGTCCTGGCCGACTTTGACCGCAACGCCATGTTAACCCCAGAAATAGTCGCCGAGTCAATTCTAAACGCCGCCACAGTTCCCAAGATTGGTGTCGTCGAAGAATTAACAATAATGCCAAATATCGGTACTTTTTGAACCAATGTTAGTTGCGCTCGAACTGCATCTCAATACAAGAAAAAAGCCAAGAATTTACCGCTAATTGCTAATTGCTAATTGCGTTTTTGTTAAGAGGCAATTTAACTTGTTGTTTTGGGTTCCTAACACTGCAATGCAAGTAATTAACAAAAAGTAATCGCTTTTGGCTAAGAGAGAAAACAAGCAGTTAGCAATTAACAATTAGCCATTGCATCCGAACCCAAAAATGGGTAGTTAATCTCAGTTAAACTTCACACAAATTTGCCATGACAATTGCATATTCCAACGGTTATAACGCTCAAAACTCTCTTAAGAGTAATGGTGTAAAAAATCCAGAAGTGGATAATCCCCAAAGAATTTCTACTAGGCCGGATCGTAATACTTCATTAAACAGTCAAAATGTAGAAAAGCGATCGCTGGCCGAAGTCAGCGACGAAGAAATGATGGCTGCGGTAGAGACAATGCTTAAAGGAGTAGGAGAAGAGCCAACCCGAGAAGGACTCTTAAAAACTCCCAAGCGAGTAGCAGAAGCAATGCGATTTCTTACCAGCGGTTATAATCAATCCCTAGAAGAAATTGTCAATAATGCCATCTTTGACGAAGGTCATAACGAAATGGTATTAGTGCGAGACATTAGCTTATTTAGTCTCTGCGAACATCATATGTTGCCCTTTATGGGTAAAGCCCACGTTGCTTATGTGCCCAACGAAAAAGTAGTTGGTTTGAGCAAACTGGCCCGCATCGTCGAAATGTACGCCCGTCGCTTGCAAGTTCAAGAAAGACTGACTCGACAAGTTGCCGAAGCAATTCAGTCCGTTTTAGAACCAAAAGGTGTCGCCGTGGTAGTAGAAGCTACCCACATGTGTATGGTGATGCGAGGAGTACAAAAACCAGGTTCCTGGACGGTTACGAGTGCGATGGTAGGTGTGTTTCAAGAAGATCAAAAAACTCGCGAAGAGTTCCTAAATTTGATTCGGCATCAACCTAGCTTCTTTTAATTAGTAAATAGGGTGCGAAGAGTGCTTTTTGTTAGTTGTCAGTTGCTAGTGGCTAAAGATTAAATTCCTCCCCGACAACTAACAACTAACAACTAACAACTAACAACTAACAACAAATAATCATGGCTAAACCAATTAAATTTGGAACGGACGGTTGGCGCGGTGTCATAGCAGACGATTTTACTTTCGATCGCGTCGCCAAAGTAGCCCAGGCAGCAGCAAGAGTTCTAGCCGAAAATTACGGCAAGACCACCAAAAATCGCACGATAATAGTAGGACACGATCGCCGCTTTATGGCCGAAAAATTTGCCCTAAGAGCAGCCGAAGCAGTGCAACAGGCAGGGTTTGACGTTCTCTTAAGCGAAGATTATGCCCCAACCCCGGCCTTCAGTTTGGCAGCAGTCCAACAAAAAGCCCTAGGGGCGCTCGTTCTCACTGCCAGTCACAACCCGGGATCGTATTTGGGGCTAAAAGTAAAGGGAGGTTTTGGGGGCTCGGTTTCTCCAGAGATAACAAAACAAATAGAAGCTTTGCTAGAAGAAGACTCCCAAAATGTAGAAATACCACCAGCCAACAATATACCAAAATTCGATCCTTGGCCGAACTATTGCGAAACGTTGCGAGGGATGGTCGATATCAATGCTATTACTGAAGCGCTCGCGAACGGGAAAGTAACAGTATTTGCTGACGTGATGCACGGGGCGGCGGCGTCCGGGCTGACTAAGATTTTAGGACAAGAAGTGCGGGAAATTAATAGCGATCGCGATCCTTTCTTCGGTGGGGGAGCTCCGGAACCTTTGCCCCGTTATATTTCCCAACTATTTAAAGATATTAAAAGTCACCGACAGTCGGGGACGGGGTTGGCGATCGGGTTTGTCTTTGACGGGGATAGCGATCGCATCGCCGCAGTGGATGGGGAAGGTAACTTTCTCAGCTCGCAAATTTTAATCCCTATCTTAATCGAACATTTGGCCTTGCGGCGGAAACTGACAGGGGAAGTAGTCAAAACCATTAGCGGTTCGGAGCTCTTTCCCAAAGTAGCGGTATTATATAACCTATCAGTTTACGAAACTCCTATCGGTTATAAATACATTGCCGATAGGATGCTGTCAGCGCAAGTGTTAGTCGGAGGGGAAGAGTCTGGCGGCGTCGGTTACGGCACCCACATTCCCGAACGAGATGCCCTGCTGTCGGCATTGTATTTGTTAGAAGCAGTGGTAATGTCCGGAGAAGATTTAAGTCAGATTTATAGGCGGTTGCAAGAGCAAACGGGTTTTAGTTCTGAATACGATCGCATAGATCTGCCGCTAGCGAGCATGGAAGAGCGACGAAAGCTGGTAGAACAATTGGAAAATCGTCCGCTTACAGAAATTGCCGGTCAAAAAGTGGAAAACTGTTTGACTGTAGACGGTTATAAATTTAGGTTGGCAGACGGTCGGTGGTTGTTAATTCGCTTCAGCGGTACCGAACCAGTTTTGCGTTTATATTGCGAAGCTGCCGATATGAACCAAGTTAAAGAAACATTGAATTGGGCGAAAGATTGGGCCAATAGCGTTTAATTAGGGAGGAACGCGTCACCAGACTCTTAGCGCAGCACAGCTAAAATAGTGGGTTCGTTTCAGATTTGTTTCGCGACCTCATAAAGAAAAAACTCTCTTTTTGAGTACTCGTCATGAGTATGAAGAGAAAATACCCAGTATTTTACCTGTACTGCGCTAGTAGATATAGCAATCCGTGCGGAGGTTGTAAAAAGTTAAAAAGTAGAAAAAAACTCCGAAACTCTTTCCCATTCCCCATTCCCAAAAAGCGGTAAGTTTTTGGACACAACTCAAATAGGATTGCTATAGTTAGTTTCTTAATTCTAAGGGTGTTCAGAAACCCGGTTTTTTGCAAAAACCGGGTTTCTGAATTTTCCTCATACTAATACTCATACTAATACTCATAACAAGAAATTAAAACCAGAAGTACCAAGAGTCGCTAGGATCGAAAAAGTAAATACCAACACAGGCCGAGGAGAAACCTGAATGAATCTAATCGAACTCCAGGGCAAACTGGACAACATAAGCTTTGCCGTCCTCTTTGCTACCATGCTCGTTTATTGGGTGGGAGCAGCATTTCCCAAGCTCCGCTTTCTGCCTGCCCTAGGAACCGCCGGCATGGCGATCGCCAACCTCACTGTGGCGGGACTCTTAGGGGCCCGCTGGTTAGAAGCCGGCTACTTCCCCATCAGCAACCTCTACGAATCTCTCTTTTTTCTAACCTGGGGCATTACCGCCATGCACCTCATCGCCGAAAAAATGAGCGGTTCTCGTTTGGTGGGAGTATGCACTGCCCCAGTCGCAATGGGTATCGCCGCCTTTGCCGCCCTAACCCTGCCCTCCAATATGCAGCTTTCGGAACCTTTAGTTCCGGCCCTCAAATCAAACTGGCTGATGATGCACGTTAGCGTAATGATGTTGAGCTACGCTACCTTAATGGTCGGGTCGTTATTGGCCGTTGCCTTCCTCATCGTCACTAGAGGCCAAAAAATCGAACTCAGCGGCAGTTCTTTCGGCAACAAGGCCCATAGAACCAACAACTACCGCATCAAAGGCCCCGAAGATTTTCAAGTCGAAGCCGCTCTGATTAACAACGGGCAGAAAGCGCGAGTCCTCTCCAGCAACAACGGTGAGGGTAACACAGCGGTTTTAGAAGCGATCGCCCAGGACTCAACCGCTTCCCAAGTCGAAACCGAACCCCTATCCCCCCAGCGTCTCAGCCTGGCAGAAACCCTAGACAACATCAGTTACCGTATTATTGGCTTAGGCTTCCCCCTCTTAACCATCGGTATTATTGCGGGTGCAGTTTGGGCCAACGAAGCCTGGGGTTCTTATTGGAGTTGGGATCCCAAAGAAACCTGGGCATTAATCACCTGGTTAGTCTTCGCTGCCTACCTCCACGCCCGCATTACCCGGGGATGGCAGGGGCGGCGACCGGCTCTTTTAGCTGCCACAGGCTTTGTTGTAGTCTGGGTGTGCTATTTAGGGGTTAATCTGTTAGGTAAAGGATTGCATTCTTACGGCTGGTTTTTCTAGTTGGAAATCTTGGCCAAAACCGAATTAACCATTTTTGACAACACAGATTTAATTAAATCTGTGTTGTCACTCACCTAAAAACTGACAAATAACTAAGGAAATAAAAATGTCCAATAAAGTCTATTTGCTTAAAGAAGATGACGTTGTCTCAACAAGTTCTAGTTCTTTAATGTACCAATGTACCTTCAAAGTCAGCGAATATTTAGCTATTATCCAAACCAAACTAGAAGCAGAACAATTATTGACTGAAGGTTTAGACTGCGAAATATTAAGACCTCAAAAACCCTGGATTAAAGGAAAAATTAAACTGCGTTTAGAATTCGAGATAGACGAGTCAGAAACAGAGACTTTAGATGAGATAACAGATGGGGAAAACAACCGGGAAGAAGATGGAACAGAACCAACTAAATCTATTCCTGCAGTTCCACTAGGTCCGAACCAAACTGGGGAAGAAAACAATTTAGAAAACTTCCCGAGACCAGAAGGAATGTGGAGTTAAAAGCTGGGTGCATCTGAATGCAATTCGAGAACCAAACAGTTATCGCTTTTTGTCAATTGTCAATTGTCAAAAAGCGTTGAACTCTTGGTTTTCTTCAAAATTGAGATGCATCCTAACTGTTCTATGTTTTAAATTAAAGGAAAAATGAACTATGAACGGATTAATCAAAAACAATATTCCCAACTAATTCTCTACCTGGCGGGGAGAATTAGCGATTTTAACATCCCAGCAAACTTAATATTAGAAGCAGAACTGCCGCCGACAATTAAAATAGCTCTGAAAAGCTCTTTTTGCACCTACAAACAAGCTTGCGAAACTGCCAACGACTTGTTTATTAGCCTTCACAAACAGGGTGCAATTGTTAGCTACTGCCAACAGAGTAAAATAGGTAAAAAACTCCCCACCGCCCTCTACGTTCATACTTCCGCTCTCGAAAGACTTCATCTCCTAATTAGACTCTACGAAAGCTTTGCCAACCGCTTCATAGTTTCTAGCAAAATTGACGAACTAGAAAACTTACAAATAACTGAAGTTTATCCCCCAGAATTTGCTACTATTATTAAATTTCATTTCGACAAACCCAAAATTTCTTACCTCTACTATCCAGACTTCGATAAAGAAGCTCATCCGGCTTTACACAGAAGCATCCAAATAGACATCCACAGCGGCGAAATTGACTGTCGAAATTACGCGAATAACGAAAATCCTCCCATTCTTCACCGCAAAGAAACTTTTGTTAATTCCGACTACCCCCACTACGAACAATTCGTCGAATTAACTTGCGAAGAAGAAAGACTGGGACTTCTTAAAAATACCCGGGGCATCGGTACTCTTCAAGGATGGTTAAAAAAGTTAGAACGCTACGGCGTTGAAATTAGAGAACATGGGGTTATTAGAGTTCAAAAAGAAGAAATAAAAACACCTGTTAGCGACGGCAAACAAACCAAGCCAAAAATAGAGCGCCACAAAGCCGCAATTAAGCGCAAAGAACTTTCTAAACCCGTCCGTTTGGCTTTAGAAGCAAACTTATTTACCACAACAGAAACTACTTTTTTCGACTACGGTTGCGGCTATGGGGGAGATTTTCAAGGTCTGGCAAAGAAGGGCTATCAAAGTAGCGGTTGGGATCCTTATTATTGTCCGCAGAACTCTCTAAATTCTGCCGATGTTGTTAATTTGGGTTATGTGATTAATGTCATCGAATCTCTTTCAGAACGTCGAGAAGCTTTGCTGAAAGCTTGGGAACTGACAAAAAAAGTTTTAATTGTTTCCGCCCAAGTTTTAATTTATGACCGCCAATCTCAAGGCCAACTTCTCTACAGCGACGGCATTATTACGGCAAGAAACACTTTTCAGAAATATTACGAACAAGAAGAGTTAAAAATCTATATCGACCAAGTTTTAAACGTTAATTCTATCCCCGTAGGTTTGGGGATTTATTTTGTTTTTCGAGATGAAACCGAAGCCGAAAATTTCCGGGCATCTCGCTTTAGACGCAGCTTAAATACGCCGAGAATTAGCTCTCAAAATAAGCGATTTGAAGATTATCAAGAACAGCTTGCGCCCTTAATGGCATTTATGAGCGATCGCGGTCGTTTTCCCCTCAAAAACGAACTCCCAGAAGAAGAAAATATTCTCGCAGAATTTGGCAATTTCCGCCGCGCCTTCCAAGTTATTCTCCAAGCAACTGAGGCGACGGAATGGGATAAAATTACCGATAAACGCCGCCAAGATTTATTAGTTTATATTGCTCTAACTGCTTTCGGCGATCGCCCCATAATCTCCCAATTTTCCCTCACAGTTCAAAACGACATCAAAGGTTTATTTGGCAGTTATAAAAAAGCCTGTAATTTAGCAGATTTAATGCTATTTAGCCTCGGCAAACCCGAGGTTATTGCTAAATGCTGTCGTCAGAGTTCTATTGGTTTGAAACTGTCTAACTCTCTTTGGGTGCATATTTCTGCCATCTCAGAATTAGACTCTTTATTGCGACTTTATGAAGGTTGCGCCAGTCGCACAATAGGCCGTATGGAAGATGCAACTGCTATTAAGTTTTACACGCAAAAACCGAAAATTGCTTATCTATTTTATCCCGATTTTGATACGGAAGCTCATCCAGTTTTACAGGCAGTGATGGAAATAGATTTGCGGGATTTAAGGGTCAGTTATTACGATTATAGCGACGATTATAATCCGCCAATTTTGCACAGAAAAGATAGTTTGGTTTTGCCAGATTATCCCCTTTACGAAAAGTTTGCTACTTTAACCCGCCAAGAGGAAGATAGGGGATTGTTAGACGACTGGCAAGCTATTAAAAATTATCGGGGTTGGCTTCATTGTTTGGAACAGCATTGTACGGAAATTAAAGGTCATCGTCTTTTCTGGCGCAAAGATGCCGATGCTTATCGACTTAAGTTGTTAAAATCTGCCGTTGCTTTTAGGAAGAGAAAAAGAGCGAGTTTGTAGCTTACCCAACTTTTCCAAACCTTTTTTCGTAGGCTGCCCGCCAGGGGTGAAAGTCCAAATATCGCGCTTATGTTGGGGGCCGTAACTAATATGAATCGGTCTATTTTCTCCGTAAAAATAGAGAGAATCGAACGGTAATTTTTCGGATAAAATCCATTCGATGAGGCGATCGCTCCCCAAACCCACAATTAAAAAATCGCAAGCTGCCCCCAATCTTTCGCAATAATATTTACCGCTTTTCTTCACTTCCAAAGCGATATGCTGGTCTATTTCTGGAGCAACTCGACCGTTTTTAACTCCAGTAATCGGGTCTTTTTGTTGCAAAAATTTCTTTAAATCTGGAGAGCAAAAACCATAAGTTAGCTGAAATTTATTTCTGCCGAAAAAGTCAATAACCGGGTCGATTATCTCTCGGTTTAAATCGGCGATCGCCCTCAGACTGGCTTCGTTTAGCGGAAAAGGATTAATAAACTCAGCATATTTCTGATAAGTCTGGGTGCAAGTACAAAACTCTTCAAGACTCAGATATTTTCCGATTTTGACTTCCATCATCTCAGGGGTGCAGATTTTTGAAGTATTATAGAAGTTAAGGGTCAGCCATCAATGCTAAATAGCTTCATGGTTGACTTTTATAGAACCATCCAGCAAAGAATAAATATGAATAACAAAGTAAAAGCGATCGCTCAAAATCTAGCCACCCAAATTAGCATTTTAAGCGCTCTAGTTGCCCTGCTTTGGATTATAGAAGCGATCGACTGGCTCCTTCCCATGTGGGCTCTGAATCAATATGGAATCAAACCCCAAACCGAAATCGGACTGCGCGGTATTTTCCTCGCTCCTTTTCTGCACGGTAATTTTGCTCATCTAGCCGCCAATACCGCTCCTTTAGTAGTATTTGGCTGGCTCATTCTTCTGGCAGGGGTGGGCGACTTTTTGTTTGTCAGCGGGGTGACGATGGTAGTTAGCGGTTTGGGCACTTGGTTAATAGGGGCTTCCGGTTCGGTTCATATCGGCGCTAGCGGCGTAATTTTTGGTTATTTTGGATTTCTGTTACTTCGAGGACTGTTTGAACGCAGCCCCATGTCTATAATTGTGTCCTTAATTGTAGGCTTCGTTTATGGCAGTTTCATCTGGGGCGTCTTGCCGAACCAACCGGGTATTTCCTGGGAGGGGCATTTGTTTGGCTTTTTGGGCGGAGTGCTAGCCGCTCAAATTTTAGGAAACCGACGCCGCCAGAGCCGACCGTAATTATACTGGTGTCAGGGGCATAGACCAATCGGGGGAATAAGCAATACGGGGAAACAACCAGAGATTAGTTGCTCCTGCCAGGTCAAAAAAAACAGTAAAAATTCCCCGATTTGTCCATCGCTCTTAGAAGAAACCACTAGAGGGCATTTTCAATTTGAAGCTAATTGTTAATTGTCAATTGTTAATTGTAAACAGGAAAGTCCGAACCGGTGCATCTCAATTTTTAAAAAAGCCAAAAACTTAGAGCTTTTTGTTAATTTTTAACCCCATAAATTAGCCAGTTTAAAAAATCAAGATAAAAGCTAATAAAAATTGAAAACTTACTAATTACTACAACTCCAAATAATTAAGGTATAAAGAAGATGTACGAAGGACAAATACTGAAAGAACGCTATAAAATTATTAAGGATTTGAGAAGAGGAGCATTTGGAAAGACATATCTGGCAGAAGATAAACTCCCGGGAGATAACCCTTTATGCGTTCTGAAAAAACTTCAACCGAGTACCCACAGTCCTTCTATTTTAGAAGAAGCGCGAAACAGATTTGAGCTAGAAGCGATCGCCTTGGAAAAACTAGGAATCCACAATCGGATTCCTCGACTTTTAGACCGCTTTGAAGAAAACGAGGAATTTTATTTAGTTCAAGAATTTATAGATGGCCAAGATTTAACCCAAGAAATCAAAGAAGGTAAGCGATTAAACGAAGCCCAGACCATCACCCTTTTATACGACACCCTCGAAGTCTTAGAATACATCCACGAACACGGAGTCATCCACCGGGATATCAAACCCTCCAATTTAATCAGACGAAAAGCCGACGATAAAATTGTCGTCGTTGACTTTGGGGCCGTTAAAGAAATCGAAACTTTGGTGCTTTCTAGCGAAGGAAGGCCCAGCGGTTCCGTGGTGGGTACCCCCGGCTATATGCCCATCGAACACCTTGGGGGGAGACCTCGGGCCAATAGCGATATTTACGCCTTGGGTATGACGGCGATCCAGGCTTTAACTGGTTTGGCCCCTTTAGATTTGCCCCCCCATCCCCAAACCGATGAAGTAGTTTGGCGGGATTTGGTGTCAGTCAGCGAGAGCTTGGCCAATATAATCGATAAAATGGTGCGATCGCAACACCGACAGCGCTACCAATCGGCCAGAGAAGTCCTAAAAGAATTACAGTCCCTTTATTACGAGCTCCAGGGCTCCCAAAGAATCGGAGATATTCTCAACCAACGTTATAAAGTTATTCGCCTTTTGGCAGAAGGAGAATACGGTCAAACTTATTTAGTTATCGACGAACAAAAGGCCGACAAACCTAAATGCGTTATCAAACAAATCAAACTTAAATCTAACAATCCTTTGGTTTGGGAAGAAGCAAAAAGGTTATTTGAAACCGAAGCGCAAGTTCTTTTTAATTTAGGAAAAAACTATCAAATCCCCGAGATATTAGGGGAATTTGAAGAAGATGGCTCGTTTTATTTAGTCCAAGAATATATAGACGGCGAAAATTTGAGTCAAGAAATTGCCAGAAGCAAATTTAACGAAACCAAAGCCAAAGAATTGTTAAAAGACGTTCTAGATATTTTGCAGGTAGTTCATCAAGAAACCTTCCACTTAGATATTAAACCTTCCAATTTAATCAGACGTACCAGGGACGGAAAAATCGTTTTAATCGGTTTTGGCTCCATCAAACAAATTAGCTCTTTAGTAATTAACGATCGCGGCGAATTTAGTTATAACAAACTGGTGGGAACTCCAGGTTATATGCCTCCCGAACAAAACAACAGAGAACCTTCCCCCAGTCACGATCTTTATGCCTTGGGCATGACCATAATTCATGCTCTAACCGGAAGCTTTCCCGCAGAATTAGGAACGGCTCCCGATACGGGGGAAATTGGCTGGCGAGAGCGCACTCAAGTAAGCGGACAATTTGCCGCTATTATTGACACGATGGTACATTCTTATTTCCGAGCTCGCTACCACTCGGTGGAGGAAATTATTAAAGATGTACGTCAAATTTTTGCTAAAAATAATTTATGGTTGGAGTCAGAAGTTAAAAATCTTGAAGAATCAGAAAAATATTCTTTGGTAAATTCAGCAACTCCTACCCTTGCCAACTCGGAAATTAACTCCAACGGGACAGCTTCTCGTGTTGCTAGCGCCTCGCCCGTCCAAAACGGAAAAAGAGCAACGCTGGCAGATGTGGAAAAAGAAACTCTGCCAGAAGTAGAAAAAGATTACGAGTTATCTCGCCCTCCAACTCCAAAACGCCAAACAAAAAACCAAAATTCTTCTCGCCTGTTACCTTTTTCGTTGCTGTTTTTGGCAATAACGACGGCGATACTGGGCATCTTTTTATGGTCGGAAATTCAATTTGCTTACTTCGTCCGCCGCTGCAACGATCTAATCGAAACCGAACAACCCGAAGAAGCAGAGGTAGCTTGCGAAAAGGCAAGAGAAATTAAACCCGATAATCCTCAAGCTTTGAAAAACGAAGGAGATGCGCTGTTTGACTTAGAACGCTACCAGGCAGCTAAGGTAACTTATGATAAAGCATTGAACGCGAAACCGGATTTTTATGAAGCTTGGAACGCTCGCGGTAAGGTACTTTATCAATTGCAGCGTTACGAAGATGCCCTGGAGTCTCATAATAAGGCCATCGCTCTGGAACCTTCTAACCCTCAAGGCTTTAACGGTCGAGGCATTGTTCTCGTTGGTAGCGGTAAATTTGAAGAAGCACTGGCCGCTTTTGAGAAGGCTATTTCTCTGGCTCCAGAGGAATCCCGATCTTGGGAAAATAAAGCCTTGGCTTTAGAATATTTAAAGCGGCCTCGCGAAGCTAGGGCAGCTTATGAAGAAGCGATGGCCGCCCAGGAAAAACACCTCGCAAAGAATCCTAAAGATTTAAGCGCTTGGGTGGCTCGAGGCCGAGTTTTAGTTAAATTGCAACGCCACGAAGAGGCCCTCGATTCTTATAACCAAGCTCTTAAGATTAAAGACGATTTTTATCGAGCTTGGATCGGTAAAGGTATTACTTTATTTTTCTTGCAGCGTTTTGATGAAGCTTTAGAAGCATACGATCGCGCTGTAGAAAGCCGACCAAAATATTATTTACCCTGGCACAACCGAGGTTCTTTATTAGCTGATGGTTTGCAACGATACGAGGAAGGGATTGAGTCTTATCAAAAAGCGATAAAGCTTAACCCAGAGTTTCATGTAGCTCACAGGGATTTAGGTCTTGCTTTTATGCGATTAGATCGAAATGAAGAAGCCCTCGCTGCTTTTAATCAAGCCATAAAAATTAATCCCAAAGATTTCCAATCTTGGGGCAGTCGCGCTATTGCTTTGACTAAATTAAAGCGGTATGACGAAGCTTTAGCTAGTTTTGAAAAAACTCTTTCTCTCAATCCCAACGACCCTATAGCTTGGGCAAATAAAGGTTGGGCGCTTAAGGAAATGCAGCGATACGAAGATGCCCTCGCAGCTTATAATAAAGCCATTGAAATTAAACCCGATCTTCAATCGGCGATCGCCGAACGCAAGGAAGTTTTAAATCGCTTAAGAAGGTAGTAATAAGGCAAGAGGCATGCATGCAAGAGGCAAGAGGGTAGGCAAGAGTATTGATGAAAAAGCCCGGTTATCCACATAACCGGGTTTTATGTTGATTGCGGGTTCTTTTTGCAAAAGTCACTGGCAAAATCTTTTCCATATCTATTGCCTATTGCATGCATGCATGTATGCCTACCCTCTTGCCTATTGCCTACTCTTGCCTCTTGCCTACTTTACTCTAGCTCTAAATCTGGTGGTAAAAGGACGCGATCGATGGAGACTAGAACTCCATTTTTTGCCCGTTGGGAAGAGAGGATAGTGGCAGCTTCATTCAAAGCGATCTTATCTCCTGCCACATCGAGTTCGATTTTCACCGGACTGCCGGCAACTGTTTCGATCGCTCCAGTCGCTACATCTTCATCAGAAACCATACCTTCCACCAGGTGATAGTTGAGAACCATCATTAACTTATCCCTGTTTTCTGGCTGAAACAATTTTTGGCGGATATCTTCTGGCAAAGCCTCGAAAGCTTCATCCGTAGGTACAAAAACTGTAAACAAGATCTTATCGGGGTCGTTAGAATCCTTAGCCCTCAAACTTTCTGCCAATCCAGCCTCTTGAACTGCCTCGGCAAAAGTTTGGAAATCCAAATAATACTTGATGGCCGCATCAAGTTCTCCAGCAATAGTGCCATCGACGCTGCGACTGGTGGAGGTGCTGGAAGGACTGAAAATGCTAGCCGAGTAATAACTTTGGGCCAATACTGGCAAACCGATGGGAAGGCTGATGCCCATCGCAATTACGGTTCCGGTTAACTTGTTAATCCAAGCGGGGCGATTTTTACTATTCATATTTGTTGTTAAGCAAACTACCGCGAGATGCTCCCCGATGGCTCAATAATGGGACTAACTCATGGTCTAAAACCTTGGCCATTTTTTCAGGGCTTTCGGGGACAAACCCCGAGCCTTAGTCCCAGTGCAGGGGGGAGACCAGGGAGAGGGGGAAGACCAGGGAGAGGGGGAAGACCAGGGAGAGGGGGAAGACCAGGGAGAGGGGGGCAGACTTGCGGAGAGGGGGAAGACAAGGGAGAGGGGGCAGACTTGCGGAGAGGGGGCAGACTTGCGGAGAGGGGGGAGACAAGGGAGAGGTTAAAACACTCCCCTGTCCTCCTTGTCCCCCTTGTCCCCCTTGTCCCCCTTGTCTCCCTTGTCCTCCTTGTCCTCCTTGTCCTCCTTGTCCTCCTTGTCCTCCTTGTCCTCGCAAGTCTGCCCTTGTCC
>CAZSTZ010000145.1:8574-16632 GCA_964609515.1 uncultured bacterium | reverse complement strand
AACGCTTTTAGGCAAGAGGCAAGAGCTCATCTGGCAATAGTTGGGGAAAAGGCAAGAAGGGAAAAGGGATGCATTAGATAAAAAACCGAATATTCGATGTTTTTACAAATATGGGATGCTCCCAAGTTAACAGTAGGGTGCGCAATTCTTAGGCAAGAGGCATGCATGCATGCATGCAAAAGGGTGCATCTCAATTTTGAAAAAAAACCAAAAGGGGCAAAGTAGGGTGCGCATTGCGCACCTTACAAAATTAATTATTAATTGTTAATTGTTATGACTCAAAAATTAGATTTAATTTACAACTATCCAACTTTGTTTTCCGGTATTTTAATTAAAAGATACAAGCGGTTTTTGGCGGACATTGAATTAAGTTCGGGGGAAGTCATCACCGCCCATTGTGCCAATACCGGCCCCATGTTGGGAGTTTGCACTCCTGGCAGTCGAGTTATGGTTTCTAAAAGCGATAATCCCAAACGAAAATTAGCCTACAGTTGGGAGTTAATCGAAGTAACAGATAACGAACCGACTTGGGTGGGAATTAATACGGGTTTGCCAAACAAAATTATTAAGTTTGCTTTGGAAAAACGCTTGTTTCCAGAACTAGGAGAATATCAAGAAATTAAACCAGAAGTTGTTTATGGGAAGGATAAAAAAAGTCGGGTTGATTTTCGCTTGAGTGGCGGGGATAAAACTATTTATTTGGAAGTAAAAAATACGACTTGGGCTGATAAGCGGTTGGCTTTATTTCCAGATACCGTTACCGAGAGGGGGCAGAAGCATTTAAGGGAATTAATAGAAGTAGTAAAAGGGGGCGATCGCGCGGTTTGTTTGTTTTTGATTAATCGCGCAGATTGTAACTGGTTTGCCCCAGGAAAAAGTGCGGATCCGACTTATGCTAAATTGTTGCGGGAAGCTGTTAATCAAGGAGTAGAAATTTTGCCTTGTCGGTTTGAAGTTACGCCAGAGGGAGTTCGCTATTTGGGGTATGCGGAAATTGAGAATTAAGAAACCCTAAAAGAAATTAAAGAAACCCGGTTTTTTGAAAAAACCGGGTTTCTGGGACGCAAATAAATCTGTAGGGGCAATAGCATTCGGGCGGTAAATGTGTTAAAAAAGCATTAATTTAGATGTCCGAATGCTTTGCCCCCACCTGGCGTTTAACTTTAAAGCTTTAAATTGTGTTGGGTTCCGTTTCACTTCACCCAACCTACATTTTTATCTAATACCATTTCCAAAAAGTTATGCAGCAGTAGAAAAAACCTAAAAACCCTCTGAATCTGTTCCCTGTTCCCTGTTGCCTGTTCCCTAAATCGGCTAATTATTGTACACATCTCATAAGAAACTGCTATAACTAAGAGATAGCATAAACCTCTGTTTCTTGACGACTCATTCGCATTTGTTCTACCGTGAAGCCGAGTAGTTCCGCCGCTTTCAGTTCGGAGATTTTCTCTAACTCAAGGGCTCGCCAGATAAGCTGTCGATAGCGTTGGTTTTCGGGAAAGTCGAAGGCTTTTTGCCCTGCAAGCAAATGACTGGCAAAATAATCTGCTACCTTCTCCCGCGCTTTTTTTTCTTCTTCAGCGATCGCGCTATCTCCGTATTCGTCTCGATGAAATATCAGATGTCCGAGTTCCCGGGCGAGACCGAATAACTGTCGTTCTCTAGTTATATTGTAGGTGTTGACGAGAACGAAGGCACCGCGAAAAAAGCTACAAGCGCTAATTGCCAAAAAATCAGGAATCGCGTTCGCGGAGCGGCCCGGAGGGCTTTTCGCTTCTCGCAAAACTTTTAAACCTACTTCTTCCACCGCTTGAAATAGGTTAGTAACGTCCAATCGCAAACTGCGGCGAAATCGATCTGCCGTAGTTTGGATTAATTTTTCGTTACCTTCTAAGCGATCGCACCAGAGAGTTTCTGGAGCAAAAGGACTTTCTCCCACTGCCGCTTCTATAGCGTTATAAGTTTCTAACATTCGGCGAACTCGGGCCGTAAATTGAGGGTTTTGCTCGAAACTGGCGCGATCGCGAAAACGAAAATCGCTTAACTGGGTTGGAGGCGATCGCAGCAGATCGTCCATAGTTACTTCCAAAGCACGGGCGAGGGCCGACAGGGTTTTGCCGTCTGGAAGAGTTCGAGCGTTTTCATAGTTCTCGATACTTTCGATAGCGACCCCCACCTTCTCGGCTAAGGCTTTTTTAGATAAGCTTAAACCTTCGCGGTAGAGGGTTAAATTTCTACCAATTGTCTCTTTCATCGTTACGATCCTCCTTTTCTTTGTTTCGATTATAACCAAAATTAAGAAACCCGGTTTTTTCAAAAAAAACCGGGTTTCTGGGACCGCTGTTAAAGTAAGGTGCGCATTGCGCACCCTACACCCCATTCGTAAGGTGCGCACCGCGCACCCTACACCCCGTTAATTGGAATCTCAATAATAAATTCCGCACCCTTGCCAGCTTCAGAAACGCAAGTCAAACGACCCCCATGTTTTTCTACTACAATTGACCTGGAAATAGATAACCCCAAACCAGTACCTTTTCCCGGCGGTTTCGTAGTAAATAAATTCTCGAATACTTTTTGTTTCACTTCCTCAGACATCCCCCGTCCGTTGTCTTTTATTTTAATCGCTACCCAACTGCCATTTTCGACTGCTTCGGTAGTAATAGTAATGCAATTGGGGTTATCTTTTATCTCTTGATAATTCCGTTCCAGATTAAGTTCTTCTAAAGCATCAATGGCGTTGGCGGTTAAATTCATAAACACCTGATTGAGTTGGCCGGGATAGCATTGGACTTCGGGTAAATCCCCATAATTTTTGACTAACTGAATTTCCGGACTGTTTTGGTTGGCTTTGAGGCGGTGTTTTAAAATTGTCATAGTGCTGTTAATGCCGTCGTGGATATTAAAGGGAACTTTGCTGGCAGTATCGGACCGGGAAAAAGTCCTCATGGAGCGACTAATTTCTGCAATTCGTTCCGTTCCTTCCTGCATGGAGTCGATTAATTCTGGCAAATCTTCCAGGAGATATTCTAAGTCGATCGCCTCTATTTCTTCAACAATTTCTCCCGCAGGTTCGGGATAGTATTGCTGATAGAGATTGATGAGATTAATTAAGTCTTGAAGATAATCCCGGGCGGGCTCCAAATTGCCAGAAATAAAGCCGACGGGATTGTTAATTTCATGGGCGATGCCGGCAGCTAATTGACCGATCGCCGCCATTTTTTCCCCTTGTACCAGTTGCAGTTGTGCCTCTTGGAGTTGTTGGAGAGAGCGTTCGAGCTTTTGGGCGTAGTCTTGCGACTGCTGGTATAGTTGGGCGTTTTCTAGAGAAACGGCAGCTTGAGAGCAGAGGATATTGAGGATTTCCTGGCGATCGCTCGTAAATGCGCCGGGGATGAGATTGTTTTCCAGATAGAGGACGGCGATCGCTTTACCTCGATTAATTATCGGAGAACACAATACCGATAATGGTTGATTCTCGACGATATAAGGAGCCCTCGCCCAAGTTTTATCCTTAGCGGCATTCTTAATAACCACAGTTTCTTTAGTACGTCGGACGTAGTTAACCAGACTGAGGGGAGCCTCCTCCGCCGTGACAGGGGTTTGAGAAACTAAGTTACAGCAATTTCCGTTGATGCAGCGAACTACCAGCATCGGATTTTCTTCTTTAAGTAAAACCAGAGCCCCTGTTTGGGCACCGGCATTTTCCATTACCACTTGCATCAAAGTTGACAGCAAGTTGCCTAACTCGATTTCCCCAGAAATAGCGAGGGAGGCTTTGATAACCGTTGCCAAGTCCAGAACTGTCGATGTACTGCTGGTGTTGGTAGCCGTGACTGTTCCTGTAGTCAGGCGGGATATAGTTTCTTTGACGGTGAGATTGCTTTGTTCTCGGCTGAGGATGGGGACTAAATATTGGGTATAGCGTTGCTCTAAATCCTCAACTTTAGCTTTAGCGCCCCACCGGGCGTAACCGTAGTAAGCTTTGGTGAGGTAGGCTTCGGCGATGGTTTCTTTGCCCCATTCCAGGTAGAATTTGGCGGCGAGTTCGTTGGCAAGGGCTTCTTCTTGGATGTAGCCGTTTTCTTTCGCTCCGGCAATGGCGCGATCGTAAAATTCTATAGCCTCCAGTTTTTCGCCTAACACCCGATGTCGTTCGGCTTCTACCAGGTAAAATTTGTGCAAATAATTCATCGGCGCGTTATCCGCCCATTTCCGCATTTTTTTCTGCTTGGCAGCGACTTTTTCGAGAATTTGCGACTGAAACCCGGTTTTTTCAAAAAACCGGGTTTCTTGGGTCGCTTTCAGAAACCCGGTTTTTTCAAAAAACCCGGTTTCTTGGGTTTCTTGGGTTGTTTCTTGACTCTCGACCTTGGGGCAAACCGCTAGCCGCGCCAAAGAATCGTAGAAATAATAGATAGGAATCCCCGCAAAGGCCGTGGCCTCGTTCAAATATGTTCCTACTAGCTCTGCATTTTCCACAGCCAGATCGTACTCGCCAAATAGATAAGCGAGGAGCAGCTTGTTTGTCGATACATGAGCGATCGCCAAGCTATCGTTTACCGACTGGTGAACCGGCAGCATCACCTTCTCGTTATAAGCTTCACCGATTAACTGCCAGGGATTTTCCTCGGCAAACCCGAGTAAGTTAAGAACCCCTTGCCGAAATATTTCGTGGTAATTAAGAGCGGTTTCTTGTTTTAACTGGCGGAACTGGAGCGTATAGTTCTCCATTTCTAGGGATAGCTCTGCCAATTCCCGACCGGTCAAGTATGAATGTATGCCGTAATTGAGCGCCGCATAAGCACCGTATTCTATATCTCCCGTTTCCTGCCCGATGGCGAACGCTTCTTGGAAAGGTTTTAAGGTTTTTAACAAATGCTCTCGCCAGTGGGCGATGCAAAAATAAACTATGACGAAGGTTTTGGCGAAGAGCGATCGCGCGTTTAACCGCGATAACACCTCTAAAGCAACCTTGCCAAATTGATATCCTTTCTCCAAGTCTCCCACTGCCCCGCAGAGAATTTGACCGTAATTGGCATAAGCAAAAGCCGAGTCGGCGGCATTGCCGTGTTTTATCGATAAATTGACCTGTTGCAACACGATTAGCGGCAACAGTTGGGGCGCTGCAACATAGGCAGTAGGAACTACTTTCGAGAGAATGCGCAGGGCCGCGAGTTTTTCAGGAGAAGTCATTTCTGGCAGCTCGATTAATTCCTCGGGCTGTTTGCCTGCTAACAGAGAAGCTGTTTCTGCCAATCCCCTTTCGATATCTTCCGGTTGCGGCGACTCCGGCAGTTCTACTCCCAACTGCCTCAAAACCGGTAGGGCCGTAGCAATTCCGGCGAGGGGTTGATTTTGCGCCATCGAGGCTTGAATCTTGACCTCGTAAACCTTGACTGCATCCAATAAAGTTTTTCCTTGTTGCAGCACTATCTCAACCCACTGCTCCATTTTCTCGAACTCGGTGCCGAGATAAGCTGCCTCTGCTGCGGCTTCATAAATTGCCAGAGCGAGCTCGTACTGACTCTGCCAGCAGTCTGCCGCCAGCAACTTCTGACCTGTAGTTAAATATTCCAGAGCCGCAGTATAAGCTGTGGCAGCTTGGGCTTTGCCTCCGGCTATCAAATTCAACTGCGCTAACTGCTCCCTTTCTGCTGGAGTGGCGATTAAGTCAACTCCATAATTTAATTGATTGACTAAATCGAAAATCTTCTCTTCCCGTTCTTCTTCTTTAGTATTGCGCAACAGTAGTTGCCCGATTTTGAGGTGGACCGTCTTTTTCTCCTCTTCGGGAATCAAAGAATAGGCTGCTTGCTGCACGCGATCGTGGAGAAATTTGTATTTGGGTAATAGGTAATGGGTAATGGGTAATGGGGAATGGGTATTTTCCTGTTGGTAGAATTTGTAGGTTTCGCTCAAAGGTAAAATTAGCCCTTCTTTTAAGGCTAACCATAAATCTTTGGTCGTTTCTTCGGGAGTTTTTTCGCTGACGATCGCCAAAGTTCCCAAATCGAACTGGTTGCCGATGCAGGCCGCCAATTTCAACAAGTTCCGAGTTGACTCCGGCAGTTTTTCTAGCTGAAGCGCCATAAACTCTACCACATCATCCGTCAGGGATAATTCCCGGACTTTAGCAATGTCGCACTGCCAGCAACCGGCATCGAAATCAAAATAGATCGATCCGTCGGCGTGGAGGGATTTTAAAAACTGATTGCTAAAGAAAGGATTGCCCCCAGTTTTCCGATGCACCAGTTCCGTTAAAGGCAGCGATCGCTCTAACGGACACCTCAAAGTATCGGCTACCAGACGGTTGAGAGCATCTAAATTTAAGGGAGCGAGAGTTATGCGATTGACAGTCGCCCCGCTTTTGGCAATCTCGTCTAAAGTCAGCATCAGGGGGTGAGTTGGATTTACCTCGTTATCCCGGTAAGCGCCGATTAACAGCAGATGGGGAGTATCCCCGTCGTCGGTTAGCAACTGCATTAATTTCAAAGATGCCGAGTCCGCCCACTGCAAGTCGTCCAGGAAAATAACCAGGGGATGTTCCGCAGTAGCGATCGCTCCCACGAACTTACCGAAAAGCAGATTAAATCGATTTTGTGCCGCCCTGGCGCTGAGTTCGGTAACGGGAGGTTGTTTGCCGATAATTCCTTCCAACTCGGGGATGACATCGATAATGACTCGACCGTTTTCTCCCAAAGCGGCGAGGATTTTTTCTTTCCACTTTTGCAAAGATGCCTCGCTTTCGGCGAGCAACTGCCCCATCAAGCTAGAAAATGCCTGGGCGAAGGCCGAAAATGGGATATTGCGTTGGAATTGGTCGAATTTACCTTTGATGAAATAACCCCGCTGGCGGACTATCGGTTTGTGTACTTCGCTGACAACTGCTGTTTTGCCGATGCCTGAGAAACCCGTCACTAACATCATTTCTGTAGCGTTCTCAGACACCCTCTCGAATGCTGCCAGTAAGGTTTCGATCTCAGTTTCGCGCCCGTAGAGTTTTTCTGGTATCAGGAAGCGATCGCTCAAATCTCGCGTTCCCAAACTAAAAGAAGCGATGCTACCGGTTTCCTGCCACTGCTGCCAGCAGATTTCTAAATCGTGACGGATGCCCCTGGCAGTCTGATAGCGTTCTTCGGCGTTTTTCGCCATCAGTTTCAAGACAATATCCGATAGCACCCCAGGAGTGTCTTCTAATGCGGTCGGCATTTTAGCAATGTGACAGTGTACTAACTCTAGGGGATCGTTCGATTTAAAAGGTAATTCTCCTGCCAGCAGTTCGTAGAAAGTCACTCCCAACCCATAAAAATCCGCCCGATAATCGATACCTCGGTTCATCCGTCCCGTTTGTTCTGGAGAAATATAGGCTAAAGTTCCTTCTAAAACGTTCGGATTTTGGATTTCTTGAGTTTCTCTAGGTAATAAAGAAGCGATGGAAAAATCTATCAATTTTACTTCTTTGGTAGTAGGATTAATCAGGATATTTGAAGGTTTGATATCCTTATGAATTATCCGATTAAGCTCCAGTCCTTCTAAAGTTTTTGCCAGGGAAATAGCGAGGGGGAAAAACTCGTCAAGATTTAGGCATTTACCATCGGTATAATTTTTAAGAGAAATACCGCCATAGTCTTCCATTACTAAAGCAAAACCATTTCGATAGTTTTCCATTGCTATTGGAACTGCTACGCCGGGTAAATCGAGGTCGCTCGGCCCGGCAAGTTTAGCGACAGCGGTGTTGCCCTCGCCGAGCGCCAGAAAATTGAGGGCGATCGCGTATTGATTCCTAAATTGCACCAATTCCCTAAAAGTAGGATATTCTGCTTTGAGCAGTTTAATCACAACTGGTTGTTCGTCTGCTGGTTTTTCGTCTGCCAAGCGCCGTCCTCGATAAACTAAAGTAGTGGCGCTTTCGTGGATTTTTTCCTTAATTTGATAGCCTTTTAAAGTAATCATAGTTTTGGCAATTGGGAATAGGTAATGGATATTGACGATCCTCCAAGAGTCATTATATGACCTTCCGAGGTTCGTCGTTGACCTTCCAAGAGTCATTATATGACC
>CAZSTZ010000145.1:6823-8474 GCA_964609515.1 uncultured bacterium | reverse complement strand
CATTATATGACCTTCCGAGGTTCGTCGTTGACCTTCCAAGAGTCATTATATGACCGAATGAGGTTCGTCGTTGACCTTCCAAGAGTCATTATATGACCGAATGAGGTTCGTCGATGACCTTCCAAGAGTCATTATATGACCGAATGAGGTTCGTCGATGACCTTCCAAGAGTCATTATATGACCTTCCGAGGCTCATCGATGACCTTCCAAGAGTCATTATATGACCTTCCGAGGCTCATCGATGACCTTAGAGATGTAAACAGAAGAGCTTGTCAATTGTTAATTATCAACTGTTGATTGTTAATTCATATAACCATTAACTGGAAGCTCGATAATAAATTCAGTTCCTTCTCCAAATTCAGAAACGCAACTCAAACGCCCCCGATGTTTTTGCTCCACAAACTGGCGGGAAATAGATAAGCCCAAACCGGTCCCTTTACCGGGAGGTTTAGTAGTAAAAAGATGCTCGAAAATCTTCTCTTTTACTTCTGGAGTCATGCCGATGCCGTTGTCTTTAATCCTAATAGCAATTGTCTCCTCATTTTCCTTAAATTCGGTAGCGATCGCGATGCGATTTGGCTCCCTCTTAATCTCCTCATAAGAGCGCCCTTTATTTTCTTCTTCCAAAGCATCAATAGCATTAGCAATCAAATTCATAAAAACTTGATTTAGCTGACCGGGATAGCATTTAATTTCTGGCAAATTGCCATAATTTTTAATTATCTCAATTTCGGGTCGCTTAGAACTAGCTTTCAGCCGATACCTTAAAATTTTCAAGGTACTATCGATGCCCTCATGTACGTCAAAAGGCACCGGTTTTTTCGTATCCGCCCTGGCGAAGTTTCTCAAAGATTTGCTAATATCGGCAATTCTTTCCGTTCCTTCTTTCATCGAAGAAATTAAATCCGGTAAATCTTCGACCACATAATCTATCTCCAAAGCCTCCATTTTTTCTTGCAAATCTTCTCCCGGATTGGGAAATTTTTCCTTATAAAATTCCAGCAATTTTATCAAATTGCCGACATCTTCTTCCGCATGAGCAAGATTCCCAGAAATAAAACCGACGGGATTATTAATTTCGTGAGCGACACCGGCTATTAATTGACCTAAAAAAGCCATTTTTTCCTTCTGGACTAATTGCAATTGAGTTTGTTGCAACTCCCGCAAAGCTTGGGAAAGTTCCGAAGCTTGTTCTTTTAAAGAATCGTTCAAAACAGCCAAAGTTTGCCGGCTATTTTCTATCTCTATTACATCCCGATAAGACCTCAAAGCAGAAATAGTAGTTACCAGCATTTTCTGTTGGGTAAGTTCGGTTTTAGTTTTATAATCGTTGATATCGTAATCGACGATAACAGAAGCCTCTGGCGCTTCCCCCGGTTGACCGGTTCTCAAAACAATTCTTACTAAATGATTGTTTAATTCTTCTCGAATGTATTTGACCAACTTTAACCCCGCATCGTTGGTTTCCATTACCACATCTAAGAAGATAAAAGCCACATCTGAATGTTGAGAAATTAGTTGTTTGGCTTCTTCCCCAGAAAGAGCAAAAATGAATTGTAAAGGTTTACCTTCAAAAGTAAAATCTCTCAAGGCAAGTTCGGTTACTTGATGAACGTTTTTGTCGTCATCAACTAACATTACTTTCCAAGC
>CAZSTZ010000145.1:0-6723 GCA_964609515.1 uncultured bacterium | reverse complement strand
GCCCAAACCGCTGCCACCTCGATCGCGCGCCGTTGTAAAAAAGGGCTCGAAAATTTTGTCGAGGTTTTCTGGGGAAATGCCGCAACCGTCGTCCTTATATAAAAGGATGAGGCGATCGCCATTTTTCCCTATTTCAAACTCTAATTTTCCAGCTTCATTTCCATTATAACCGTGATGGAGAGAATTGACAACTAAATTAGTAATAACCTGAGATAAAGCCCCCGGATAGCTATCTAAAATTATTTCTTCATCGCCCTTAACGCTAACAGTATGCTGAGTGGTTTTTAGTTGTGGTTTTAAGCTGATTAAAACCTCTCGAACGTAATCGACTACCGGGAATTTACGCCGATCTAAACTGGAGCGATCGACTGCCACTTGTTTGAAGCTTTTAATTAATTCCCCGGCTCTTTCTAAGTTAGTAAAAATTAACTTGGTACCTTCGGCCATCGTGTCTAAATAAGTTTTTAAAGCAGATTTTTTCAGATTACCTCCCTCGAAATCGGTAGTAAAAGATGTCGTCCGGCTAACTAGGAGAGAAGCGGCGGTAATAGAGTTACCTACTGGGGTATTAATTTCGTGGGCGACTCCCGCAACTAAACTGCCCAAAGATGCCATCTTTTCTGATTCTATTAACTGTCCTTGGGTAGTTTGAAGATTTTCTAGGGCGTTGGATAGTTCGCGGGTGCGATCTGCTACCTTCTGTTCCAGAGTCCGGTAGAGGGTAGCATTGTCTATAGAAATAGATGCTTGAGTCGAGAGCAAACCGATAGTTTCTACGCGATCGCTCGTAAACGCACCCGCCACCAGATTATTCTCCAGATAAATAATCCCCGTTAGCTTGCCTTGGTTTACCATCGGGGCGCACAAAATGGATTTTGGTTTATTTTGCTTGATGTAAGAGTCATCGGCAAACTTGCTCTCCCCACTGGCATCGTTTAATACCACCGTTTGTTTGGTACGGGCGACATAATTAACGATGGATGCGGGCACGTTATTATCTATAGGAAGCGACTGCAATACCTCGAAGCTATTTTTGCTGGCAAAACCCGAAGCTTCGATCGCAAAATTGTTGTCTTTTTCTAAAATCAAACAACCTTTTTCCGCACCCGCATTTTCGACGATAATTTTCATCATCTTTGCCAAAAGATTTTCGAGAACAATTTCCTCCGCTAGAGTTTGGGAAGCTTTCACAATACTGTTGACATCCAAACTAAAAGATGCCGTATCGGCTCCAGTAGTAGTTATAGTTTTCTCGGTTTTATTCGCAAACATTTGCGTCCGATCGCCTACAAATTGAGGATAGTTTGCTTCTAAATCTTTGACTTTAGCAGTCGCCCCCCAAAGGCTATAACCATAATGAGCTTTTGTCAGATAAGTTTTGGCAATATCTTTTAAATTGCGCTCTAAATAAAATTCTGCTGCCAACTCGCAAGCTAACGCCTCTTCGTGAAGATATTCGTTATTTTGAGCCCCTGCGATCGCTCCTTCATAAGTCTCGATCGCTTGCCAATTTTCCCCCAACACCCGCATTTTTTCTGCTTCTATCAAATCGTATTTATGTTGAAAATTAATCGGCGCTTTCTCTGCCCAAATTTTCATTTTATCCTGATTCAAAGCCACTATTTCCAGATATTCTTGTTTTTGCTTATCTTCAGCCTTTACCGCCAACCCCAATAGAACTAAAGAATAGTAAAAATAATGTTCGGCAAAACAATTCATTCCTCCTACAGAAACCACAATTTCATCTGCCAGTCGAGCGTTAGCTAGAGCTTTTTCGTAGTCTTTCAATAAATAGCAAAGTACGGTTTTACACAAATAAACGGAGAAAACAGACATCACCGTATTAGTGCTTATCAAAACTGGCAGAGTTTTTGTTTCGTTAAACGCCTCTCCTATTAATTCTAATTTACTCCGAGCTTTACCTCGTAAATTTAACCCCAACTGCCGAATTATGCTGGTATAATTAATCAGAAAATCCTGCTTGTTTTTTTGCATCATCGCCACATATTTAGCCTGTTCGTCGGTAACGTAATCTAAAGGCATTCCGACAAAAAAGATGTTATAACAATAGATGGTGGCGCTGTAGCCCGCATATTCTAAATCCCCCGTTTCCAGTCCTTCTCGAATGCAGTCTCTCAAAGGGTTAACCGTCAAGTGTAAATCGTCTTTCCAATGTTTGATAAAACCGTTAAATGTTTCCTTAGTTTTGCATTTAAGCTCCCGAGTTTCAAATTGGTTTAACAAACTCACCCCTAACTGCCCGAATTGATATCCGTCATCGATATTATTCAAGACACCACAATTAAGCCATCCATAAAAAACGTAAGCATAAGGAGAGGTATTGCAGTTGCCGTATTCTACGCACAAGTCCACCATTTTAGATCCTAATAAGGGCATCAAATGGGGAAACCCAATTAAAATGGGAGCAAATAAAATCATTAAAATGCGCAATGCTGCCTGTTTTTCCGGCTCTTCCATCGTCTTTAAATTGGCTAATTCCTCAATTTTATTGATGCCTTTAGCCGCCATTTTTTCCCGAATATCTTCTGCTAAAACTAGAGGATCGCTGTCAGCTTCTGGAAGGCTAACTCCCAGATTTTTCAAAACTTCTTTTCCTAGTTGTAAGACTTCGGGCAGGATATTTTCGGCTATCGAAAATATTAGTTTTTTCTCTAAAATTTTCACCCGATCTAGCACGTTATTAGCACGGTCTAATGCCATGTCTGAAAGTTCTTTTGCCAGAGCAAAATTTGTGCTTAAATAGGCAGCATCGATAGCCGTAGCGTAGGTATTAAAAGTAAACTCGTAGTGGCGATGCCAACTATCTGTATCGAGCAAATCGAGGACGATCTTCAAATAGCTAACTGCGCTTTGATAAGCGTTGGCAACCAGGGCTTTTTGACCTGCTATTAAGTTTAATTTAGCGATAGCTTCTTTCTCTTCTGAATCTTCGACTAATTTAATTCCTAAATTGAGACTGTCGGCGATTTCAAATAGTCGATCGCTTAAGGCTTCTTCGTCAGTATTTTGCCACAGCAACCGACCGATTTTTAAATGAATAAATTGTTTTTCCTCCTCATCGACTAAAGCATAAGCGGCCTGCTGGATGCGATCGTGACCGAATTTATACTGCTGAATTAATAAGTTAGCATCTAATTCGGAAAGGGGCGCGATCGACTCGAATTGAAGGGCAGGCATCAAGCGGGAAAAAACTGCTTCTGGTGGAACTTCGCTGACGATCGCTAACGTCTCCAAGTCGAAGGTTGCACCGATACAAGCGGCCAAACTCAGGGTTTCTTGGGTACCAGCGGGGAGTTTTTTTAAGTTAGCGATGGTTAAATCTACTACATTATCGGTAATATTTTCTGTTTCGATCCGCTCTAAATCCCACTCCCACCTCAAGCGATCGCGATCGAAAGCGATGGAACCTTCGGCGTAGAGGGTTTTGAGAAATTCCTTGACGAAGAAAGGATTGCCCATCGTTTTTTGCCACACCAAGGAGGCGAGGGGGGCAACGCGATCGCTGCTGGCCTTGAGAGTTTCCGCGATCGCTTCGCCAATATGCTCTAACTCTAAAGGTGCTAGTATAATTTCGCCGATAGTTGCCCCCCCTTGTCGGAGTTTATCGAGAGCGATCGTTAAAGGATGAGTCGCGCTCACTTCGTTATCTCGATAGGCCCCAATTAATAATAAATATTCCCCCTCCGCATCGGTCATCATCAATTCAATTAACTTCAAAGTTGCAGCATCTACCCACTGCAAATCGTCCAGAAAAATTACTAACGGATGTTCTTTGCTAGCACAAGCGCGAATGAAATTTTCAAATACTAAATCGAAGCGATTTTGCGACTCGCTAGGCCCTAATTCCGGCACCGGTGGCTGCTTGCCAACTATTAATTCTACTTCGGGAATTACATCAATAATAACTTGTCCGTTTTGCCCGAAAGCCGCTAACAATTTTGCTCGCCATTTATTGAGTTCTTCTTCAGTTTCGCTTAACAGTTGTCGCACTAATTCTTTAAAGGCACTTACTACCGCAGAATAAGGAATATTGGTCTGAAATTGGTCGAATTTTCCAGAGATAAAATAACCTCGTTTTTCGGTAACGGGTTTGTAAATTTCTTGCACGATTGAAGTCTTGCCGATGCCAGAGTATCCCGCTACCAGCATCATTTCTATTCGGGCTGTGTCACCGTCTATTTGACCTACTGCCACTCCCTCGAAGGCCCCCAGCAAATCGTCGATTTCTCTCTCGCGTCCGTAGAGTTTTTGTGGGATTTGAAATTTCTCGGAAATGTCTTTTTTACCTAAAGGAAATTCTTCGATTTTTCTGGTTTCTCGCAACTGAGTCAGACAAGTTTCTAAATCCGCTGCAATACCCATACCGCTTTGATATCTTTTTTCGGCGTTTTTCTCCAACAATTTCATTACAATTTTGCCAACTATCGGCGGAATTTCTGGATTTAATTCCTGGGGAAGTAAAGGAGTTTTTGCCAGATGACAATGCACCAATTCCATCGCATCTTTAGTCGCAAAGGGTAGCTGACCTGTCAGCATTTCATAAAAGGTGACACCCAAGGAATAAAAATCCGTTCGATAGTCTAAAGAACGGTTCATCCGTCCCGTTTGTTCCGGGGAAATATACGCGAGAGTTCCTTCTAAAACGTTGGGATTTTTTAAGGTAGGATTTTCTCTAGTTAATTGACTGGCAATGCCAAAGTCGATGATTTTTAATTCCCCAGTAGCGGGGTTAAAAATGATGTTGGATGGGTTGATATCTTTATGAACGATATTCTCGGCGTGGACTTGACTTAATGCTTTAGCGATTTTAATCGATAATTCTAAAAATTCTTCGAGAGTCCAGGTTTTCTCCGACATCCAACTTTTTAAAGATTTTGCGTCGATATCCTCGATGGCGATCGCCAAACTGTTCCCATACTTTTCTAAACTATAAGCCCTAATGACTCCCTCTAGATTCAATTTGCGGGTAATCTCGTATTCTTGCTTATATCTCGTGAGTTCCGCCGCCGTGGGATAGTCGGACCTGAGAACTTTAAGAATTATCCCTTGTTTGTTCTCTTCTCTAATAGCGCGATATATTTGAGAATTGACGCTCTCGTAAATTAAATCTGTAATTTGATAGCCTTTAAGTGTAATCATAGTAATCCGATTGTCTGGTTGGCTTTGTATAATAGTAGCTGCATAAAATGTTTTGGCCCTCGATAGTTCCTGAATCTAGAACTTATTTCGCTTTTTTCTGCTGTATCAATTGTAACAAAACTCTCTGGTTTTGCCTCGGGCCCCGTCCATCGCTGTTTTAGATTATAGATTTTTCAGAAAATGCCCCGGGTAAAATCGAAAATCAAAAATAAGGGAAAAATGCTATACTGAAAAACAACGAGCCTTTGCCCTCAACTATTAATTTTAACTCTTACCAAAGAAAAATGCTGTTGTTGAAAAGAAACTTAACTTTTATAGCAACAATTCTGTTGCTAACCCTAACGGGATGTAACCTTTTTCAGAAATCCCCTACAGAGATGCACTTGCCTTTCGGCAATCCCAGCAATGCAACTAATTCTCCAGAAAATTCCAATAATTACTTAATGGAAAAACCCCAATATGTTTTATCCTACAATCGAGACAGGGGAACTGCTAATTGGGTAAGCTGGCAGCTAACAAAATCCTGGTTGGGAAATACAGACCGCCAAGACGATTTTCGCCCCGACGAAAGTTTGCCGCCAGGGTGGTATCGAGTGGAGCCCAACGATTATCGGGGCAGCGGATTTGACCGAGGCCATTTAGTTCCTTCCGCCGATCGCTCTCGTAACGAAACGGATAATTCGGCAACTTTTTTAATGACTAATATAATGCCCCAAAGTCCGAGAAATAACCGCGAAACTTGGAGGGAATTAGAAGAATATTCTCGCGAACTCGTCAAAAGAGGAAAAGAACTTTACATCATGGCCGGCAGTTACGGAAGTCGAGGAAAATTAGCGGATGGTAAGGTAACTATTCCCAGCAGAACTTGGAAAATAATTGTAGTTTTAGAACCGGGTTCTGGAGTCAAAGGAATTAACAAAAATACCCGAGTTATTGCCGTAGATCTGCAAAATTCGGAAAGGATAAGTTTGAACTGGAAAAGATATTTAGTTTCTGTGGATAAAATCGAAGCTGCCACCGGTTACGATTTCTTTTCTAAAGTGCCGAAAGATGTACAAGATATTATTGAAGCTGGGGTGGATGGTAAGTAGGCAACAGTCCTAAAAATTGTAGGTAGGGCGCGCGTGAAACGGAACCCAACATCAGTAGATGTAGGTTCGCGAATCCCAACTACTTACCCCCAGTTTTGTAAGGTGCGCAGTGCGCACCCTACTAATAATTACAATTTTTTTATTATAAATGATTTGTAGGGGCAAAGCATTCGGGCGGTAAATCTGTTTAAAAATTATTAATTTTAATGTCCGAATGCTTTGCCCTTACCAGGCTCCCTGTTGTCATTGCGAGGCTGTAAAAAAAACCAGTTACTTCTTCTTCTTCTTCTTCTTTTGACTCTTGCCTTTTGCCTTTTGCCTTCTAAAAAGAGATTGCCACGGGGGGCATTAATGAAAAGCGAATAACTTAAACGCTTTCCCGCCCCCCCTCGCAATGACAATTTGACATTAAATGCTATTCCCCATTCCCCATTCCCCATTCCCCATTCCCCATTCCCCATTCCCCATTCCC
>CAZSTZ010000144.1:0-16666 GCA_964609515.1 uncultured bacterium | reverse complement strand
GGTCTAATCAGGTCTTGACAAAATTAACGGAACGTGCTATTTAGTAGTTCGTAGTCCAGAAACCCGGTTTTTTGAAAAAACCGGGTTTCTTATTTCAATACGCCAAAATGAAAAATGCCGATCGATTGTAGAAAGGTAGGTTGGGTGGAACGGAGTGCAACCCAACAGCTTCGGTATTGTTATTTAAAGCGCTTTAGATGTTGGGTTTCGCTTCGCTACACCCAACCTACAAAAAAAATGGTGACTCTACAATCTACGGGGCAAAGTAAAGGGGCGATCGCTCTAGTTTATAATGGTTTGTAGTAAGGGCTGTCTTCATAAGGCTGTAGGGGCAACAGCAAATTTATTAAAAATCCATTAATCTTGATTCTCCGAATGCTTTGCCATTGCCCTTGCTTAAATCGCTGAAGCGATCGCCCCAAGTCCCCTATATAATGGAACGGTTGTAAGTAAATCAAAGGAGAAAATAATGGGCCGTAAGTGTCAGCTAACTGCTAAGAAGGCCAATAACGGTTTTGCAGTGTCCCACTCTCATATTCGTACCCATAAGGTCCAACAAGCCAACCTACAGTGGAAGAGGGTATGGTGGCCCCAGGGCAAGCGTTGGGTTAAACTGCGACTGTCAACGAAGGCCATTAAGACTCTGGAAACTAAGGGTTTGCAGGCGATGGCCAAGGAAGCGGGCATCGATTTGAATCGTTATTAATGCTAAAAATAAGCTTAAAAAACTCGATTTCTAGGCGAAATCGGGTTTTTTCAGATATAGGATGGCCTGTTGAACTGTTGTTAAAATCTATAAATGTTTGCATTGCAGAGCGATCGCATTCCATGTCTTCCTGTGGTAAAACATAGTTAGGATTACCCCTAATCTTCAAACTCAAAATGCAAAAAAAACCTTTAAAAACTCAAAGCATAAATTTATTTAACCTGGCGCGTTGGGCTCGTCAAACTGCTAGATCGGACAAAGCAAATTATCAGTTAAAAACTCGTCCTGTAGATGCCGTTCGATTGGCTTCCCTACTAATTCCCAACCTGGAAAAACCAATTTTTATCATCGGTTCTCCGCGATCGGGAACTACTTTTTTAGGTGCTTGCATAGGCGTTCTGCCGGAGATTTCTTACCACTTTGAACCCGTGGCTACCCAAGCTGCATCTCGATACGTTTATGAAGGTGAGTGGAGCATGGCAAAAGCCAAGTTGTTTTATCGCTCGGTTTATGCTTGGTTAATGCGATTGCATTTAGATGCCGACCTTCGGTTTGCAGAGAAAACCCCACGAAACTGTTTTATAGTTGATTTTTTATCTAAGGCATTTCCAATATCTCAGTTTATCCATATTATTCGCGACGGTAGAGATGCGGCTCTTTCCCATAGCAAAAAACCTTGGTTGCAGGCCAGTCAAGCTAGCTCTGGCAAAGCAGACCCCAGCGGCTATCCTTATGGTCCTTATCCTCGGTTTTGGGTAGAACGGGATAGGGAGGATGAGTATTACCACACTACTGACATTCACCGCTGTATTTGGACGTGGCGGCGGCACACGGAAGCGGCTTTGCAAGCGGGGTCCAAGCTACCAGCTCGCCAATATCACGAATTGAGGTACGAATCCCTTGTCTCTAATGCTACAGAAGAAGCAGAGCGCCTGCTCGAATTCTTGGAAATATCGGAACCAAGCTCTCGTCGTTTATTTCATCAGGAAATAGCTAAGGCAAAGACAGATTCTATTGGTAATTGGAAGGGTAGATTTTCGGATAGCCAACTCGAACAAATTAACAAGGAAGCAGGAAAATTATTAGCTCAGCTAGGCTATGACAATTAGGCTGAAAGACAAGGGTTATTCAAAATCTTATCTTACGATTGGGGGCCAGTTGAAGAGGTGGAAATTAAATAGGAGCAAGTTATTATGACTGATTTTACCGTGGCAATTCCTACTTACAATGGTGCTGAAAGATTACCATTAGTTTTAGACAAACTGGGTTCTCAAATCGTCGTGGAAGGGTTATCTTGGGAAGCGATCGTTGTAGATAACAACAGCAATGACGATACTGCTGAAGTTGTTAAAACATATCAAAAGCAATGGAATTATCCTTTTCCTTTAAGGTATTGTTTTGAACCTCAACAAGGACTGGCTTTTGCCAGACAAAAAGCAGTAACAGAGGCTAAGGGCGAGTTAATTGGTTTTCTCGACGATGACAATTTGCCAGAAGCAAACTGGGTGGCTGCTGGTTACAAATTCGGTCAATCTCATCCGAAGGTGGGTGCTTATGGCAGTAAAATAGTTGGCGATTTTGAAGTTACTCCACCTGAGAATTTTAACAGAATTGCTACTTTTTTAGCTTTAATAGATAGAGGTAAATCTGCCAAGCTTTACGACTCGAAAAAAAAGATGTTTCCTCCAGGGGCGGGTTTGATAGTTCGCAAGTCGGTATGGTTAGAAAACGTGCCCGCTAAATTGATGCTTTCGGGGAGAGTAGCAGGGAAAATGTTGGCTAGCGAAGATTTGGAAGCTTTGCGCTATATTCAAGGGGGAGGTTGGGAGATTTGGTACAATCCAGAAATGGTGGTGCATCATCTTATTCCTAAAGGGCGTTTGGAAAAAGAGTATTTAATGAAGTTATGTTATGGCATCGGTTTGGCTAGCTATCCTACTCGTACTATTAATTTATCTTTGTGGCAAAAACCAATATTTTGGGGTGCGTATTTGGTTAACGATTTGAGGAAAATTTTACTGCATATTTTTAAGTACGGGAAAGAGGTTAAAAATGACCCGGTGGTGGCTAGCGAGATGCAGTTTTTTGTAGGTAGGTTGATGAGTCCTTTTTATTTTTTGGGTGTAGTTTTAAGGGGCGATCGCTCTTCTAAAGGTTCCTAAAACTAGATAATTTTTCGGGTGCATCTCAGTTTTGAAAAGAGCCAATAATTTGCGGCTTTTTGGTAATAGGTAATGAGTATCCGTTTCTGGCCTGTTTGTATTTTTACAAAGATTCGAGGCTCCCAATTTCTCAGTTATAATAAAATAACTAAAGAGCCCAAACCAACATAGTACATAGACTAAGAAGCCAAGATGAATTTTACCGTAGCTATTTGCACTTATAACGGGGAAAAACGACTCCCAGAAGTTCTCGATGCTTTGCTAGAACAGCAACAAACTGAGGGCATTAATTGGGAAGTTTTGGTAGTAGATAATAACAGCAAGGACAATACCCTAGGAGTTGTTGCGGACTATGCCCAACGGTGGCCTTCTAACTCGAAGCTAAGAACTGTATTTGAAGAACGACAGGGCCTTGCCTTTGCCAGAATTAGAGCAATAGAAGAGGCAAAGAGTCGGGAATTGGTAGCATTTTTAGACGACGATAATATCCCAGGGCCGACTTGGGTGGCAGAAGCATATCGCTTTGGGGCAGAAAACCCGAAAGTTGGGGCTTATGGCGGTAATATTCATAGCAAACTAGATGGGCCGCCGCCTCCCTATTTTAATGGGGTAAAAGTTTACTTGACCGTTTATAATCGGGGTGGGGAGGCTTTCTGTTATCGTCGTTGCGGTCGCTCTCGTCGGGTTCCTGCAGGGGCAGGTTGCGTATTTAGAAAGCAGGCGTGGCATGAGGTTGTGCCGGCTTCCGAGAATTTGCTGATGACGGGCAGAGATCCAAAAACTATGGCGGCGGGTGAAGATGCGGAGGTTTTGTATTATTTACAAAATACGGATTGGGAATTGTGGCACAACCCGAAAATGGAGCTTTGGCATCATATCGAACCAAGTCGCTTGGAAAAGGCTTATTTGCTAAAGTTGGCCCGTGGTTACGGCCTTTCCCAACATCTGGTGAGAATGGCCCGGTATTATCCTTGGCAAAGACCTTTTGTTAGTTTGTTGACTCCTTTATTGTTGGCGCGAGAGGGTTTGAGGGCTTTAAAATTTTACCTCAAAAATCGGAAAAAATTTGAGGAGGATTTTGGCAAGGCTTGCGAATTGCAGTGTAAAATCGGTCAGCTATATAGTCCGTTTCTTAGGCTTTATTCCTGGTGGCAAGGCGGTTAATTTTACCGAGGTTAAAAGACTAGCAAAATGCCATTAATATCTGTAATTGTTCCTGCTTATAACGCTGAGAAAACTATTCGAGAGACGATAGAATCGGTTATCAATCAAACTTTTTCTGATTGGGAATTAATCGTTGTTAATGATGGTTCTCAAGATAATACTGTTGAGGTTGTTTCTCAAATAAAAGACTCTAGAATTAAGGTTTTTTCTTATGAAAATGCCGGTTTGCCAGCAAGTAGAAATCGCGGTTTTGATAAGGCAGAGGGTGAATTTATTAGTTTTTTAGACTCGGACGACCTCTGGACTCCAGATAAGTTGGAAGAGCAATTAAAGGCTTTACGAGCTAATACTAAAGCTGCAGTTGCTTATAGTTGGACTGATTATATTGATAAGTCTAGTAATTTTTTACATCCAGGGCGGCATCTTAGTTTTAGCGGCGATGTCTATTCTAAGCTGTTGGTAAGGAATTTTTTAGAGAATGGTTCTAACGCTTTAATTAAAAGGGAAGCTTTAAATGAGGTGGGTGGTTTTAATGAGTCGCTGAGGGCGGCGGAAGATTGGGATATGTGGTTGCGACTGGGGGCAAAATATCATTTTGTCGCGGTGGAAAAGCCTCAAATTTTGTACCGAGTTTCTACTAATTCGATGTCTGCTAATATTGTTAAGCAAGAGGTAGAAAGTTTTAAGGTAATAAACAGTGCTTGGTTGCACGTCAACTTTGAAGAGAACCAAAAAGCGCGCAGCGTTGCCAACCGTTGGTCGTCTGTAAGACTTGTGAAACGAAGCAATCTCGCTTTTTGGGAATAGGGAATAGGGAATGGTCCATGGGGAATAGGGAAGATGGAATTGTTAATCCTAACCATGATTCTTTGGTGAAAGGCTCCCGAGGAAACGGTTGCAGGTCAAGCTAAAAATCAAAAAGGGAACGATGGCCATGAGGACAATTCCCCATGGACCATTCCCAAAAAGCGTTAAGTCTTTGGGAAAACTTCAAAACTGACTTGCTCCCCAGTGCTTTTGCTCGGGCTCCAGAGTCTTTACAGTACCTCAAAAAAGAGAGTTTGGCGGATTATAAGTATTTGGCCTGGAAGGCTTTGGAAGGAAAACAAAGTCAAAGGCAGGGTGCAAGGGCGGTGAGGTTGATGTGGAATTATGCGAGAAACGAACCCAGGTGGCGATCGCAACTTCCTTTTATTTTTAAAATGGGGGTAAAAAGCATCGCTGCTACGATTTTTCCTCCTAGATTTAATCGGGAATTATTGAAGGTGATTAAGGGGCAAGAAAAATATTATTAAAAATTAACAGTAGAGATGTTTTTGTTCGAGAGAGAACCAGTTAGCCCGTTATTAAATGATTTATAAATATCAAAAATGAAGCTAGAAAAGAAGAAAAGATTATTTTTATTCGGTTGTCCTCGTTCTGGAACGACTTTATTACAAAGTCTGTTAGCGGCACACCCGGAAATTTTGTCTGTTCCAGAAACTCAGTTTTTTTGGTATATGATTCCCATATATCAAGAACCCTGGAGAAAATTGCTTCAGTGGAGGCAATGGCTTAAAGTGCCGAGAAAAGGTTTTAAAGCTGAATTAGAACACTTCTTTAAAGATGAAATTAATCGAGCAGATTTACTACAAAAGTTTTCTGGGTTTACTTTTCTAAGAAGTCAATATACTAAAAAGTTTATCGCCATACTTGACGAGCTAGCTGAGTCTGAAGGAAAAAAAATATGGCTCGAAAAAAGTCCCGAACACATCTACCACATTGACTACATTGAAAAGTTTGTGCCGGGGGCTAAGTTTATTCATATTTTAAGAAATGGAGAAGATGTAGTAGCTTCATTGTATGATGTTACTCGCAAGCACCCTCAGCCTTGGGGAGGTAAAGAGTGGAGCATAAAATTGTGCATCAAGCGGTGGGTTGAGGCTGTAGAAATTAGTCGCCAGAACCTAGACAAACCCAATCATATTTGGGTAAGGTACGAGGATATTGTGGCAAATCCTCAAGCAGAATTGGTAAGGCTTTGTGAATTTATTGGCGTTGAATTTACGGATTTAATGTTACAAAATTATGGCAGCGCGGCGGAAAAATTAACTCTCGAAAGTGGTGGGAGAACTGTTGCGCGAGGAATTACTAATCGCAATTCCCAGAAGTTTCAAAAGTTATTTAAGGAGTCAGAAAAGGAATATATTCTCCAACAGCTTTCTCAAGTTAATTTAGATTGGGCTACTTCTAAAAAAAATAGCTAAATGGTTAATGGTTAATGGTTAATGGTTAATGGTTAATCGTCAATTGTTAATTGTCAAGTATATTTACTTATGCCAAAGGAGGGATGGACTGTTGGAGTTCGTCCCTTTTGACTTTAATAATAATTGTTAAAATAATAATTGTTAAAATAAGAACTATGAAGGAAGGTCGGGATTTGGCCAAGGGTAAAGCAGCTTCCTGGGTGCTGGAGAATAGGGCTAATTTGCGGTCCCCTGTTATCCATCGGTCCAAAACAGGGAATACTAGCTTTAGAACCGCCTGGTCTCGGTTGCCACTTGGAAGCATCTCGTATTTGCCATAATAAGCAATTGACAATTGACAATTGACAATTGACAAAAAGCGAAGCTTGAGATGCGCCCTGCAACCTTCATTATGATGTAAGTCCCAACTCAGGGAGGGCTCTATGTACGATCGCAAGTCCAATAAAAAAAATATTCCATCTTTGGTAAAGCAGATGGTTAAAAAATTTAGAAAAATTTTTAAATTGATTATTAAATCGGCGATGAGGTCGATTTTAAGGGTTCTTATGGCCTTGAATCGACGGGGCCAATGGTCTAGGGCGGGTTTTGTCTTGCCTACGGTGACTATGGTGATGTTGGTGGTGATTTTATTGACCATAGCCATATCCTTAAGATCTTTTGACCGCGCCCAAGATGCGAGAAATGTTCGGGTAAGTCAGGCGGTATTGAGTGCGGCGACACCGGCTTTAGACCGGGCAAGGGCTAAACTTGAGGAACTGTTGGTGACTAACCCGCCGACTACTGATACTCCTACGGACGATGCTTTGTATTTAGAGCTTACTACAGTAATAGGTGACGACAAATATACTTTTGGTGACGAGCAGCGACTGCAGGTTAGTTACGACATAAAAGGCAATGACAGTATTGATGAGGATGGGGAAGATAACGACGATACTACTATAGAAGATGACGAAATAACTGAGACTGCTTGGAGGTTTCCAGTTGATACAGATAACAATGGTGAGTATGATAGTTTTACTGTTTATGGAATATTCTTCCGCACGCCGGAACGGGATGATGATGGCAATTTTAAGTGGGCTAGAACTCCGCTAGATGCCAGAACTCCCCCCATGCCTCCTGGAGAGGCTAGCCAAAGTCAAGAGTGTAACGCGAGGGCGGGAACTAGCTCTAGCTTGGTGGGCGATTCTGGGTGGTATCAGTCAGAGGGAAAACTGAAGAAGAGTTTCTTTGTTTATACGGTGACGGTGCCGATTACTGATTTGTCGGTAGTGACGGCCCCCTACAGCCAGGGCGACTTTGAAACTTTTACAGGGACGACGGGTTTCTCGGCTTTAGAATACCAGCAGGACTGGAAGCGGATTCCGCTGACTAATAACGCTGTTGTTTATGAGGATGACCTAGAGATTTATCCAGGTCCGGAGTTTCGCCTCAACGGTCGGATTCAGGCTAACAGCAATATGATAGTTTCATCGACGGGGAACAATGACATAGAGTTCTATTTGGTAAGCGGCAAAAATTCTTGCTTTTTCCAAGATGAGGAAAATAGCAAGATGATCGTGGGCGGTAATGTAATTAACGGCTTGGTAGAAAATAACGATTACCAGGAAACTATCGACGTTCACTTGCAGCAGGGCACTAATGTGGATGAAAATGGTGGAGAAATTAGTCAGACTCACGAATCAGTAAGCAGTTACACGACAACCGGTGCGACGATAACTAACGCAGCTCAAGCTTCTGCTTACAATAGCGAGGCTTATGCAAATCGTATTGGTTGGATGAGGGACGCGCAAATAGCTGCTTATCCAGGTTGGGAGGTAGTTGCAGAAGACCCTGCGGAGGTACAAAAAAAGGTAGATGAGTCAACTAGCAAAGAGCCTGCAAGAAAGAACGCTCTGGAAACTTATTTCAAAAAGTTGGTGAGGAAGGTTCCTTTTGCTGAGGTGCCGGAGGGGGACACGGATCCGACGGTGACTTTAGATACGGATGGAAATCCGACGAATACTTTAATAGAGGGGACTGGTGACGAGTTGCGACCGAAAATCGCTAGCTGGGTGTTGCCAACTGATGGCGATCTCGAAACGGGAACAACGGAAGGACCGACTAAACTTACCTTGGATGTGGAGGAACTAGAGGCAACAAACCCGGCGATCGTCGAAGAAAACGATGGCAACCAGTATTTTGTGGGCGATCGCCTCTTGGTAGGCAATAACTTACCTCAAAAAGTATGGGATGATGATGATGAGGTCTTTACCAGCAGTTTCGAGCAACTGGTTGATGGGGCGACTACTTGGCTGGACCAGAATGGAGACGACTCGGAGGTTCTTCGGTATCGGGAACCTCGGGTAGCTACTATTGCTGATGTGGGTTCTACGGACAGGGATGGTTTCTGGGAGGATGCTGCGGCGACTGCACCGGAGGCGGCCCTGGACGGTATCGGCGGTTTGCGAGTTATTACTGGGGCGGGGGTTTACGAGCGGGAAAATTCTTTCTTGCCGCCGCCGCCAACTAATCCAGATGGCTTTACTGTGGTTTGGCCGGATACGATGCCGATGTCGCCTACGCGCTATTCTACGGTCTATGACAATAAGAATGGAGTATGGACAAAGTTTAGCGATCTAACCGATACAAATTGGATAGATACCAGCACAAACGATATAGACTGGACAAATCTCAATCTATTTTTTCCGGATGTAAGTCCAGCGGTGGGCGGTCTCGATCCTAACACCAAGCAATACGCTAAGGGCGACCTGCGGATGCGGGCAACTGCAGTTTACCACTACGCCGAGGACTTTATTAACGATACTGACGACTTCACACAAAGACCCATAGCCTGCACTAGCAGTTATTACGATCCTTCGACGAATGTCACGGCTGCCGCATCAGATACTGATACTAATGGCATAGTGTACGGTCCGCCACCGGATGAAACCATAACTGTTACCAAGACGGGTTCGGATCTGAGTGATTGGGTGTTTTCTGGTTCGGCGGGACTAAACGACAAACTGGCAAAGCAGGCTAATATGGTTTTTCCAGACGGTCGCTTCGTTAACGAGAAGTTGAGGTCTGCTCTGGCAACTTTAATAGATGGGGAGAATTTGAGTTTGTCGGAACAGGCGGCTATTGATACGACCCTTTGTGCTTTCGGTATTTTAGAAAGTGAAGATTCAGTAGGAAGCCAACTTGTTACTCTGGGAACTAAGCCGAGCTATATTGAGGACGGTGCGATTAAGGAAATAGCGTTTTTGGATTCGAGGCAGATTAAGGCTAGCGACCCGGATAATCCTGATACCACCAATATCGATGAAAGTTTTACTATTTTCGATTTTGATGGTTCTGAAGAGCCAGATATTACTAGCGAGTACGATCTGTCTCTGGAGGAACGGCAACCGATGGAAATTCGGGCTACTCAAATAGATTTGGACGTACTGCGACAGGCAGGTTTTGAGCCAACTACTTCTGTGGGGCCGAGGAGGGATGATAATGAATACTTGCTGCCCTTCAGCGGTATTATCTACGCCAGTCGGGATGATGCTCTGCCAGACCGCAGCGACCCGGATAGCACTAGCAACGAGGATTTGGCTAATAGTCCCTATGATTATAAGCTGGACCCAAGTCGCCGCCCCAATGGGATTATGTTGATAAATGGGGAAACTGTGGCGAGGCCGGCACCTACCACTATGACCACTGAGGAAGTAACGAAGGAAAAGGGACTGACTTTGGTTTCTAATTTGCCGGTTTATATCCAAGGAGATTTTAACGTGCATAAAAATTCCTTGGGTCCAGTTGAAGAGTTTAATAACAAACTGGACGATGACTGGGGAGACTTTTACAGTCGCACTGGCTTTAACGGTAATTTTGCCTGTCGCGCTGATGACCCCAGGCTGAGTGCTTGTACCGAAGGGGATAACTGGCGTGCGGTTAATATTCTGGCGGATACTCTGACTCTGCTTTCGGATGACTGGCGTCCTGGTTTCCGCAATGAAGGGGATTTTGACTTGAGAAATAATGCGGGTAACGGCGCGGTGATGGCAACTCAGACGGAGGCTACGAAGCTAACGGCCCAGGACTTGCGCCGCCATAATGGCTTCTATGCTAATAATTACGCCACTAACGGTTTGAGTAGCGGGTTCGATCTTGATGGTTCTGGTACAGACTACGCTCCTTACACCGATGCGAATTATAGTGGCAGTACCACTCCGGAGGTGAAAAGTTCTTACTTTAACAACTTCGTGACTCCGGTGCAACGGCGGGTTGAGTTTAACGAGTATGTGATGGAGGTTTGTCTGAAGTTGCCGGTTTCTGCTTGCGAGGAGAAAGATTGGGTTGTGGGAGAGGTAAGCGGGGGCAACATCACGGGTACCACCAGAACGGTTTACGAGTTGTTTGAGTCGAACGCTAGCTTTCTAGATGGTGCTATAACACCAGGCACTACTGCTAATATTGACTCGGGCATAGCAGCTAGCAGTCTGGCATCTGGTACTACTGCTACACCGGCCCATTCTGACTGGCAGCGCTTTCCTCGCCGAGTGGCGTTTCTGAGAAATAAATATGGCGAACTGGAGATGACGGGCGAGTTTGCACCGGTACCCATAGGGGTTGATGGCAGCGGTAACGTTAAAGCTTATTTTTACCAAAACTATGCCGAGGTGCCGAGACCGGTAGCGAACGCTCTCTGGTTTAAGACTACTAGCAACCAGGATGCGGAAGCAAATAAAAACTCAAGCTACGATGCTGGTCAACTGTTGTATTATCTGGGTTACAAACCGCTCGCACCTGACGCTAGCGGTAACAAACCTGTTTTGCCGCCTCTGCCGACAATTGAGATTGGCGGTACGGAGTACAGCTTGGGCGATGAGGTCTATAAATACTCTGCCTGCATTGGTAAAGCTGGAGGTCGTGATTCCCAGGAGTATTTCTTGCTGCAAACTGGTGAGGATACGGAAATACTTGGTGGTGGAGGCTGCTCGGAAGAGCCAACGATTACTACTTTTAGAAGCGGTCTGTTTACAGCAACTTCATCAGCGGAAAACGACTTGAGCGGTTCGGATATTACTGCCGATACTTCAATAGATGCTGCTGATGATGCTAATAATGACGATGTGGTGGTAGTGCATCTTCCTGGAACCATTGGCTCTACTGCGACGCCTGCTATAACACTGACCCTAACAGGAGATGCAAATACAATATTTGTGTTGAGGAGAAATGACACGCTGACTTTTGACAACGTAACGATGGAACTAGATGGTGTCGATCCTAATAACGTTTTCTGGGTGGTAGATAATAACGTTACTTTTAGCAACGAGACCCAGCATATCGTGGGTAATTTTCTAGGTTCGACGGGAGGAACAACATTTAAAGTAGGTCAAAAAACATACTTGCGAGGGGTTCGCATTCTAGGGTTTAACAGTTTCCAAAATGCAGGCGGGACCGGCCTCAACTCTGTTGCTGCCGTTCCTGCCGACGTTGACATCAGAGCGATGACCAACCAGGCAAACATCAGCCTAGTACCGGTGCTGCAAATTAACGAACCCGATGCCACTGCGGCAGGCACAGTAAACGGAGGTCCAAACAATAGCAATAATACTAACTGGATGTTCAATCCAGCCCAGTCGAGAACTTATAACCTAGTGGCAGCCATAGGGGATACCCCTTCCCGTCCTGGGGCAGGCAACGGCGGTTTGCAAAACTTGGTCGGGGTGCTGGAAAATTGGAAGTATCCCACAGCGCGGAATATGAATATATCGGGAGCCTTCATCCAGTTGGGACGTAGCAAGTATGCTACGGCACCGCGAAGGGCAGTTAGGGACACGGGGGCTGACTCCGAGCTATTTGGCTACAAGCAAAAATATCCTGTGGGCGAGCATAATGGGACTCTCGGCTATCAAACACCGCCAGAAAGACCTTGGGGTTTCGATGTGGGCTTGCTTTCTCAATCTCCAGATTTGTTCGCTCAGAAGTTTACTCTGCCATCCTCGGATAATAAACCCGATGAGTTCTTCCGAGAAGTCAGTCGCGATGATGACTGGGTTAAGGGTCTGTTGTGCGCGAAGACTGACGAGGATACCCCGACTAACGCGGTTAACCGCCCGTCGGGACTGGACTGCTCGGGTTACGAATAGATTGATAAAGGAGGTTAACAGACTATGAAACTCAAACAAGTTCTCAAGAAAATAAATCACTCCTCCCCCCCGCCCCAGGGGGGCTACACCATTATGGAAAGTTTGGTGGCGATGGTAATAGTTGCGGTGCTGATGAGCGCGGTGGCCCCGGTTATCATCCTCTCGGTGGGAACTCGGGTTCAGGCCCGACGTATCGAACTGGCGGCCCAGGCCGCTAGGAGTTATATTGATGCGGTGCGAACCAGACAACTAGACCCTCCAAAGGGCTTTGCGGGCGATGACATGATTACAGCGAATGCCTTGACCGAGTGTTCGCAAGTTGATGATAGTGGCAACCTGCAATACTGCACTACTGCAATAGTGGATATTAATAGAGGTCAGTTTTATTGCGTGGATAACGACGGCGATGGAAAATGCAAGCCCGAAAGCATGACGGACATGATGGTTTTGGGGTCGATTAATAACATCGTCGACGCTCCAAGCGATTATAGACAGGCAATGATACAGGCTAACAGCGAGAGCGATAAGGAGAAGCACGCTACAGCCAAACGGGAGCTCGGCTATGAACTGTCTGTGAAGGTCTATAGGGCAAGCGCTTTCAAAAGCTCGGTGAAATTACCCCAGGAAGATAGTGCGGCATCAGCTGTTAATAATGCAGGGTTGTCGAGCAGATATACCGATGGAGGAGAAGAGAAGGAAAAACCTTTATATACGGGCACAACAGACATCAGCCCTACTGACAACTCTTTCCAAAAGTATCGCGATCGCCTCTAACAACCCCCCCCTATTCCCGTAAACCAACCAACCAGGAGAATCTAACCATGAAAACCCTACTCAACCGACTCCTAAAAACCAGACGCCGCCCCCGGCGACACCCCCCCAAACCTACTGCGGGCTACACGATGATAGAACTGCTGGTGGGTATGGTGATAGCTGCTTTGATTATTACGCCGATGTTGGGTTTTGTGGTCAATGTTCTTAACAGCGACGTTAGGGAACAGGCCAAGACTAACAGCGAGCAAGAGTTACAGGCGGCTATTGACTACATCGCTCAAGATATGAGTCAGGCGATTTATGTTTATGATGATGTAACAGATATAGAAGCTCAACTGCCTCATTCTGGCGATGCAAACAAAGAGCCTATTTTAGCGTTCTGGAAGCGGGAATATGTGGAAAATGCCCTCGATCCGTCGGGGGGTATTTGCGAAAACCCTGATACTGACTCGTGTAATGATACCTTCGTTCTGTCGTTAGTTGCCTATTACGAGATTACAGAAACCGACAACAGTTCGATTTGGTGTCAGCCCTCTGGTGGCACCTGCCCTAAGCGCATAGCTAGGTTTCAAATTCAGGATGGGGTAACAGACCTTAGTGGTAATTATGTTTGCCAGGATGACCCAAGCGATGACGGTAGGAATGAAACTGTGTGTAGCACTGATGCAAAGAAAAAGTTTATGCGAGATTTGGGGTTTAACGACTATCAGAACAATCCCACGGAGTGGACAAAAAAGAGTGATGAGACATACAGCAACGATGTTATTACATTAGTAAACTACATAGAAGGGTTTAACTTGGACAACCCATTAGTCGATACTGATGACGACGGTACTGCTGATACACCCTTGATAGAAGCCAGTGGTTACAAATTCGCCAAAATAGAGGTTGTCGGCAACGCCCTCCGTCGCAGTCAAAATGATTTTAGTTGCGAAGACACTCCGGCTACAGCTACAACCCCTGCTACATACAAAAACGACCCCTACTGCCCCAAAGCAACCGCCCAAGTGGGAGCCCGCAGTGGCTTCGGAGAATAGCTATAGATGCCACCAACTTTCATAAAATCCCTTATAAAAAAACAGGAGCATAACATGAAACCTCCAATTTTATTAAAACTGTTACGGCAAATATCCCCCAAGGCATCCACTCGGAAATCTAACTCCGAGGCCGGTTTTAGCCTTATAGAACTCGTGGTGGTAGTGCTGGTAATAGGAATCTTAAGCGCGATCGCCGCCCCCGGTTGGCTGGCCTTCGTCAGCAGACAGCGCACCCGCACTGTTAACGATGGGGTGTTTCGGGCGTTGAGGTCCGCTCAAAGCGAGGCTAAGTTGAATAAGAAAGATGTGACGGTTGCTTTTGCTATGGAGGCAGATCTACCAACCGTCGAAATCATCGACAAGTCAAAGGAGAAACTCAACGCCAACGGAGAAATAAAACCTGGAATGGTTAAGCTGGTAGTGGGTAAATGCGCTGGCCCAGAAGATTGTAGCAGTGCCACGACGCTCGCACCAGCAGAAATAACCTTTAATAACCTTGGGGCAGTAGAAGACTCCGATAATAAGCTACCTTTTATAGTTGTAGTTTCAACGCCAGAGGACAAGCTCAAGCGCTGCGTTATAGTTCAAACTCTCTTGGGTAGTATGAGAACTGCCTCGGGCGACGATTGTCCAGTGCCAAGCAGTTAACGCTGTTGGGTTCCGCTGCGCTCCACCCAACCTACGGGATGGTTTTATTACCACAAAACCCTAAAAAAGTCAAATATAAATAAAAAATGAAAAAATGAAAAAAAGCACTTGCCATCCGATAATATATTGGGTGGCATACTTTTTTTCCTCTAAAAAAGATGGACGACCACAACTCCAGAACGGGATGCATCGATATACTCCATCGGTTATCGAGGTCGCAGTATCAACCGAGACAAAATCGCGGCTTTACCATCGTAGAAGTGATGGTAGTGGTACTGATAATCGGTATCCTAGCAGCGATAGTTGCCCCCGGTTGGGTAGCTTTCATTAACCGCCAAAGTCTCCGCACTGCCAACGACAGAGTTTACAACGCCTTGCGCAGGGCTCAAAGCGAAGCAAAACTTAATAAAGAAACCTGGCAGGCAAGCTTTCGGAATAAAGACGGAGTAGCGCAATGGGCAGTTCACCCGGAAGATATAGAGCCCGAAGATGCCAAATGGAACGACCTCGACTCCAGAGTGCAAATAGATAGCGATGAAACAACCTTTTACCATAGTTCCTCGACAGGTATTTGGAAGATGAAATTTGACTATAAGGGTCTTCCCAACAGCTTTAGGCGTATAACTTTATCGCTTCGCAGTGGCGGCACTGCCAAACGTTGCGTATTCATGTCAACTCTCTTGGGGGCAATGCGCAAGGCTAAAGAAAATCCTACTCCTGATGATAGCGATAGATATTGTTATTGACTGGCGGACCGATTTTCTAAATGGAAAAAAAGAATTGTAGGGGCAACAGCATTCGGGCGATAAATGTTTGGAAAAACCATAAATTTTCGTGTCCGAATGCTTTGCCCCGCCCCCACGTTTAACTGACAATTAATAATTAACAATTAATAATTAACAATTGGGGTTGTTGGTTAGCAGCGGATTTTGAAGCGGATGTAGCGGATGGGTTTTCTCAATTAACAATTAAATTTCTGAATGCAATGCCGGTGCCCCACCCTACAACATTCCGGCTATTTGCAAAATCCTGTCCGATCGCCTCCTAGCTGTTAAAGCCAATAAACCCCTGACTTCCTCCACGGGAAACACCTTTTTCCACTCCATCAACTCTCGCTGCATCGCCGCCAACTCCCACAAAAAATCCTCTGGAACTTCCCCCGCGCACCACTCGATAATTAACGCCGCTTCCAGGAGTAAATGACTGGTTAATTTATCGTATTTTGAAAGGGGCGATCGCGTCGAAATAGCAGCTAAAGTGGTTAGCAGCGGATGTTGAAGCGGATGTAGCGGATGGGTTATTGGTGGGGCAATTAACCTTAATTAACAATTGGGTGGTTGGTGGTTAGCAGCGGATGTTGAAGGATCCCCCCCCCCGCCCCCCTTGCAAAGGGGGGAGCCAGCGGAAAAAATTTTAGTTTATGTAGCGGATGGGACATTGGTGGGGCAATTAACCTTTTTCGCCCGCCAGAAACCGGGTTTTTTCAATCTTCTTAAACAGAAAGTTAAACCTGGGGTTGGGGCAAAGCATTCGGACAGATAACTTAACGATGGTTCCAACAATTAATCTCCCGAATGCTTTACCCCTACAAGATTTTTTGATATTGAAATTTGTTAATTGTTAATTGAACATATTTTCCCATCTCCATTCCACGCCAATAACCCATCCGCTACATCCGCTTCAAAATCCGCTGCCAACCAATAACCCAATTAACAATTAGCAAAAATTGGAATTTCTATAATAAAAGTAGTGCCTTCGCCTTCGACGCTCTCGCAGCGAAGGCCACCGCCATGCTTCTCAACTATAATAT
>CAZSTZ010000143.1:14335-16689 GCA_964609515.1 uncultured bacterium | reverse complement strand
GAAACTGCTGCCATCGTTTGCAGTTAAAGGATTAGTAGTTAAACGCCGTTTTTCGACAAGCATTTGTTGGCATACTTGCCGATGAATTAAAATAGTTTTTTCCGATTGGGTATTAGTAATTTCTGGTTCGTTATTGCTGACTTCAACAACTTCTTGTAATTCCAAACCTAAAGCTTGAGCAATGCATTCTGCCTTGAAAATCTCTACAGCTTTTCCGCTTAAAAAACGCTTAACTGTGGATAGAGAAAAACCCGCTTTTTCTTCCAGCTTTTCGTAAGTTAAGCGTTGAGAATTTTTTGCCTCTCGGAGTTTTTGTATTCCTAATTTAGTAGCCTTAATGCTTCTCGAAGAACTATTTTGCATAATTTTTTTCCTCTGTTTTTTGGTATCTCAGAAACCGGGTTTTTCCTTGCTATCTCAGAAACCCGGTTTTTCCAAAAAACCGGGTTTCTTAAATGAATTGTAGAAAGTTGGGTTCCGTTTCACGCGCGCCCTACCTACAAATTTTCGCCCCAAAAGGAAAAAAGCCGTTCTTTGTAGTTCTTTGTAGGTCGTGCGGACCTTCGTGGAACCCGACATAGAAAGTTGGGTTCTCTTTTAAATCGCGCTCCGCGATTACTACGAACTAACCAACGAGTATACCATATTCCATTCCACTTTGGCAAGGTCACTTCGGGTCAGAATAAACTGACCCGATCTGCTCTTGGCGATGCTGAGAAAATTCGCTACCTTTAAATTGTCAACCAATTACAAAGAAAAAATTCTTTTTTATGAACTACTCACCCTCTAATTTAACCCGTTCTACCGCCATCGTTAAAATGAACGACCAACTCAAACAATTCTCAGAAGAAAACCTAGATATTGCCAAACAAATTCCTCCAGGCCCTCAACGAATTCGCGGCATTGCCGGTTCAGGGAAAACAGTTTTATTATGTCAAAAAGCTGCTTATATGCACTTGCAGCATCCAGAATGGGATATTGCCTTAGTGTTTTTTACGCGATCGCTCTACGATTTGATGGAATCTCAAGTCGATTTCTGGTTACAAAAATTTAGCAACGGCGAGAAAAAGTACAACCGCCAAAATTCTAAATTAAAAGTATTTCACGCCTGGGGAGCGCGGAAGCGAAACGGTTTATACCGGAAAATTGTCAAAGCTCATGGCCTCGAACCTTTTCCTCTGGATAATAATAAAAACGTTCCCCCAGAAAAGCTGGCAGGTGTAGTTCTTAAACTACTAGAAAAGACAGAAATTGAGCCGATGTTTGATGCCATTCTCATCGACGGAGGACAGGATTTAGTAGTTCGCGATGAATTAAAATATCAGGACAAACAGCCGATTTATTGGATGGCGTGGCAAGCTTTACGACCAGTTGACGATAAAAATCCCCTGCAAAAACGCTTGATTTGGGCTTACGACGAAGCTCAAAATTTGCACGGTTTAAATATTGCTACTGCCAAAGAATTATTTGGCGAAGAATACACCAAATTAGTCCAAGGTTTGCATCGTGGCGGCATTCAAAAAAGCACAATTATGAAACGCTGTTATCGCACTCCCCATCCAATTTTAACTGCGGCTCATGCAATTGGTATGGGATTGCTACGTTCCGAGGGGATGCTGTCGGGATATACCCGAAAAAAGGATTGGGAAAATATTGGCTATCAAGTGACGGGTAATTTTAATAACGGTCAAAAAATTACCCTCCACCGACCGTCAGAAAATTCCCCCAATCCCATGCCTGAAATTTCCGACGTACCAGTTTTGCAATTTAACGTTTTTGAAAGCCGGGAAGCGGAATTAAATGCTTTAGCAAAAAACCTCGAAAACAATCTCGAAAACGACGGACTTAAACCCTCCCGAAATATTCTCGTAGTGGTTCTCGGTTCCGATCGCGATGAGGCAGTGAAATTACAAAAAGAGGTGGCAGAGTTTTTGATAGCTAAAGGCATTCCTATCTATATTCCCACTGCCCGAAATCTTAACGATTTAGACCCCAATAAAAATAATCGAGATAGCTTCTGGCAAGAAGGGGGAGTCACAATTTCTCTCATCCACCGGGCAAAAGGAAACGAAGCAGAGATGGTGTATGTAGTTGGGTTCGATCGCATTGCCGAAAATGAGAGCAAGATTAAATTGCGCAACGCCATCTTTGTTGCTTTAACGAGGGCGCGGGGATGGGCAGTTTTGAGCGGTATCGGCGAATATCCGATGTACGACGAAATGCGGCAGGTTATTGCCAGTGGAGATTCCTTTACCTTCACCTATCGGCAACCGTCCAGAAATCTCGGCGAGTAATTTAAGATATAATAGTAGGGTGCGCGTCGCGCACCTTACCAACTAATCGACCAAAGGAGG
>CAZSTZ010000143.1:0-14235 GCA_964609515.1 uncultured bacterium | reverse complement strand
GATATAATAGTAGGGTGCGCGTCGCGCACCTTACCAACTAATCGACCAAAGGAGGTAAAAATGACAGAACAAATAAAAGAAAAAGAAAGCGGCCCGCAAACAGCACCGGCCCCATCGCCGCCAACATCTGCGGCCCCATCGCCGCCACCAGCAACGATGGAATCGTTAGTGCTAGAAATCAATAAAATACCCAAAGAATACTGGCCTAACCTCATGGAAATTATCCGCCTGTTTGGGGAAAGCGCGGCCATGAACTCGCCATCGGAAGACCCCTATAAAAAAGTTGTGGCGGAACTTAAAAACCCCGACCCAGTGCTAAAAGCTGCCCGACAAAAGGCCCGCAGCGAATTGCTGAGGTCTTGGCGAGAGGATGAAGACGAACAGGAACAAAAAGAAACCTGGGAGTTTCTCAAAAAAGCCTTAGACGAAGACCGTTTGTCCTCTAATCGACCTTTGTTTCCTCATGAGTAAAATAGTATTATTGGATTCTGGCCCTTTAGGGATGGTCACAAATCCCAAAGCAACGCCCATTTCCTTAGAATGTCAACTGTGGTTTGATTCTCTCGAACCAAGAGGTTATGAAGTGACAATTCCAGAAATTGCCGATTATGAAGTTAGGCGCGAGTTAATTCGCGCCCGTAAATTGGCAGGTATCCGAAAACTTGACGGCCTCAAAGCTACTACGCCCTACCTTCCCATTACCACCGAAGCGATGCTCAAAGCGGCTGAATTATGGGCCCGAGCCCGGCAGCAAGGCACTCCCACGGCGGACCCCAAGGAAATTGATGGGGATGTAATTTTGGCAGCGCAAGCAACGGTATTGACGGAAACAGAGGGGAATGAGGTTATAGTCGCCACCACTAACGTCGGGCATTTGTCTCTCTTTGTGGATGCTCGCGAATGGCGACTTATCTAACTGTTGTAGCACCGCGCACCTACCAGTTGTTCGTTGGTGCGCGACGCGCACTACAAAGATGAAATATCAACTATTTTACTCTCACCCTCGCGGTGAAATTTGGAACGGGGAAGCGATCGCCTGGTTATCCTCTTTACCCCCGGCATCGGCAGATTTAATCTTCGCCGATCCTCCTTATAATCTCAAAAAAGCAGACTGGGATAATTTTCAATCCCAACAACAATACGTTAACTGGAACTTGCAATGGATAGAACAAGCGGCGAGAATTTTAAAACCAACCGGCACCCTTTACGTTTGCGGTTTTTCCGAGATTATCGCCGACCTCAAACTGCCCGCCATGAAGTTTTTCCATAGCTGCCGCTGGTTGATTTGGCATTACAAGAATAAAGCTAATTTGGGGAAAGACTGGGGGCGATCGCACGAAAGTATCTTACACTTCCGCAAAAGCAAACAGTTTACCTTTAATCTCGACGACATTCGCATTCCCTACAACCATCATACTTTAAAATATCCCCATCGCACCCAAGCTCAAACCAGTCAATACAGCAACAAAGGGAAAAACCAAAACCATTGGCAACCTCACCCCCAAGGCGCAAAACCCAAAGATATTATCGAAATACCTACCACCTGCAACGGGATGCACGAAAAAACCCCCCATCCCACCCAAAAACCCGAAGAGTTGTTGAGGAAAATAATTTTAGCATCCTCCAACCCCGGGGATTTAGTTATAGATCCGTTTTTGGGTTCCGGTACCACCGCCGTTGTTGCCGAACAACTGCAACGGCGATGGATGGGGTGCGAGCTTTCTTTGGAGTATTGTCAGTGGGCGAAGCAGAGAATAGAATTAGTCGAACCCAAGTCAATAGAAGAGTGGATCGAAAGCGATCGCCAAAATCTGCAAAGACGGCAATCTATTCGTTGAACCAGTAATGTATGTTTACCCGTTCGGTAATAAGTGAGCCTGGTGTTGTTCTTGGCAGAGAAAATTTGCATTTGGTAGTTAAGACTACAGCTAATCGTGCAAAAATAGGGTTGAGACGATCGCTTTTCTTCTCCTTGACAAACAAAAAGAAGTAAGTTAAACTAAAAAGTTTTTTGGCAAATAAAAGAAGGAACCAAAATCGGACCCCAACGGCTCCTTGCAATTTTCAAAAATTATGATATAATGGAAAATTTAACTGGGAGGATTAACCTAATCTTTACAATATTCTATAATAGAAAAGGTAGACGCAAAAAAAATTAAAAAGTGGATTCAGGCAACCTAGAGAACCCATCTCAAACAAACTCTGTCAATAGTCAAGCAAATCTACCAGACCGCCAGGTAGTAAAACAACTGGTGAGTGCCAAATCTTCAAAACCAAAAGCCCATTTTCAGGAGGACTCCAAAATGAATCAGCAAGCTGTAACTTCCCGCGTAGCAGATTATCAAGTAGACTCGGACGATGCGGTGGGAATGTTGTTCAAACAAATGGCTCGTTATCCTCTCCTCCAACCCAGCGAAGAGCTAGAGTTGGCCCGCCTCATCCGAGAGCTAGTAGCTATCGAACAGCTCCAGGAAAAATTAAAAGTAGAGTTAGGGCGAGAGCCAATAAAAGCCGAGCTTGCCTCGGCAATGAACCTAAGCGAAGTCCAATTAGATTATCGATTACATAAGTGTCGGTCGGCAAAAAAAAGGATGATTAGTTCCAATCTCAGGTTGGTAGTTTCCATTGCCAAACGCTATCTAAATCGCGGCGTACCATTTCTGGATTTAATTCAAGAAGGAGCTATAGGTTTAAACCGAGCCACAGAAAAATTCGACCCCGAAAAAGGTTATAAATTTTCAACCTACGCTTACTGGTGGATACGTCAAGGAATTACTCGCACCATTGCCAATCAAGGACGAACTATTCGACTGCCGGTTCATGTGGTAGAACAGATAAACAAGCTAAAAAGGGTTTATCGGGATTTAAGGCGATCGCTCAATCGTCCCCCCAGCGAAAGCGAGCTTGCAGAAGCAATGGAAGTCAGTTACGAACAATTACGAAAGTTACAGCAACTGCGACGAAAAACTCTCTCTCTCAACCACCGCCTCGGCACCGAAGAAAATACAGAACTTCTAGATTTTCTCCAAGATAGCGAAAATATCACTCCTGAAGGACAAATGAACGACACGATGATGCGTCACGATATTTTGAGCGTCTTGGAGGACGTGTTGAGCGATCGCGAACAAGATGCGATCGTCCTGCGTTACGGTTTGGTGACGGGAGAAGCTCATACCTTAGACGAGGTAAGTAGCATTATGAATTTATCTCGCGAACGAGTGCGTCAAATTCAAGCAAAAGCAATGCGCAAGTTGCGACGACCTCAAGTTGCCGAACGCTTAAGAGACTGGTTGAGAATTTAAAAGAAGGGGGAGACAAGGGAGAGGGGGAAGACAAGGGAGAGGGGGAAGACAAGGGAGAGCTCCCTTGTCCTCCTTGTCCTCCTTGTCTCCCTTGTCCCCCTTGTCCTCCTTCTCCCCCTTGTCTCCCTTGTCCCCCTTGTCTCCCTTGTCCCCCTTGTCTCCCTTGTCTCCCTTGTCCCCCTTGTCCCCCTTGTCATGGATGAAACAATCGTGCGAACGGCAGCGCCAGCAGACGTGCCGACACTCTTTAAACTAATTCAAGCTCTAGCGGAATATGAAAAGTTATCTCATGCCGTAACGGGCAGTCCGGAACTTCTCAAAGAGCATCTCTTTGGCGAAAGACCCTTCGCCGAGGCCATTGTTGCCGAGTATGGAGGTGAAGTTGTTGGTTTTGGTTTGTTTTTTCATAACTATTCTACATTCTTGACGCGACCGGGTATTTATTTAGAAGATCTGTTCGTCTTGCCCGAATATCGAGGGCGAGGTATCGGCAAAAAACTGATAACTTACCTGGCAGGATTAGCCGTAGAGCGCAACTGCGGGCGCCTGGAATGGAGCGTTTTAGATTGGAACTCCCCAGCGATCGCTTTTTACAAGGGCATCGGTGCCCAGATTTTAGATGAATGGCGCATTTGTCGCGTTACGGGAGACTCTCTGAAAAAATTAACAACTAACGGTTAATGGCAAAGAGAGCGATCGCTCCCCTCTACCTTATCGTTAGTCTTGAGATAAGCCTGTAGCCATTCGCAACTGCGATCCACAATATCTTCCAGGGCCAACTTATTTACCTCTTTCCAAACGATCGCCTTATCCTTACTGGCAATAACAATATTATCCCCTTTCGGACTAATGGCCAGGTCGATAACGCGGTCCTCATTTTCCAGGATAATCGGCAAAGCATCTCGTTCCAGACCAAACTTGCGACCGTCGAAGGGCAACAGTTTGACCTTTTTCTGAGCCGCTATAATTACCGTCTTGCCATCGGGACTAAAACTGACCTTGCTCGCGATCTCGGTATCCTCGAAAGTATCGATTACCTTGCCCTGTAGGTCGAATACTTCAACCTTTCTGCCCAAAGCGATCGCGATTTGCTGGCTGTTGGGGCTAAAGCTAATGCTATTTAACTCCGCTTTCCCCTCAAATTCGAGATTCCGGATCGCATTGCGATTCTCAGACCAGAATCTAACTTCATCGCGAGTGGCAATAGCGATCGTCTTGCCGTCAGGACTATAGCTAATACCCTTCAGGTTATTACCATCTATCAGACCGGAATATTCGATGCTATATAATAACTTACCGTCTGCAACCCTCCAAATTTTCAAGCTGTTCTCCTCGCCGATAGAAGCGAGGCGATCGCCGTTTGGATGAAATGCGGCAGTCACAACCTTTTCCTCGTGTCCCTCTAAAGACCTTAACATCTCTCCCGTCTTCGCGTTCCAGAGTTTAATCGTCTTATCATCGCTCGCAGATGCCAAAATCTGCCCGTCGGGACTGAAACTCACCCAGTTTACCTGTTCTTCGTGCCCCGTTAGAGTATCGAGCAACTCCCCCTCAAGACTCCAAAGGTTAATAGTCTTATCTCTACTGGCAGTAGCGATCGTTTTCCCGTCGGGACTGACGCTAACTCCGTAAACCCAGTCCGTGTGGCCGGTGAGAATTTGACGTAAAGGAGTGCGATCGCGACTCCAAAGATGAACCGAATCTCCGCTCGCAGAAGCCAGAGTGCGACCGTTAGGCGAAAAACTCACCGCCCAGACATCATCCTGATGCCCTTCTATAGTCTTCAGCAAAGTGCTATCCTCGTCCTCGCTGCTCCAAATCTTCACCGTCTTATCCCTGCTAGCAGAAGCGATCGCCTTGCCATCCCGGCTAAAAACCACCTCCAAAACCTCATCGCTATGCCCCTTCAGAGTTTTTAACTCCCCACCGTCAACGCTCCAGAGTTTAATCGTCTTATCCGCACTAGCAGAAGCGATCGTTTTGCCATCCGGGCTCAAACTGACGCTATAGATCCAGTCACCATGTCCCGAGAAAGTTTGTAGCAACTTACCGTCAACGCTCCAGAGTTTAACAGTATTCTCACCGCTAGCAGACTCGTCGCCGCTGGCAGAAGCAACAACTTGACCGTCGGCACTAAAACTAACGCTCGTTACTTCTCCCTCGTGAGTTCCCAGCTCTTCGAGGAAGCGACCTTCCTCAATACTCCAGAGCTTAACGATGCCATCGGCGCTCCCCGAGACCAACATTTTACCATCGGGGCTGAAACTAACGCTAGTTACCCAATCCCCGTGGCCCTCGAACGCTATCGCCGGCTGAGAATCTATAGGATTATCTAAGTTCCAGATTTTAATCGTCTTATCCCCTCCTGCAGACGCTAGGAATTTGCCATCCGGGCTAAAAGCAATATCCAGCGCCGCAATTTTATCCGCTTCTATAGTAGCAATATCCCTACCATCCGGGTAGAACAGTTTGATAATACCGTCAGCACCCGCAGAGGCCAGGAAACGTCCATCCGGACTGAAACTAACGCTCAAAACGTTCTTAGTATGTCCGCTAAAGCGATTGATTTCTTGTACCCTGGAAACTGCTAGCCTCAATCCTTCTGCGATTTCGTTTTTTTGGCCCACCGTTGTTTTAGTTTGAGCTAAAAACTTTTGACCTATTTTAACGCTGCTTATTAACCTTCTTAAAGGGTTGTCGTAGTTAAACAAAGCTAAAGCTTCCGAACCGGCGCTCAATGCCAATTTTTCTGCATTTTCGGCTCGTTTTCTTTCGCTAAACGCCCATCCCGCCAATGCTAAAACTACAACTAATGCCAGACTTAAACCGATCGTTCTTTGAGATTGCATTTTCTTTATCTGAGTATCTTTTTCCCTTTCCTGGATTAATTTGAGATTGCGATCGCGCAGAGCTTCTTCTCTCTGGCGAGCTGCTTCTAACTCTGCTTCTTGTCGAGCTTTTTTTTCTGTTTCTAGTTCTTCTTCCTCCTGTCTTCTAATAAAATTCACCAAATAATCGTGGAATAACTGATAGGGAGCCGAAGGTATTTCCGTCCACCTAAATACTAACCCCGATTCTTCTAAAATTTCTAAAACCAACTCCAATTTCTCTGGAGACGTTCCTGGCAAAGATGCCAGTAACTCCCCTTGAGTATTCAAAGGACGAGTTCCGCGATCGTCCGTTAATAAATATAACACCTTTTGCGCCGTTCGCTCGTTTTCCGGCCCGCAATCTTTAACAACTTCTTTTAAAAAGCGCTCTACCAGTTTTTGTTTGGGTTTTTCGCCCAGCTCCTTGTACTTAGTTAAAGTTGCAATTTTCTCCGCTTGTAATTGCGCCCCCACTACTTGCAATTCGATGGGGCGAACTTCTCCAAAATCTCCCGCCAAATCTTTGACTAATTCTTGAATTAAAGCCCGTTGCAAGTAAAAATGAGAGCGTTTTGTCAAGCTATCTATTACTTCGTAAGCTTGTTCTCGGGAAAAGTTTCCTAAGTAAAATAAATTATCTTTAGAAAGAAGATCCGCGAGCAAATCGTTATGAGAACCTGCTCCATTGCTAAAGCGACTGTACTCTAATAATTTATGCAAGTAATCGTCTCGCAAAGCTAGGATTACTTTAATAAAAGGAAGATTGAGGCAGGTACTCAAAAAATCGAAAAATTCCCGACTTTTTTGTCTGTCTTGGCAGAAAAAGAAAAATTCTTCAAATTGGTCGAATATCAATACAGTTAAACGATTGTTTTGAGAATTTTTTCTTAATTTTTCTAAAATTCCTTCTCGCTCTTTTTCTTCTGCATTGCACCTAATACTTACCTCAGTATCTGGATTTTCTTTTGGGGAGATATCCGCAGAGTTGGGAAGGCGTTCTAATTGCAATCTGTTGTAAATGCTAGAGCTGCCAATTTTTTTTGCTCTTTTTTGGTCCTTAATTCTCCTGGTTTTTCGTCCTTTTGTAGGAGGAGCGATCGAGAGTTGGTTGGTCAAGGTTAATTGTCTGTCTAATTCCCGACTCCAATCTCGATAAACTTGCAGCAGGACCGGTACTACTTGACGGGCACCGATCGTTTTGTCTTCGAGCTCGGGTACTAAACCTGCTGCCACAATTGAGCTTTTACCCACCCCAGAAGGACCGTAAATAATAGTTAATTTGTGCTGCGTACTTTGTATTCTTTGGATTAAGCGCTCTAAATCTTGTTCTCTTCCCGAAGCCGTAATTTCTCTGGCAATATTAGGGGAAATAACAGGCTCTAGGGGAGGATTAATTATGCGTAGTTTGGGCTTGAGTCTGGCAGCGCCGACAAAGGCAATATATCCAAACTGATGCTGAATAGTCCGATATTCTTTTTTAATGTCAAATGCTTCTCGATATTTGCCTTCTTTAAAGTAGAGGTCGTGCAAAAACTCTAAGATGTTTAAATACAACTGAGGATCCAGTTGCGGATCGGTTTCCAAACGAGCTTTTTTTAAACAGTCGATCGCCCCCTCTCGGTTTCCCAGTTGCTCTCGGGCCCGCGCCAACAGACAGAGGTACAACCCCCGATGTTGCGGTTTGACAAAAGTTAACCTGCTGTCTTCGTCGTCCTTGGGAGCCTTATCGAGAATCTCCAGAGCAATACTCGCCCGCTTTTTAGCATCTTCCCATTGAGAGCGGTGGAGCGCAACTTCGGCTAAAAAACCGTAATCTTGAGCTAGCTGTACCGAAAATTCAGAACGATCTTGATGTAAATTGCGGGCGGCGATCGCTAATTGTTCCAAAGCTTGCCATTCCCCCGTTTGTCGCAAAATCTCCCCCAATTGATTGATAAATTTCGCCACTAGCTCCTTCCGCCGAACTGCCCGAAAAACATCGATACACTCTTGGAGGTTATCTCTAGCTCTTTCCCAATTGCAATCTCTGTTCGTTCGATGCTGTTCTGCCTGATAGCGATAACACAAACCAATATGAAATAAAATCGCACCTCGTCGCAAAGCGGCGGAAATTTTCTTTTTATCTTCATGCCAGTTTTGGTTATGACCGTTTTGCGCGATCGCCGAGCGAGTGGCGTGCTGCCAAAACCGCAAGCTGTCTTCATAAAAGTAGAGGGCTCTATCGATTTGGTGATGGGCGTAATAATAGCGACCCTTCAGAAATTGCAGGCTCGCTTCCAGTTCCGGCTCTACATTTATCTCCCAATGCTGCAAATCTTCATAAGCTAACTCTATTTCTTTAGAGTAATCTGCCCCTAAAATAGCCCTATTAGGCAGAAATTTTTCCGCCCCCGCCTCCAAAACTGTAGAAAATACCTTCTCTGCCTTATGTTTGAGAAAGTTAATTACTTGCCCGGGGCTGAGGGAAAATTCATAAGTAGTTGCCCAACTCTCGATATCTGGTACTAAGCGAATTAGCTTTTTTGAAACCGCATCGTTAACCCACAAAACTACCGGAAAGGGAAAATTTTTCCTAAATTCTTCTCTAACGGTGTTGGTGGAAGTTAGAAGTTTGTCAAGGGCATTTACCTCTTCTAAACCCAAGACCGTTAAGGCCCATTTTTTTCCCGGATAATACTCTTTTTGTTTGTAGTTGTCTAAGGTAGTATAGAGAGTTTCGACAAAGGGGGGCAAAAAAATTTCTCTAATTTCTACCCCGCGAGCTAATACCATTTTTCTTAGCTGCTGCACCATTTCTTGTCTGAGCATTCCGTAGTTGCTGCGGGCTACAATTAGGGAAAATTGTCCTTGAGACAGTTTCAAGCTTCTGGCTATGCTCTCTAAGGATTCTTGATTTTTTGCTATGGCTTCTTCTGGTTGTTCTTTGTTAAGCATAAATGTTTTTAGGGAATCGGTAATGGGGAATCGGTAATGGGGAATGGGTAATGGCTAATTGCTGGTTTTCCAATTCAGCGATCGCCCATTACCCATTCTAACAGCAACCAGAAAATAAAATCCGGTGGTTCGTACCGCCGAACTTTTAATCAAAAATTGTTTATGAGGAACCTTTAGCCCTTAACTTGGCTCCTTAAAATAAGAAGCAGCCTAAATTATTGTAAAAAGACTATCTTCCCAATTCCCCCTGACCTATTCCCCATTCCCAAAAATCGTTAAATTCTTGGCTCTCTTCAAAATTAATGTCCACCCTTGTTTAACTCTCGCAAATGCCATATCGACGACATCCCGTGTTTTTGTCGTTTCCGATTAAAAACCTCTCCTGTTTTGGAGATTCTATCCTGAGTTCGTCTAGGGATAGAGCTCTGGGGAATTGTCCGTCCAATTTTAACCAGTTGTCTGCAGCTTCTACTGGAGCTTCTGCCACTCTTAGATTTAATTGTGAATTACCATTGATGGCCTGGTTGTCGGCATCTATTTTCTCCTCCCCACTAGCAGGGAAGCTTTGACTGAGATTGAGTACCAGCATTAGAGGTAATGCTAGGGTCGTACTCAAAATTTTTGATACTTTGTATTTCATTTTTTTCACCTTCTCGAACTCGATAATATCGACTATTTCCCTAATAAGGATTTGGGTCTGTTTGTTCGTCGATTCTTTTTTCAAATAAATTAGTGTCTGCCAGGATTATTGTCGAAAAAATCCCGACTAATGGGCTTGGGTTTAAACCCGACCGGCCTGTGAAACCCGGTTTTTTTATGCATACCGGGTTTCTGACAATAAAAGACCGGCGACCGGCTATCTATAAGTAAAGGGAAGCATTTTAGCTTTTACCCCTTTTGCTTTCTATTCTGCGGATTTTTTAATAAAGTTTTTTTATAGTTGTGACACTCTCTTAAATTGCTAGCAGCTAGCTTTCGGTTTGGGTGTCAGTTTATAATCGTTAAAATCTTTAATTGCAGTTATTTCAACAGCCAACTCTTTGCCTTTCTAGCTTTAAGGCGATCGCCTCTCGACTGTAGTTCGGTTTCTCAGTTGGCACATCTTTTCCATCTTATTTGCAAGAACACCATCAGCAATGATGACCTAACAATTACCAAAAAGGCCCTCGCAACGCGGGGCCCGCTCTTGGTTTTTGAATTGCATTGAGATGCCCCTCAAGTTTTACTGTAGTTTGGCAAACATTTTTTGCCTTTATCCTATTATAGCCAAATTTTTTAGTTGGCAATTCTACTGCCCCTTAGTGCCGCTTTTCTCAAAGGTGGGTTTGGGAGCATCGAATATGCAGCAAAAATAAAGAATGGTATTTTTTCTTCTTCTGAGGGCATTCTTATTACCCATTACCGCGTTCCCCATTACCAAAAAGCGTCAAATTCTTAATTTTCTTCTTGCATTGCAGTGTACCCGGTGGGTTTTCCCTTAAATATCTCTTAAAAATTACCGAGATCTTCCTTAAATTGCTCGAGACTCTAAAACTGCTTAAGCTCTTGCTTATCGGGAGCATCTCATATTTACCGCAAAATTTCTTGAAGCAATGCAATATCGAAACACCAGATGCACCCTTGCTTATCTTCCTTTATTTCCAATTGCCAATTCCTCATAAACGAAGGACGCCGCGCCACAGTCCAACCAGAGGAAAAGATGGGCGATCGCGTACAAAATCCCCCCACGGTCCAACCGCAAGACAGGCCAATGGCCCTGGCCAAACTATTGAGCGCAATCTAGGGCGCATCTGGTGTTTTGAAGAAAGCCAGAGACAAGCACGCTTTTGATGTCTGTAGGTTAAAAACGCTCTTGTCCGCTGCCAGTCTGTCCATTTATTAGCAGCTCCTTATCGCCGCCTCCTGCTGCTGCTACCCCTACGAGAGCGTCCGCCACTGCCAAAACTAGGCTGGCGCTTTTTAGGAGTAGACTTATTGGAACGTTGTAAATTGGTCGTTCCAAAACCAGAACCGGTAGAACGATTAGTATTTCGCTGTTGTTGGCGAGTGGTGCCAGTGGAAGAGGGGGAATTAAGATTGCCAGTAGTTCGCAAAGTTTGGCGGTTGCGAACTGCCGGCGGCGGACTTTGGTAACGAGTTTGATATCGTTCGACGGCGCGATCGTAACTTTGACCGTAACCGCCATAACCAACCATCGTACCGCCGCGTTGATAAACTGGCGGAACGTAATATTGGGGCGTAAATAACATATTGCCCAAAGCTTGCCCCACTACTTGACCGGCCACTGCCCCGGCAAAAGGAGTCCAAAAGTTAGACTCCCGACGCACGATAACGGTTTCGGTGCGACCGGTTCCGGGGTCGGTTCTGGTTTCGGTGACGTTATGAACGTATTCGATTTTAAAATCGGGGGTTAAATGCAAAACTGCGCGATCGCCCGTAATTTCTGCATAACTACTCTTGCCTTGCTTAATTTCCTCCTCAGTCAGACTTGCCATTTGCAAATCTATAGTGTTGTAAACCGACGACTGACCGGCGGGAGTATTCAGTAATATCAAGCTGTATTCCCCATTAGCATCGTTATAGGTTGCTTGCTGGACGGGATATTGTCCCTGAGTTACTTGGTTGGTTCTGGAGACTGCATTGGAATTGCTATAGGACCTCGAACTCGAACCACCACCGCAGGCGACGGTAGTCCAAGATAGGGTCAAACAGATAAACAAGATGGTCAATTTGCGTAACATTTATTGCTCCTAATTTAGTTTGGGTCCTGTTGTAACTATTATAACGTTTGGCAATGGAGAATGGGGAATTGGGAACTTGTCAATTGTTAATTGGGAATTTGTTAATTGGGAACTTGTTAATTGCCGATTACCATTTTCCAATACCTCCCCAAATTGCACCGGAAAACAAACCGAATAAAACACCACTACCCGCTACAAAAATGATACTAACAAAAAGCAAAGCATCAGCGGAAACTCGAATCCAATTAATCAACAATGTCGGCCAAAAGGTAGGCAAGAGAGAACCGAGAATAGCACCAGCGATCGCTCCCAAAAAACAGCCCCAAACTCCTCCTAAAATCGCCCCTTTTCTTCCCCATAACTGCTGGTGCAAGGGCAAAGTAGGAGCTCCTATAATAACTCCAAAAACCGCACCGGAACCCATGCCGCAAATGGAACCTACGCCCATAGCTGGAATAATATTACTTACCAACATCAGTCCTATTTCTAGGAAGGAATTATTTTCGGCATTGATACTGCTATTAAGAACAAAGAAAGCGGTCAAAATAGCGGCGGCGATCGTACCGAAAAGGCTGCCCCAAACGGCGCCCAAAAACGACCCGCGCTTGCCCCGAACCCGAGCAAATGCTAAAGCTAATGGTGGCTTAAACCAGCTCCACAAAGCGCCCCAGATAGTTCCTAAAATAGCTCCAAATAAAAGCCCCTGCCCTAAAACGGGCAACTTTCGAGAGACGCCAAAAACAATACCGCCGATCGCTGAGGCAATAAAAACACCTCCAAGGGCAGCTGTTAAAACCGGATTTCCTCTGGTGGAAGTTCCCGGTACGATATATTCGCTAACTTTGCCAAAAAAAGCACCCCACAAAAGTCCCATTAGTATCGCTCCCACTATCGAGCCGCCGCCTTTATAAGTACCGAAGGCGACTCCCAACACTCCGGAAGCGAAAAACCCACCCCAAATTCCTCCCCAGAGACTATCCCAGATAACTCCGGGGATGCCTCTGCCGCCGCCCGGGGTAGGTATAATTATCGATGAATGAGAGGAAGAACGCTTGGGGATGGGAGTCAGCAAGGGTTGATATTGTCCTAGCTTCTGAGTGATAGTAATCGGTTGGGGAGGTCGTGGGGGTTTGGCGGCGGTGGTTCTAATTGGCGATCGCGATGCAAGTTGCTTTCGTTTTGGAGGTCTCGCGGGTTCGAGGTGTTGTTTTCTTTCCACCGCTTCTCGGGAAGGGAAGGGGTCTCGACCTTTGAGTTTTTTGGCGCGATCGCACCAGGGACAAGAGTTTAAATGTTCTCCATATCGATGTTGGGGATTTTTATCGCAAGTTACTAGCTCGGCTTCTGCTACTTTCAGAGCTTGCAGCCAAGTTAAAGTATCGGGTCGCGCAGCCGGTTCGGAGTGCCCCTTCTCGAAACAAGCGATAAATAATTCTTGCAGTCTGGGATGTAAAATGTTAAAATCCGGTGCTAGGGGCATGGGACGATAGGGAGAGCGCTTGTTACCGTAGGGCAAATGACCTTCTTTAATTCGCGCTTCCAGAGTGGGGGGCTCGCCCCGACGCTGATATACTCCGGCAAAGGGGTGGGTTCCTTCCATCAGGAGTTGGAAGATTAAGACTGCTACACCGAAGAGGTCGTGTTCGGGAAGGCGAAGTAGCTCTCGGAAACTTTGTCCTTGAAGTTCTGGAGGGGTAAACTCGGCTTTGCCCACCGGACAGGGAAAAGTATAATCGGTGTAAGTGTCGTGTACTTGAAAGGAGTCGGTGTCAACTAGGGTGACGAGGGCGGTGTCGCTGACGAGGATATTAGATTCGTTGACATCGCCGATGACGACTCCCCTCTTGTGTAATAAATCTACTGCTGCTACTAAGTTTCGCGCCGTTCGGTGGAGGTAGAGATAGTTAAATAGAGGTTTTTGTTGGCGGCGGTTTTTGGGCGTGTAGAATATATGTACGGCTTCCGAACGGGTTACTTTGGGCATGAGGTAGCCGACGATTTTTTGCCTGCCCTTAATAGTGTGTAACAAATCTATGGGCCAGGCGATGGAAGAATGTCCCGGAAAGACGACCGGTGCTTCGGGGGGCATACTTAACATGACTGCCAGTTTGTCGGCATCGTCGTCCGTGGGTTTGTGGTAAATTTTGGCTACAAGGGAAGGTTCTTGCAATATGGAATAAATGCGACCTTCTCCACCGCCTCCCAGTGGGTGTTCGGTGTCTAGGACGATTATTTCTCCTTTGATTTGGCGTTGCAGTTTCATGGCGGGCGATCGGGCAAGGTGTTGTTGGTGGACCGTCGGTTTTTAATATATCTTATTTTTCTTGTGGCCGATGATTTTCTTAATTGCTTTCTGAAAGGGCTTGACAAATTGCAAGTTGCGTGTTA